>CAJAYT010000078.1 GCA_903949285.1 uncultured Burkholderiales bacterium
CCGTAAGAAGTTGGATCTAAATTTAGGGTATCTTTAAAAATATAGCATCCCATATTTTTAAATCTTTTGGCTGCTAATTTGCCAATGCCTGAATAATTCGTGGCATTTTGTCCTCCAAGATCCGTTGCAGCTGTGTATGAAGTGTCTGGCGAACCGCCCCAAGGGGTGATTTCGGGTGAGAAGTTGACAGCTATATCTTTGTTGTGATTGAATTTTTTAATAACTTCTCGGCGATCTTCTTTGGCTAGCAATGCTTTTCTGAATTCCGACAGCAAAGGACCCGTCACGGCTCTCCACTTCTCATACGCTTGCCCAGTGCCGCTTTGTACGTCGCCGACTACAAACTCTGGTTCAGGCACGCCGTAAACCCGTTCTAAGAAATTTTGAATATTCGGTGCTTGCTCAAAACAGAACCTGACGTTTGAGGGGTTGCTGTACCAAAGCGTTTCCCCTTTGGCCTCGTCGATAAACGCTTTCATAATGATGGCTGTATCCAGATCATTGACGTCATATTTCTTTAGCTTCTCAAACCCAAGAGCACATGCATTTGTAAGACCTTGGGAGTTTGCGCGCGCAATGGATTGAAGCAGGCTGGGTGAGGTATTGTTTAATATTTGTAGAAAATTTTGATTGGCGCCTTGCATCTGATAATTCAAGACATGAACGCTGGACAAATCTTCCCTTAGATTCAAGTGATCAATGTTCGTGACATCAGGATTAAATAAAGTACGGCTGAAATTAAAAGTGAAGCGAACGGTGAATAACTTTACTTTTTCTGACTTAGGATTATTTTGAAGTTGCTGAATTTTTTTATCCGTAACATCTCCCATACTTTTCTCAGATCTATAAACTGCGACATCGACCGTATTGATCCGACTGCGGATATCTGTCCAACTCAGATTGATAGGCACTTTTGTGTCCACCATGCCTTTTAGTAAGCTATTGGCACGGTTTTGTGTCTCAGTTGCTACTGATCCACCAACCGTTGCTGAAATGCCTCCAATAGCCGAGGCTGATCCACCGGATACGACCATCGCAGCTGCGCCTAAGAGTAATTTTGCTGAGCCTACAAAATCATGATTAGAGTCGTTGGAGCTTTTTACGTTTAATACGATGGATAGGTTTCCCGGATTCAAATTAGATACCGATCCCAAAAGAGTGAGCGGCACAATTTGTATGGGAGATGAGGATAGGGACGCGCATTCAGCGCCGTTCTCGCGTCCATCAAATGTTGCGATGGGTACCTCCGTTTTGTTGAGCTTGGATTTAAACCCTGAGGTTGTAACGGAGATGACCAATTGAGTTTTCTCGCTCCCCCAAAAACTTTTATCTGAGAGCGTTGCACAAGTGTTTTCTGCTATGACCTGTGAACTCACCGTTAGGTATCCGTCCCCCTCTCGTCCGTCCCTCAGCCAATCGGGAGCCTCGACTTTGCGAATGAGCGGACTGTTATCGGGGAAGAAAATGGAGGCAGCATGGACCGAGAGAACTGTGCAGGTTATGCAGACTTTAAGTAGTATTGTGGCGGTTTTATTCATAAAGACGCAGGTTGTAAAGTCTATAGGGGGGCGTATGTGCTGAATGTTAGAGCCAAGAGGTGACCCAAGTCAACATGGTCGTCTTCGCTCTAATCGGGTGTGGATTCGGGTTTGGGTTTGGGTTGAATTTGCTAAATACTTTACTTGATTGTGCCTTTACCCTGTAGGCTTAAAATGGAAGTTGATCCCATTTGAGCTTAACCTATGTTTGATTCCCTATTTAATGCCGTATCTGATCTTTATGTAGGTGCACAGTCACTGGTCTATGAATGCTGCATGCAACCCATTGCTTTTCGTTTGGGTTGGGGTGGGCTGATGGAGGATGGATACGAGGCGAGTGGTTGGTTGGTGGCGGGGATTTTCCAGGTGCTCATTATGCTGATTATTTTTGCCCCTATAGAGCGGTTAAAGCCTGTAGAGCCCATCACGAATAAGAGCGCTGTTCATGTGGATATGATTTATACAGTGATTCACCGGCTAGGTCTTTTTAGACTTTTCTTCTTCTTTTTAATAGAACCCTTTTTCGACGATACGTTCGGTTGGCTTCATACTCAAGGATTGGGTACGTTTCAATTAGACGATTTGATTCCAGGACTAACAGACGTTGGATGGATAAGCTTTCTTTTTTATTTGGTTGTTTTTGACTTTCTTGGGTACTGGGTCCACCGCGCGCAACATCAATGGAATTTTTGGTGGGCGTTGCACGCTGTCCATCACTCACAGCGTCAAATGACTTTATGGAGTGATGATAGAAATCATCTATTGGACGATGTCATTCATTCCTGTATTTTTGCCGTAGCCGCCCTTCTAATTGGAATCGAGCCCGCTCAGTATGTGGCGATTATTGGAGTTACAAAATTATCCGAGAGCTTTCAGCATTCCAATTTAAAACTCTCTTTTGGACGGTTCGGCGAGTACATCTGGGTGAGCCCGCGTTTTCACCGAATACACCATTCAATAGGGATAGGACACGAATTTCCTACAGGCGTATTGGGTGGTCACAACTTTGGCGTATTGCTTACCTGTTGGGATGTGATGTTTGGAACTGCCTTGTTTGAGGATCGATACGAGTCGACCGGCATCCGTGACCAAGTAGAGGGCGGAGTCGACTACGGGCACGGGTTTTGGTCTCAGCAGTGGTTAGGGCTTAAAAGACTCGCTAAAGCACTTGGTGAGTGATGAGTGGCGTCACTGCAAAGCGTGGAGTTAGGTAAATCCAGTCTCCCCGTTGAGTTGTTCGTTAGTCTAGTGTCACATTGGCTTTGCGCATGACATCACCCAGACTTATGGCTTCTTCGTTTATAAAGTGCTCAAACTCTGAAGCACTTAATTTGAAAGGTAATGCCCCTAAGTTATCGAATCTGGCCATCACGTCTGGCTGATCCATGATGGACATAATTTCTTTGTTCAGGCGATCTGTGATGGCCTTGGGTGTTTGAGCAGGGGCAAGCATGCCAATCCAAAAGTTGAACTGTCCTTGGGGGTAGCCCGCCTCAGCTGCAGTTGGTACATTGGGAAGCGCTGATATTCGTTTTTCAGAGCTTACAGCTAGCGCTGTTATTTTGCCGTCCTTGATTAAGCTCAAAGCAGAGACGACAGGTCCAAATGCAAAATCAACGTTACCCCCCGTGACGTCCATTAACATTTGAGGTGTTCCTTTGTAAGGTACATGCGTTGCTTTAAGCTTTAAGCCGTGAACAAATTTTTCGGCGTTTGTATGTGTAGCACTGCCCACGCCTGCGCTACCGAAGGTCAGTCCATCTGGGACAGAGGAGGCTCGAGCGACGAGTTCTTTAATTGATTTGATGCCACTTTTCGGGGACACAACTAAAACATTGGGTTGTGTACCAAGGGGGCTAACAGCTGTTAAATCCTTGAGTTGATAATTTAATTTTGTATACAGCACTGGGTTAACGACGTGTCCCGCAGACACCACCAAGAGTGTGTAACCATCGGCAGGGGATTTGGCCACAATACTTGTGCCGATGGTTCCACCAGCCCCTACACGGTTGTCCACAATAACGGGTTGTCCAAGTTTGGCGCCCAGTTTTTCTGCAAAAACTCTTGCGAGTACATCAGTTGCACTACCCGCAGTGAACGGAACAATGAGATTGATGGGGTGCGTTGGCCAAGCGTTGGCTGTCGTAGCTGGGGCTGTCTGTGCACAGGTATAGTTAAATGCAGATAGACCCAGTAAGCTGATGAGAAGACTTTTCTTTAGAGGAGTGGTGAATAATTTCATTGAATAATTTTTAAATAAAGAATATCGATTGAATCCCCCCGCAAGGAAGGATCAGCATTGTTTTAGGAAAGTTTTACGCGAAATAAAGTCAAAACAGTGGCGCAGAGTTTAGGTGATTTTAGTTTCGCTGTTTAAGTCATGGCTTGGAAATAGATCCATCTTTCCCCTCATTTGGGCAGGTATTCAAGCCCAGCAAGGAGTAGGCAGCACAAATACCAACTGTGCCAGAAAGGAGTGTGAGTAGCCCTGCAACCCAGCCCCAGGTGCCAACCTGATCAGTTGCAGCCAAGGTTAATAAAAGAGTGCCCGCCATCAAACGTACAACCTGATCGGTTTCCCCAACATTTCTGTGCATCTTAATCTCCCCCATCAAACAGGACTAGCTTAGGTTTGAATTTCACATGAGGAGAATAATCTTAAACAACGTTTCGCACAACTGGGGTTTTTAGGGGGGGATGTTATGGAGGCAATGACAGCCTTCAGATACCAAGAACCGAACTTAAATTAGAAACGGTAGGTGACGGGTAGGTTTAGTAAACCCAGAATATGGACTCTCAAACGAGATATCTTGATTACTTTTGAAGAGGTGGCAACCTCAGCAGTCTAGTTGGACGAAGCGGATTGAAAACTTAGTGTTTTCATCTGTTGTATCCCAGAAAATGGCAATGCTTACTGAGAAGTATTCCAAGTACCGGCTTGACGCATGATGGCGTTCGCTGTGTGGCGCGATTAACAGTTGGTTGAGACGGTTACTGATGATGAGCCGGTAGACCAGATTTGATGTGACATGCTATCTTGGCGAAGTATCGAAAACCCGTGGCTACACAGTTGCGCAGCAACTAACTTGTAATACCCGTTCATGCAACGGCGGGTTGTACGGAGTGCCAGATGAAGTCTGTT
Organism: uncultured Burkholderiales bacterium; assembly: GCA_903949285.1. GTDB lineage: Bacteria > Pseudomonadota > Gammaproteobacteria > Burkholderiales > Burkholderiaceae_C > Limnohabitans. The sequence continues at coordinate 4,681 of CAJAYT010000078.1, forward strand.
TGAGTTTCAGGTTCAGACATAGACATGATTCTGTTGGAACAGATATTTCCAACAACCTGCAACAGCGCCTAGGGTCGAAAAATCATGAAATTTTCCGTTAGTGAGCACTAACAATTCTTGTGGTCATTGGTATCTGAAATTAAATTAACTTGCAACGAAATTTACGAAAATGTCTGTACTTATTGACAATTACAGACAAAACCGTAAAATGAGTACATGCGCCAGAATACTCTACATCCCGCAATCAACCTTGTCCGTAAAAAGGGGCTCGTACGCGCGCGTGAGCTAGAGCAACATGGCGCATCAGGCGGGACGCTTCAGCAGCTTCTTAAAACAGGCGGTTTAGTCAGGGTTGGCCGTGGTGTCTATGCTACATCTGACCATGTGGATGAGTTGGGGTCTATCGCAATTAAGCACCCCAATCTGGTGTTTTGTCTGCTCACAGCGTTGCAGTTGCATGAGCTGACCACGCAGTCGCCGCATGAAGTTTGGGTTGCAGTGGGGCAAAAGGCGCGGACTCCAAAAATGGATTACCCGCCACTGCATGTCACGCGCATGAATGATTTGGAATATGGCGTCATCGACAAAAGGCCAAATGGCGTTGTCAGTATTCCCGTAACAAACATAGCCAAGACGATTGCTGATTGTTTTAAATTTAGAAGCAAAGTCGGACTTGATGTTGCCTTGGAGGCATTGAGAGATGCATGGCAGCAGAAGCTGGTGACTATGGATGAACTCTGGGATGCCGCAAAACACTGCCGAGTTGCCAATGTCATGCGCCCATATCTGGAGAGCTTGGTATGACGGTGAAAAACATTGGTGCATCAGTTCGCGCACGAATCAACAAAAAGGCCAAGGCAGACAAGGTCATCACACAGTTCTTGTTGACAAAGTATTCGCTTGAGCGACTGCTGTACCGCCTAGCAGTGTCAGATCACAGAGATAGTTTCTTGCTCAAGGGCGCATTGCTTTTTGATCTCTGGTACGACGTGCCGCTAAGGCCAACACGAGACATCGACTTGCTTGGGTTTGGAATGGCTGAGATTCCACATCTCATCAAAGTGTTTGAAGACCTATGTGCCATCGAAGTTGAAGACGGAATTAGTTTTGATGCTGCAACGATCAAAGCAGAAGAAATCCGCAAAGACGCCAACTACTCGGGTACACGTGTGACGCTGGTTGGAAATATTGATGGTGCGAAATGCACCGTGCAAGTTGATGTTGGATATGGAGATGCGGTAACGCCAGCGCCTGAAATGGCAACGTATCCTGTGATGCTGGAAGACATGCCTGCGCCTGAGCTGCGTGTCTACCCACAGTACACCGTGATTGCCGAGAAGTTTGAGGCGATTGTTTCTCTGGGCATGGCGAATAGCCGTATGAAAGACTACTTTGACTTGTGGGTGTTGCTTCGTAATGCCGACTTAGATCAAACAATTCTTAAGGAAGCAGTACAAGCGACTTTAAAGAGACGAGAGACGGCAATGCCTAAAGGTGTTCCAGCAGGTCTAAGCGATCAATTCGCAGCTGACGGTACGCGCAAGGAATTGTGGGCCGCATTTGTGAGCAGGAACAAATTAGATGCAGAGTCATTGGGCAACACTGTGATGTACTTGCGGGAGAGATTCGTTTTCGCAATTGACTAACTAAACAGAAAACAGAACCTGACTAGGGGTCAAAATTCTGCCTTTGCCAACCCTCCAAGGGGCTGTAATGCAGCGAAGTGGCAATACACAATAAGAGTCCTGATGGCTGATAGTAATGTAAATAAATTAAAAACTATTCGCTTTACTACACAGTTCACTAAACAGTTTCAAATGTTTTTGATTTAAAAAACTTTTCCCCAAAAAAATCTATTGATACTTGATTTGGTCCGCTTGTAAGCCGTATCTCAAGACTTTGATTGGATGCGTGCCCGACAGATTGAAGAAAAATTACTGAACTGCTTTAACGGGTTTACAGTCACCACAAACAAACATGGGTTGACCGAGTAGTTTTTTGAATGACCCTGTAGCTCTTGGTTTGTGGACGCCGCACTTAAAACAGCTCATTGTCCCCATCGCAAATGTTCTGCCGCTAAAGGGGGAGCCAGCTACTTTAGATTTGTAACGTAGTCCGTCTTCTTTTATCGCAGTGGTTGAATCTCTAGATTTGGTCATTTTCGGAAAAAAGCAATAATTTGAGTCAATCGGAGGTGGGAAGATAACGCAATATTCGATAAGAATACGCTACGAGCATCAATGGGAATCCCCTTTTAAGCCTGATTTAATATTATAAATCGTAAAGCTATTTTTGAAAAGCCCAAATCCCGCTTAATCGGTTACCAAACGGCTACTTTTACGCCTGGTTTACCCCAGTATGCCTTTATGACTTGTCGCCAGCTTTAGTTTCACTTTGTATTTCATCTTTAAAGATCAAGGATGCACGTTGGGCTGCAAAGGCGGCATTTTCTTGTTTGTGTATTTCTCGAAGCGCTTGCAGCTGTTCTTGAACCTTCTGAATTTCTTGAGCTTCCGTTTTTCTTTGGTCAATCCGTTCTTTGAGATGCTCTTTTTTTACCGACATTGAAGTTCCTGATAAAGGTTAGTAAAGAATGCCAATCAACTCCCCCAAAATTAAGCATTCACAACTTCGGGTTACTCAATCACCATTCATGATTTTAGATCCCTTGGCTGGTTAACTTTTAAAGTGGACTTGAGCCGTTTTCCATATGCTATTTTTGACTTAGTGAGGACACCAACCAATAGAAATTAGGATACTTCTAAAGTATTCATTTCGATGATCGATCAAATTGAACTTTTTAAGGCTTGATTAGGGCATGACCTGCGAAGCACTTAATACCCTCTCATTAAATAGGGGTTTCTGTGTTTTTTCCACTAATGAGTAGGTACTTAACATCAGTGGGGCGCAATTTTGGAGAGTTATTAAGTAATCACTGATAAGAAAATATGAATCTTTAATGGCTATATTTTTGATGACATTCAGTACAGATGGGCAATTCATAAATTACTTCATGAAAAAACGGTAAGTTAACGTGAATACTTGTTAAATCTTGACGCAAAAGGTCTAAACTAAGGTTTCAGAGGGGGTGAAAAAAACGTTAAAAATCGGATTTTTGGCACTTTTCTGATCGCATCAATTTCTTGGCTCAGCCTGTGAGCTAACCGGCGGATATATTCAATTTTTATCGTTTTTGTGTGGAGGTTGTGTGAGTGATAACAAAATAAATACGGAACTAGACCTGAACTCAGACAGGTTTATCCAAGAAACCATCGAAGCGCTCAAAAAATTGGATAAAGATGAGCGTGAGCATTATCAATTTTTGTCTAAGGCAGTGTTGAAATGCTATTTTGAAGAAAATAACCGAGCTGTGGTCACGATCAGCAAAGGTATCGGACAGACTTTTACGCTTATCTCTGTCAATGCGGATGACTATCAGACCAACCGGATACTATCCGATACCCATGATGCCGTCGGATTCTCAGGAACCACACAGCCGCCCAGTTCGCATCTCTTGAATTGATTTCTAAAGACTTTAGAAATAGTTTTTGGAACTCAAGCCAGGACCGGATCTTTAATAAAGCAATCCAGGAAGGTGAAATAGCTGGACGCGAAAAACATCGCAGCTAACAGCAGCATTACCGGCAGGAGGATAAAAGAGATCCACTCATCCCCCTCAATCACCAAGGTCATGAGTGCCAATGTAGCCGCAACGCTTACAAAAATAGCGGCCCAGGTCAAACCGTACATCAAGAATGCTCGCCAATTTGACCAGCAGGCTACAAAGCTAAAAAATAAGCTTTTAAGAGCCGGCTCACCGTGCCAATGTATCAACGCTGGAGCGTGCCAGAAAAGTGTAGACAAGGGAAGATATAGAGCAGTAGCGACCCACATTGCATTTTGAAATCCACTCGAGTTGAGTGTCTCTGGGGAGAAGGTACCGCCGTTTAAATAAAGATTCGCAAAATTTCCACCGTCGTAAAAGGAAGAAATTCCAAGAATCGCATAAAAACTAAGTGCGTAAAGTAGCCCCAAAATAAGCATCGACTTACGTCTATCAGGGTTCTCCGTTAAGCCGCTGATCAAAACTGAGGGCATCGGAAAGCGGTCTAGGTTTGCCTCACGCGCAGCGGCCATCAAACCCAAAGTAGCGGCTGGTAAGAGCATGAGTGCTAAAAAGTTGCCGACATAGGGGATGACGGATAACAAAGACAGCAGGGCCATGAACATAAAGAAAAGTCCACTAAGGGCGACGGGCTGTCTCCAAAAAGTTTTGATGCCCAGGCGAACCCAAATAACACCGGTAAGGGCGGGGACAACGTTTAATTTCATAAAGAGGAGGAGGTATTAAATTAGTTTAAGGGGAGCGTTGACCCGCTCATTCAAAATACGCTCAAAGTGGGTGGGGTCATGGGGTTGCAGTAGTGAGGCTTTACGGGGGAGATGAAAATCCCAAAGACGGGATAACCAAAATCTAAAGGCGGCAGCTCTAAGCGCAGCATTCAGGAGTTGGCGTTCGCTGCGCTCAAGGGGTCTGATACCTTGATAAGCATTCAAAAAAGCATGAAGTAGCTCTGGGTTCCACTCTCCCGTGTCCAGGTGAATGCACCAATCATTTAAACATACAGACAAATCAAAAACCCAAGAGTCTACGCCTGCAAAATAAAAATCAAAAAAACCGCTCAGCTCTCCCTCGTCAAACATCACGTTGTCCCGAAAAAGGTCAGCATGCACAGGCCCTTTGGGCAAGGCGGTGTAGGAGGATAAGGTGGCGAGGTGATTTTGAAATGCCAACTCACTAATGAGCAAATCGCTTTGACTTTGGCTTAAATGAGGCAGGACTTGAGGAACAGTCTCGTTCCACCATGAGAGTCCCCGCAGATTGGGTTGCTCGAGAGAAAAATCTTTACCGGCCAGGTGCATACGGGCAAGCATTGCACCAACCATCTCGCAGTGTTTAGCGTTGGGTTGCAACTCACTTTTACCCGACAACCTTGTAACTACTGCGGTTGGCTTATCGTTCAGTTCAAAAATAATATCCCCGCTCGTACTTGTGAGTGGCTCGGGTACGGCTATTCCTCGCTGCGCCAAATGTTTCATTAATTGCAAATAAAACGGTAATTGCTCCTTACTCAGACGTTCAAATAAGGTCAGAACAAACTGCCCCTTAGTAGTATTAAGAAAATAGTTAGTGTTTTCTATGCCGCCTTTAATGGCAACGAGCTCTTGCAGTTCTCCTAAGTCTAGGGTCTCTAGCAGGGGGTGTGTCTGTGACTCTGAAACTTGAGTGTAAACGGCCATTAGTGAGGAGCAAAAAGGTACAGGGAGGATCTCGAACCCGTAAGGGTTATGTTGCTGTCTCTCATTGTAGGCGTCCTTTAGAGCTTGTCAGCCTTCAGAGGCGGTGGAAATTGCCAAAAACACTTGCTAACTTACAGACACACAACGGGACGGTGGGCACATTTAGCGGGCACAATACACTTTATGAGCGAAAAACAGACCCTTTTACTGGTTGACGGATCAAGTTACTTGTACCGTGCCTTTCATGCAATGCCCGATTTACGGGCTGATCCCTCCGATCCCACAAGCCCTGCAACTGGGGCGATCAGGGGGATGATCAATATGATGACAAGCCTCAAAAAAGAGGTGCGTGCTCAATACGCAGTGTGCGTCTTTGATGCGCCTGGGCCGACCTTTAGGGATGAAATATATCCAGATTACAAGGCCAATCGGTCCCCAATGCCACCAGACCTGCGAGCTCAGATCGAGCCCATTCACACGGTGGTCAAGTTAATGGGATGGCACGTCTTAGCCGTACCAGGGGTAGAGGCGGATGATGTGATTGGAACCCTTGCTCACCGAGCGGATCAACAGGGAATCGAAGCCATTATCTCAAGCGGCGACAAGGATCTAAGCCAACTGGTGAATGAGAACATATGGGTGATGGATACGATGAGTGGCAAGAAAAGGGACATAGCCGGGGTGACCCAGGAGTTTGGTGTTCCGCCCTCCTTGATGCTTGATTATCAAACGCTCGTTGGAGATACCGTTGATAACGTTCCTGGCGTGGAAAAGGTCGGACCCAAGACGGCAGTTAAATGGTTGACGGAGTACGGGAATTTAGAAAATGTTATCAAAGCAGCTCCCAGCATAAAAGGCGTTGTAGGTGAGAATCTGAGAAAAGCCTTAGATTGGTTGCCAGTTGGGCGGGAGTTATTAACCATTCGTACAGATTGTGATTTGTCTTCGCACATCAGTGGCTTACCCGCTTTTGATGTGATCAAAATGGGTGAACCCGATGAGCTTGGGTTGTTAAGTTTTTATAAAACATACGGATTCAAAGGACTCGTTAAAAGCATTGAATCGAATGGATCCAACGCCAACTCTCATTCCCACTCCGAGTCTGGTGCTTCCTCAAAAGTAGGAGGCGATGATATTTGGAGCAACCAATCATCAGACTCTGAGGACTCCTCGGCTCCTAAGAGCGCACTGAACGGACCCACTGAGTATGAAACGATTACGCAGTGGGACCAATTCGATCGTTGGCTGGAGAAATTGAAAAGCGCGCACTGGACGGCCCTGGACACAGAGACAACTTCTTTGGTCGAGATGCAGGCCAAAATTGTTGGAATTAGCTTTAGTGTGAAGGTGGGTGAGTCCGCTTACATTCCACTCACACATGATTACCCAGGGGTTTCAGATCAATTGCCTTTGGATGAGGTGCTGGAGAAACTCAAAGATTGGTTAGAGGATCCGCTCGCGCAAAAGATTGGGCAGCATATTAAATATGACAGGCATGTGTTTGCCAATCACGGAATCAATGTCCGCGGCCTTGTGCATGACACGATGCTTCAAAGCTATGTGTTAGAGGTGCACAAACCACATGGGTTGTCCAGCCTTGCTGAGAGGCATTTGGGGCGCACAGGAGTTACTTACGAGTCCCTATGCGGCAAGGGAGCGCATGAGATTAAATTTAATCAAGTCGATATCGCGCAGGCCTCAAATTATGCGTGCGAGGATACGGATCAAACACTGGATGTTCATTTGGCACTTTGGCCCAAAATACAGAGCAATGAGCAACTCAACTTTATATATCAATTAGAAATACAAAGTAGTGAGGCTTTATTTAGGATTGAGCGCAATGGGGTTTTAATTGATGCTTTAACGCTCTCCAAACAAAGTCAACAACTGGGTGAGCGAATTGGTGAGTTAGAGAGGGAGGCATATCAGTTGGCTGAGCAACCCTTTAATCTGAGCTCGCCCAAACAAATTGGCGAAATATTTTTTGAAAAATTGGGACTCCCCGTCATCAAGAAAACGCCTAAAGGAGCCCCGAGTACGGATGAGGAGGTGCTTGAAAAATTGGCTGAGGATTATCCATTGCCTGCCAAAATACTCGAACACCGCGGTATCTCTAAGTTAAAGAGTACCTATACTGATAAGCTGGCTCAAATGGCTCAGCCCAGTACGGGGCGAGTGCATACGCACTACGCACAGGCTGTCGCTGTGACGGGGCGACTATCGAGCAACGATCCCAATTTGCAAAACATTCCTGTGCGCACCCCCGAGGGCAGGCGAGTCCGCGAGGCCTTTATTGCACCGCCTGGCTGCGTGATCGCAAGCGCTGATTACAGTCAGATAGAACTTCGAATCATGGCTCACCTAAGCGATGATGAGGCATTGCTGAAGGCCTTTCAAGAGGGATTGGATGTACATAAGGCGACGGCGGCAGAGATCTTCTCCTTATCCCCAGAGGAGGTGAGCTCAGAGCAACGCAGGTATGCAAAGGTTATTAACTTTGGTCTTATTTACGGAATGAGTGCCTTTGGACTGGCAAAGGCGCTTGGAATCGATAACACAGCTGCAAAGAATTACATAGACCGTTATTTCCAAAAATTCGCAGGCGTTAAACGCTATATGGAGGAGACACGCGCAATGGCCAAACAAAAGGGCTATGTGCAAACTGTGTTCGGCAGGCGTCTATACCTCCCTGAGATCAACTCCCCAAATGGCCCAAGGAGGTCTGGCGCTGAACGAGCCGCGATCAATGCGCCGATGCAGGGTACGGCTGCTGATTTGATTAAGATGAGTATGGTGAGCGTACAAAATGAATTAGACCGCTTATCCAAGCGAACCAAAATGATCATGCAAGTCCACGATGAATTGGTCTTTGAGGTGCCAGATGATGAGATCGATTGGTTAAGGGAGGCTATTCCTCATTTAATGGCAAGTGTGGCAGCGCTCAAGGTGCCTTTGTTGGCGGAGTTGGGTGTCGGCCTAAATTGGGATCAGGCCCATTGAAGAATTCAATGATCCTTACCAATCAGATTTGTACAGATTCATCTGCAGTTTTTTTGTCTATCCACTACGGTTACTATTTTTCCCAATATGTCTAATGATTCGGATTCTTCAATCGCACATGCATCTGTACCTAAGCTCAAAGACTTTACGCGCAGACAAGCCCTAGGTCTAGTTGGATATACCCTCTTGGGCGGTAACTGTATTGCACAAACCGCTATTAAAACGTCCTTTGAAGGGCTCAAGTGTGGTGAAGTGATGGTCAACGTAGATGGCTACTCTGTGCCTGTATACCGCAGCGCACCTGTTGACACCTCGGGCGCTATTGTCAAAGGACTACCCGTGGTTCTTGTGATCTCTGAGATTTTTGGTGTGCATGAATATATTGCTGACATCACGCGTCGTTTTGCAAAAGCAGGTTATTTTGCGATTGCTCCTGAACTCTTCATTCGACAAGGCGACCCCCAGTCCTACTCTGATATGCAAAGTCTCATGAAAGAGGTCGTGCTAAAGGTGGCGGATGCACAGGTCATGCATGATTTAGATGTTTGCGTGGACTGGGCCGCTCAGCAAGGGGCCGACACCAAGCGACTCGGTATCAACGGATTTTGTTGGGGGGGTAGGGTTGCTTGGTTATACGCCGAGCACAGCCCGCTGGTGAGGGCGGGTGTTGCATGGTACGGAAGACTAAATGGGGACCGTAATGCATTGCAACCCTTGCATCCTATAGACGGGGTGATGCACTTAAAAGCTCCAGTACTCGGGCTATACGGCGGGCTTGACACCTCAATCAGTCAAGCCTCGGTGGATGAAATGTCCAAGGCATTGCAAAACGCGGGCGAGCAAGGTGTGACGCCAGCCGCTAGGTCGCGTATTAAAGTTTATCCAGGCGCAACACACGCTTTTCATGCTGATTACAGGGCTAGTTACAACAAAGAAGCTGCAGAGGATGGTTGGCGATCCGCATTGGGCTGGTTTGAGCAAAATGGGCTTCACTCATGAACTCACCAGGATCTACTGCATTGATACTCTCTGTACTTTTGGGGACTGTGTTCTCGGGGGTGGGGAGTGTTTGGGTGGCGTGGCTTTTTGTTCAAGCCGTGATGGCCAAGTACACCCAGCATTTGCTCAGCCTCGCTGCGGGCGCGTTGTTGGCCACCGCTTTTTTGCATCTCCTGCCTGAGGCCTTTGAGACCTCGCAAAGTCCTAGGTCTCTTTTCGTAACTTTGTTGGTAGGAATTTTATTTTTCTTCCTCCTCGACAAGGCTGAGCTTTGGCATCATGGACATGAGCACCATCATGAACAGGAGCTGGATCATTCACATTCACACTCACACGCAAATTCCACTGATCACGGCGAGACCGCAAGCCATACCCATCCAATCAGTGGTGGGTGGGCTGTGCTCTTTGGGGACAGCTTACACTGCTTTGGTGACGGCGTTTTAGTTGCCGCAGCGTTTATGGCAGATTTTCATGTGGGGTTGGTTGCAAGTTTTGCTGTTTGGACCCACGAGGTCCCTCATCACATGGGTGATTTGGTAGTACTCAGCTCTAGCTCTTCAAACCCTAGAAGCGCTGTGATCAAACTCAGTATTGCAGGTGCAGTAACTGTTTTAGGGGGAGTTGTCGGACTCTTTCTCTTAAAAGGTCGCGAGGTGGCGCTGCCTTTTTTACTTGCCTTAGCGAGCAGTAGTTATATCTATGTAGCCCTAGCGGATTTGATTCCTCAGTTGCAAAAAAGGTTGAGTGCAAGACAAACAGCTGCACAACTCATCTGGTTGGGAACAGGGATGGCGATGGTCGCACTTACCAGTCAACTCGGGTGAAGAAGTCCGAAACTGAAGCCGGCGGCGTAAACCTACTCATTCAAATTGCGCTCCAAGGAGCCTAGGACCTTAAATGTCCAGTAAAGAAATGTTTTTAGACGCGTTTAAAAATTAAACTGCCGTTGGTGCCACCAAAACCAAAATTATTTTTGAGAGCATAAGTCATATTGATCTCACGGGCTTTGTTAGCACAGTAATCGAGCGGGCAATCAGGGTCCTGGTTATCTAGATTGATCGTCGGGGGTGCAATCTGATTGTGAAGTGCAAGCACTGTAAAGACACTTTCAATTCCGCCTGCACCACCCAGTAAATGACCTGTCATGGATTTTGTGGAGCTGATGAGCGTGTGCTTGGCATGTTCACCCAGTGCTGCTTGAATAGCATTGGTTTCATTTGCATCGCCCAACGGGGTAGAGGTGCCGTGAGCGTTTAAGTAATCTATTTGATCTGGGTTGATCTGCGCATTTTTCATGGCGTGAACCATCGCTCTGCGAGGACCATCCATATTGGGAGCAGTCATATGTCCAGCATCTGCACTCATGCCAAAACCTACGAGTTCAGCGTAAATCTTTGCCCCGCGTGCTTTGGCAAATTCATATTCTTCAAGAACTACAACACCTGCACCTTCGCCGAGCACAAATCCGTCTCGGTCTTTGTCCCAAGGTCTGGATGCAGCTGCTGGATCGTCATTGCGTGTTGAGAGTGCTCTCATCGCAGCGAAACCACCCAGTCCTAAGGGAGAAATGGTAGCTTCAGCTCCGCCCGCTACCATCACATCGGCGTCGCCGTATTCGATTAAACGACCTGCTTGACCGATGCTGTGCAGACCCGTTGTGCAGGCAGTGGCAATTGCTAGGTTAGGGCCCTTGAATCCAAACCTCATGGACACATGACCTGAGATCATGTTCACGATAGAGGCTGGCACAAAGAAAGGAGAGATGCGACGAGGTCCTCTATTGACCAATTCTGCGTGCATGTTCTCAATGAGCGGTAGTCCACCGATTCCAGAGCCAATTAAGCAACCAATTCTCTCGGCGGTTAATTCGTTAAGTGCGTCTCCAACCGGTAGACCGCTGTCTTGAACAGCTTGAACTGCAGCAACAATACCAAAGTGGATGAAAGAGTCCATCGTGCGGGCTTCCTTGGAGCCTATATAGGCATCCAAGTCGAGTCCTTTGACCTCCCCAGCAAAGTGACAGGCAAACCCACTTGCATCAAAGTGAGTTATCTTGTCAATGCCAGATTGACCAGCAATAATATTGGACCAAGATTCGTCGACCGTATTACCTACGGGGCAAACACAACCAAGGCCCGTCACAACTACGCGGCGACGGCTCATTCAGAAACTACTTTCAGTATTGAAAGCTTAATTAATTTAAGCTTTTTTATGTGCTAATGCGTAATCTACTGCGTTCTTAACAGTAGTGATCTTTTCAGCGTCTTCGTCAGGAATTTCAATTCCAAACTCATCTTCCAACGCCATGACTAGTTCAACCGTGTCAAGTGAGTCTGCTCCCAGATCGGCAACAAAGGCCTTATCCTGGGTTACTTGGGCCTCTTCGACGCCAAGTTGCTCAGCAATTATTTTTTTGACACGTGCTTCGATATCGCTCATTTAATTCCCTCAGAGGGTTGTGTAGAAGATGACAATTTTAGCCGAGTAGAGAATGGATTTCGTAAAATTGTAAAAAACTTAAATTTAGACCATTAACATGCCACCGTTGACATGAATCTCTTGTCCGGTGATATAAGAGGCCAAGGGGCTTGCCAAAAATTGCACTAAATTGGCAACATCCGTAGATTGTCCCAATCTGCTCAGTGGGATTTGGGAAATTAATGCTTTTTGTTGCTCTTCTGACAAAGCAGCAGTCATATCCGTATCAATAAAGCCTGGCGCAACACAATTGACGGTGATATTTCTGGATCCAAGCTCCCTTGCAAGTGCTCGGGTCATGCCCGCAACTCCGGCCTTAGACGCGGCGTAGTTGGACTGACCCGGATTCCCACTGGCGCCGACTACGCTTGTGATGTTGATGATTCTTCCAAAACGTTGCTTCATCATGGGGCGAATCACGGCCTTAGAGAGGGTAAAAACCGCTTTAAGGTTGGTATCGATCACCGCGTCCCAGTCCTCATCTTTGAGTCGCATGGCCAACATGTCTTTGGTAATGCCGGCGTTGTTGACCAAAATATGTAAGCCACCTCGCTCGGATGAGATTTTATCGACCAACTCATTGGCTGCGGGGGTGTCAGTTACGTTTAAGACAACACCCGTGCACCCAGGGAAAGCACTCAATTGATCCCTTATCTTTTGCGCACCTGCCTCTGAGGTGGCAGTTCCGATGACGTGCACGCCTTGTTCTGCAAGCGCGTGAGCAATGGCTTGTCCAATGCCTCGGGTAGCACCGGTGACTAGGGCGATTTGCCCCTTCATTTGATTGACTGACATAGGTAATGATTAAATGAGTATTAAATTCAGTTTGCAGCGATTAATTCTTTGACCTGTGCCAGCGTAGTAGGGTCATAAAGAGGAGCGCTTTTGAGTGAGTTATCAATGCGGGGGGATAGACCACTTAGGACCTTTCCAGGGCCGCACTCTAGGGTGCACTCAACGCCCATACCCTTCATCACGCGAATGGTCTCAACCCAGCGCACTGGACTAAACGCCTGTCTGTATAAGGACTCTTTGATAGACACCGGATCGGATTGAATCAAAACGTCAACATTGTTAATGACTTGAATCTTAGGGGCGTTAAAAGTAGCTAGCTCTAACTTTTCTTTTAACTTGTCCGCTGCGGGTTTCATCAGTGTTGAGTGAAAAGGCGCCGAGACGGGAAGAATTAACGCTCTCTTAGCCCCCATTGCTTTTAGGACCTCGCAGGCCTTGTTAACCCCTGCTGCCGAGCCTGCAATGACCGTTTGCAGTGGGTCGTTGAAGTTAACTGCTTGCACACACTCGCTAGTGTTCTCGCGCTCAACCTGTGCGCAGCCTTCTATGACCTTATCAGACGCCAGGCCGAGGATTGCCGCCATTGCGCCCACACCTACTGGGACTGCGTCTTGCATGGATTGCGCTCTAAATCGCACCAACGGCGCAGCTTCCTTGAGGCTGAGCACGCCAGCGCAAACCAAAGCCGAGTATTCGCCCAGTGAGTGGCCAGCCATGACGCTAGGATCAGCTCCGCCCTCAGACTTCCAGACACGGTAAGCTGCAACGCCCGCAGCGAGCATCACTGGTTGTGTGTTGGTTGTGAGCGAGAGCTCCTCTTTTGTGCCAGAAGCGATGAGCTTACCCAAATCTTCTGAAAGCGCATCTGATGCCTCCTTCAGGGTTTCGAGGACGCTTGGGTGTGCCCCCCAGGCATCGAGCATGCCTACAGACTGCGAGCCTTGTCCTGGGAATAAGAATGCAATATTTTTCATGAATTCGTTTGATGTTTAAAACTTTAAAACCGCAGAACCCCAGGTAAATCCACCACCGACTCCTTCGAGTAGTAAGTTCTGACCCTTTTTGATTTGACCTGTACGCACGCCGTGGTCAAGTGCCAACGGGATTGAGGCAGCAGAGGTGTTGCCGTGGTCTTGCACGGTGAGAATGACACGCTCCATGGGTAAGCCCATTTTCTTGGCCGTGCTTTGTATGATCCTAATGTTGGCTTGGTGGGGAACTAACCAATCAATATCCTTGGACTCCAAGCCAGCTTTTTTCAGACTCGCCGTAGCCGTTTGTTCTAAAAGGCTAACTGCAAGTTTGAAAACAGCTTGTCCGTTCATTTTGAGCAAAGGCTCGCCCATAATTTGTCCACCGCTCACATGCCCTGGTACACACAATATATCGGTATGTTTGCCGTCTGAGTGGATGTCTGTTGACAAAATACCTGGTGTATCAGAGGCCTCTAGGATTACTGCTCCTGCGCCGTCGCCGAATAATACGCTCGTAGTTCGGTCCTTGAAGTCTAATAGTCGAGAGAAAACTTCTGCGCCGACTACCAAAGCTCTCTCGGCCCTGCCAGCGCAGATCATTGCGTCAGCAACACTCAATGCGTAGATAAAGCCACTACAAACCGCTTGGATGTCAAAGGCTGGCGCGCCCGCGATGGCCCGAGAAGCTTCATTGATGCCTTGGAGTTTGTTCTGCAAAATGCACGCCGTTGATGGGAAAACCATGTCCGGAGTGGATGTTGCGACGATGATGAGGTCTATCCCCTCAGCTCCAATGCCTGCAGCGCTTAGTGCTTGCTTACTGGCTTCAAATGCAAGGTCGCTACTGAACGTGCCATCATCCACAAAGTGACGGGCACCAATGCCGGTCCTCTCTATGATCCAAGGCTCAGAGCTCTCAATGCCTAATTTGGCGAGTTCGTCAACAATTTGTGCGTTGGTGACTTTGCGTGGGGGTAAGTAACTACCGGTGCCAATGATTCGTGAGTATCTTGTCATTCATCTATAGTGCTGTTGCTCAAATCTTTGCCGGGTTGGCTTGAGGCCAAAAAAGGCGCTGCATGAGCGATTCGTAAACGAACCTTGTCCAGCAAGTTGTTATGGACAGCATCATACGCTCGGTTTAAGGCATTTTCAAAAGCAAGCACGTCCGCTGAGCCATGACTTTTAAATACCAGGCCTCGCAGACCAAGTAATGCCGCTCCATTGTGTCTTCTATGGTCAACACGCTTTTTAAATGCAGATAACGCCGGAAGAGCTATTAATCCTGAAAGTTTAGTGAAGATGTTCCTTGAGAAGCCTTCTTTCAACATGGTTGATACCATGGCGGCGAGTCCCTCAATTGCTTTTAAGGCGACATTGCCAACAAACCCATCACAAACCACTATATCTGTGGTTCCCTTAAAAATATCGTTACCTTCGACATTCCCGTAGAAATTAAGATGACCGGAGATGGCTGCAGATCGCATCAATTCACCGGTTCTTTTAATCATTTCGCCGCCTTTAATGGCTTCTTCGCCAATATTGAGTAGGCCAACGGTGGGCTCTTCTATACCCTGGAGAACGCTTACAAGGGCTGATCCCATAACGGCGAATTGCATGAGATGTTCAGCGGTGCAATCAACGTTAGCGCCTAAATCCAACATTGTCGTTCCGCCGCCCTTAACGTTAGGCATTTGACCTGCGATTGCGGGACGCTCGATTCCGTCTAAGGTTTTTAGAACATACCGAGCGATGGCCATTAAGGCTCCCGTGTTTCCTGCTGATACGGCTACTTGTGCGTGAGAGTCTCTGACTTGTTCGATACAAATCCGCATGGAGGATTTCTTCTTACGGCGGAGGGCTACTTCGACCGAGTCGTCCATTTCCACCATCTCAGGTGACTCAATAATTTGGAGTCTAGGGTGAGAAAAGTCAATGGCACTACCTTCTAAGACGACGCAGATCAATTGCGCATCAGGGTGTTGCTCTAAGAAATGACGGCAAGCAGGTAGTGTGACTGATAAGCCGTGATCTCCACCCATGCAGTCAACGGACAAGGTAATCATGTTTTGACGGCGCGCAGAGGAGTTGGTTTACTGAAACAGGTAAGCACTAATGCAAAAGCCCGCGCCATATAACTAAGCGACGGGCTTGTGCAGATGTGAAGCGTTAAGCTTCTGATTTGGTTTTTAATACCTTGCGACCACGGTAAAAGCCATTTGGGCTGATGTGGTGACGCAAATGGACTTCGCCACTGGTTGGCTCTAAAGCTAATCCAGGCACATTCAACGCATTGTGTGAACGGTGCATTCCACGCTTGGAAGGAGATTTTTTATTTTGTTGGACGGCCATGTCAGGCTCCTCGGAATTCTTAGGTTTTCGTATCTAGGACAGTCAATATCAAGGAAGACCCTGAACTGACAATAGCCCTCCATTATAGCGCACTCCTTAGATTTCGGCTAATTCTGTCCGTCTATTCAGTGATTTGTGGGTTTTTTCAACTGTTCAAGTACAGCAAATGGGTTGGGGCGCTCGAATTCTGTACTCTGAGCGTTTTCTTGTGCAAGACTTGCAAGGTAAGTGTTATGGCAACTTGGGTGCCTTGGCACAATAGGCATGCTCATAATAAGTTCGTCTTCAATGAGTTCTAAAGAATTAAATTTTCTATCAATAACAAGTAAATCCTCTTCGTTTTCGTCGTCTTGTGCGAGTGCAACTTGTTCGTTTGCCACAAAGCGGAAGCTTCTTGACACCTCTAAATCAAAGTTAGCAGGGGTCAGACAACGTTGGCACGTAAGCGTTAGTTGTGTTTGGGCCTGTAGGTGGAGCCAGATTTGATTTTCACCGTCTTCGGAGTTGATTTCCTCGCCCCTCAAGCTCCAATGAACGATTTCATTGGGTGATTCACGAAGATCCTCCCCCTTAAGGCGGGGGAACAAGTCCAAAGCATCATCGCCTGAAATGGAGGTGGCATTTTTGGCAAAGCTCAATATATCTAGTTGATTTAGATCTAAATTATTTTTCATCACTCCGAGTGTAAGAGAATCGGGGGAGAAGAAATCCAATTTCAAATATTATGCTGAATTTAAGTCCTCCCCTCATCTTAGCTTCAACTTCGGTTTACCGGCGTGAGTTGTTACAGCGCTTTCGCATACCGTTTGAAGTAGTTGCCCCTCACGTGGATGAGACCCCGATGCCCGCGGAGACCCCACAAGACCTGGCTTCTCGGTTGGCGCTCGCCAAAGCTCACGCGGTAGCGAAGAATAGACCCGAAGCGGTTGTCATTGGATCCGATCAAGTAGTTAATTTGAGGGGCGAGTGCTTGGGTAAACCTGGAACGCATGAAAAAGCATTCCATCAACTCCAAAGATTGTCTGGTCATGAGGTGTTTTTCGAGACAGCTGTGGCCGTCATTTGTCTAAATAATAATTTTCAAAATCACGAGCTGGTTCGTATTAGAGTCCAGTTTCGCGAGTTAGGTGACGTTGAAATTGAAAACTACCTGCTCGCAGAAACTCCTTACGACTGTGCGGGCAGCGCCAAGAGTGAGGGACTGGGTATTACGCTCTTAGACGTGATCGAGAGCAACGACCCGACTGCCTTGGTGGGCCTGCCTCTCATCGCAACCTCTCGCATGCTTAGGCAGGCAGGTTTGAAATTCTTTTAATCATTGTTCATGACCCAGACTAATCAAATCAAACACGACCTAAGTGGCCAACGAGGCACCCTGTTTTTGGTACCCGCACCGCTGGACTTTGGTTGTTCCACTCAAGCACCCATCACATTTGCATTGCCCGCACGTACCCTAGAAGTGGCAAGTGGTCTAGAGTATTGGATTTGTGAGAACGCAAAAACACTTCGTGCATATCTCAAAAGAGTGGGCGAGGTTTATCCTCTGAAATTGGCTATCCAGCAGGTACAAATCCAGGAGTTGCCTCACGCTGTTCATAAAAAAGGCGATCATTTAGGCGAGACTCGTACCCAACAAAAAAGTAGTATTGAAGATTTATTAAAACCTGCGCTTCAGGGCAATTCTATGGGCCTGGCGAGTGAGGCAGGAATGCCAGCAGTGGCTGATCCAGGGTCCTCCGTGGTTCGTGCCGCTCACGCGCTCAACATTAACGTGGTGCCTTTGGTTGGACCCTCTTCGCTGTTGATGGCCTTGTCAGCTATGGGGCTTAACGGACAAAGTTTTGCTTTTGTGGGCTACGTTCCTCATGACAGTGGTGCTTTGCAAAAACGTCTCAAAGAGTTGGAAGGTACCGTTTTGAGAACGCAGCAGACTCAACTCTTAATCGAGACACCTTATAGAAATAACGCGCTCTTTAAGGGCATGCTCAGCACGCTTCAACCTAATACGAGGGTGGGTGTGAGTGTTGGCTTGACCCTAGAGAATGGTCAAAACAAATGTCAAAGCGTGGCCGATTGGAGATCGCAGTTTTTTGAGCTACCTCAAAACGTACCTGTTGTTTTTGCTATCGGTACTTAACCATGATGATATGGATCTGGGCTCCAGATCAATTACTTGATGGTTTAGTGAACTTCGGGCCAGCTCTTTAACGCTTTTACAGCACCAGCGCCCATCGCCGCCCCAAAGCGTTTTGCAAGTCTTTCAGCGACGTTATCTCTTTTTGTATAGTCAACCAAATCCTCAGCTTTGACGATTTCCCTTGCGACATAGTCTATGCTCCCCAATCCGTCTGCGAGGCCCATATCCACAGCTTCCTTGCCGGTCCAAAATAAGCCACTGAAAAGATCAGGCGAATCCTTCAGGCGATCGCCTCGGCCCTCTTTGACGACTTCAATGAATTGTTTGTGAATTTGGTCGAGCATGTTTTGTGCAAACGCTCGGTGCGCTTTAGAGAGCGGACTAAAGGGATCCATGAATCCTTTGTTCTCACCCGCTGTTAGGAGTCTTCGCTCTACGCCTACTTTGTCCATGATTCCAGTAAAACCAAATCCATCCATCAAAACGCCGATGCTGCCGACGATACTTGCTTTGTCGACGTAGATGTCGTCAGCTGCAACGGCAATGTAGTAGGCCGCGGAGGCGCAACTCTCCTCAACAACTGCATAGACTGGTATTTTGTGCTTCGCTTTCAAGCGTCTAATTTCATCATTAATCATGCCGGCCTGGACCGGACTTCCCCCGGGTGAGTTGATGAGTAAAACAACCGCTTTTGAGTTTTCATCTTCAAATGCATCCTTGAGGGCTTGGTTAATCCACTCTGCACTTGCATCTGAGTCAGCAGATATCTCCCCTTTGATCTCCACAACACTGGTGTGCACACCATTAGTAGTGGTTGGCCCCGTATTTTTGTAAAGCGTAATCAAGCCCGCAATGATCAATACCACCAGCCAACTCATTCTGACAAAAGTTTTCCAACGGCGTGATTGTTTTTGTTCTTCCAGTGCAGCAAAAGCCCATTTCTCAAGAGTCACTTGACCCCAACTCGCAGTGTTTTGGTCGCCTTGAGAGGCTTGGGTTGCGGGGCCACCCTGTGCAGCGCTAGGTGAGGGTTGGCTCGTTGAATTGGAGGAAGGATGAGGCGCTGGGTTAGGAGCTGAATTGGGAGAGTTGAATTCGTTGGGAGGAGTGTTCATTTTAAAAATCGATCATTTTCAAGTTGTAATTAGTATGCCAGTAGACGTTGTTATCGGTCTCCGAGATTGTGATTTTGATTAAATGCCCACGGCAAGGCCCCTCCACGCATTGTCCACTACTTGGTGAGTAAACTGCACCATGTGTTGCGCACAAGATCCACTGTCCTGTGGTGTCAAAAAATCGGTTGGGTTGGTAATCCATCTCCATTGGAATGTGCGCGCATCGGTTTAGGTAGGCATGCACTTGCTCCTCATAGCGAACCGCAAAGGCTCGGCAAGTCATTCCCTCATAAACAACGTCAAAGGGAACAGCGAGACCTGAGTTGAGCAGGGCGCTAGATGGGCACAGAAAAATCCTCTCATCCATTGTCTTTGATCCAAGTATGCAGTTGGTTGACAGAGTGAGCCACAAATAAGGGCTTGTACTGTTCCAAACTCTCACCCTTATGTGCCCCGTAACTCACGCCGATACTGGCACAACCCGCTCTTTGTGCCATCAAAAGATCATGCGAGGTGTCTCCAATCATGAGTGTGCGTGAAGGCAGAACTCTGAACTCCTCCATTAACTCCAGTAACATTTGGGGATCGGGTTTGCCTGCGGTTTCATCAGCTGTTCTTGATGAATGAAAGACATGCTTTAGCTCTGCTGTTTCGAGCGCGTCGTTCAGTCCGTTGCGGCTTTTGCCAGTGGCAACTGCAATTTTGAAAGACTGCGCACGCAGTTCACTCAACATCTGTAATACGCCGTCAAATAGGACTAGATCATCTCTTCGTGTAACGTAGTAGTGACTGTAGCGCTTGCTCAGCTCTGGGTACTTCTCCGGGGGCACGTCAGGGGCTGCGTGAGCTAACGCAGGGCCAAGGGCTAGACCAATCACATAGGCGGCTTGCTCGTCCGAGGGGATCGCTCCGCCCACATCGCGAACGGCGTCTTTGATACAGTTGACGATAATTTTGGTTGAATCAAAGAGCGTACCGTCCCAGTCAAAAGCAATTAGGTCAAATTGTCTTTGGGGGCGGGGGTTGGACATGGTCAATAAAATCCTGAAGTTCTGATGGAAGGGGGGCCTCTAAGAGGACGCTTTTTTCGCTATGGGGATGATTAAACCGAAGGCGCCAAGCATGTAAGAACATACGCTTGAGTCCCATTTTCTTGAGTTCTCTATTGTGTTCGAAATCACCATACTTATCATCCCCCACAATGGGATACCCCTGGCTTGCGAGGTGAACTCTAATTTGGTGGGTTCGTCCCGTTTTGATCGTTACCTCCAAAAGGCTATAGCCCCCGACCAAACGGGATAACTTGACCAAGGTGATGGCGCGCATGCCTGTGGGATCGTTGTGTGCCAACACTTTGACCCTGCGTTCCCCTTCGGCTACCCCGTCACCCGCACCCACCGTGTATTTAAGGAGGGGTAGGTCTATCACCTTCTTGTTGGAGGGCCATTGCCCCTTTACCAAGGCCAGGTAAGTTTTCCCAGTCTCTCGTCCCTTAAACTGGGCTTGGAGTTGGGTAAGGGCGCTTCTTTTCTTTGCGATCAGTAGTATCCCTGAGGTTTCTTTGTCTAGTCTATGCACCAACTCCAAGAATTTGGCCAAGGGTCTTGCGCTGCGCAGTTGCTCGATTACGCCAAAACTAACGCCACTTCCTCCGTGAACCGCAACCCCTGAAGGTTTATTGATCGCAAGCATCCATTCATCTTCCAGCAAAATAGGAAATTCTTTGGGTGGTGAGGTGTCCTCTGGGGAAGGGGTCTCTCCCAGCTCCTTGCCATGGCTTAAGCGGACTGGGGGGACCCTGACAAGGTCGCCCGCGTTGAGTCGGGTTTGTGCCTCAACCCGACCCTTGTTGATCCGCACCTCACCGCTACGGATGATTCTGTAGACATGGGTTTTGGGCACCCCTTTGAGGTGTTTTATGAGAAAGTTATCCAATCTTTGTCCCGCGGACTCCTCGTCAACGGTGATTGTTTTGGCGCTAGGCGGTTTTGCCGTCTTGTCTGGGTCTATAATATTCATTACCAGCGATCTGTAAGTGCTTGATTTCAATAAGAGATTAGAGCACGAGAATGGTCACTGTGAAGTCGAAGCCTTGTGAGTAATTTATTTGTTTACCCTGACCAACAGTTTGTCGGGATGTTGCAAATTCTCATTGAGAGCCGATGCCCTTAGAAACTTGAACGGAATTATTGAAGTTGCAATCTTTACAAACGATGTAAAGGGTGCAGCGGAAAAAAGCGAGTAACGCAAAAATGTTTTTGTTGATCATGATGCTAGAACTATTTAGTAACTGCGAAGTGTTTTCGCATGTTAGTAGTACTAAGCGCGTCATCGCACGCAAAAACTTTATACAGAGTCTAAAAGGCCTTTGGGGTCCTTTCACTCGAGCTAAGCTCGCTCCTATCCAAAAGCAAAAAAACCATACTCACCGTCGCCTCTAATTGGGGTTGGCCAGTGCAGTGCTGCGTTTAAGCTTTACTTCTTTTTCCATCAGTTTTTGGGTTCATTGACTCGGGCTATTTTGATCCCGCGGTGGGATCCGTATTGTTTGAGATAAAGGAACGCATCATGAAACGGATGCTAATTAATGCAACCCAGGCTGAAGAAAGACGCTTGGCAATCGTAGATGGTCAGAAATTATTAGATTATGAAATCGAAATTGAAGGCCGCGAACAACGTAAAGGCAACATTTATAAAGCTGTCGTAACACGTGTGGAGCCTTCTTTAGAGGCTTGTTTTGTGGATTATGGTGAGGAACGTCATGGCTTTCTCTCATTCAAAGAGATCTCTAAACAGTATTTCGTCCCCGGGGTAGCTCCTAGTCAAGCCCGCATACAGGACGTGATCAAAGAGGGGCAGGAATTATTGGTCCAAGTTGAGAAAGAGGAGCGCGGCAATAAAGGTGCAGCTCTCACATCTTTCATCTCTCTTGCAGGTCGATATGTCGTTTTAATGCCCAATAACCCCAGAGGCGGTGGAGTCAGCCGTCGTATCGAAGGCGACGACCGTGCTGAGCTTAAGGAAGCAATGGATCAGTTGCAGTACCCAGGCGGGATGTCCATCATCGCTCGAACTGCAGGTATTGGTCGCACCGCTGCAGAGTTGCAGTGGGATCTTAATTACTTGTTAAAACTTTGGAACGCTATAGATGGCGCGGGTAAGTCCAACAAAGGCGCCTTCTTAATCTATCAAGAATCAAGTTTGGTGATCCGCGCAATTCGCGATTATTTCAATGTTGAAATTGGCGACATTTTGATTGATACCGATGACCTGTACGAACAGGCGGCTCAGTTCATGTCCCACGTCATGCCTGAGCACGCTGAGCGTGTCAAGCGCTACAGAGATGACACACCGCTCTTTAGTCGCTTCCAAATTGAGCATCAAATTGAGTCCGCTTATGCAAGAACGGTAACATTGCCAAGCGGTGGAGCCATTGTTATCGATCATACTGAAGCCTTAGTGTCTGTTGACGTTAACTCTGCTCGCTCTATCAAAGGCGGCGACATTGAGGAGACTGCCACTCGTACCAACTTAGAGGCCGCTGATGAGGTGGCTCGTCAAATGCGCTTACGCGACTTGGGCGGACTGATTGTTATTGACTTTATTGATATGGAGGAGTCAAAGAACAGGCGTGAGGTTGAGAACCGTTTGCGCGACGCGCTTCGCCAAGACCGAGCAAGAGTTCAGTTTGGAAGCATCAGTAAATTTGGTCTCCTAGAGATGAGTCGTCAAAGACTTCGCCCTGCATTGTCAGAGGGGGCGTCTATCCCTTGTCCAAGATGCGGTGGTGCAGGTCACATAAGGGATTCAGAGAGTTCTGCGCTGCAGATTTTGCGTATTATTCAAGAGGAGTCCATGAAGGACAACACGGCGGCCGTTTATGCGCAAGTGCCTGTCGAGGTCGCCTCTTACCTCTTAAATGAGAAGCGAACGGAAATTGCAAAAATTGAGGTTAAACAACGTATCAACGTTTTGTTGATCCCCAATAAATCACTTGAAACACCTAACTACAAGTTAGAGCGACTCAAGCATGATGATCCTAGGCTGGACAATATTGAGACCAGCTACAAGATGGTCGAGGAAGTGGAGGATCCGGCCTCAGTGACCCGTCGTGCTCAAGAGCCAACAAATCGTCAAACTCCGGTGATCAAGGGCGTATTGCCTGATGCTCCTGCACCCATTGCAGAACCTAAACCGGCGAAAGTCGATAAGGCCGTGGCAAAAGCACCAAAAGACGCAACTGCTGGTGACGCAGGATTTATGGGTTGGTTTAAAAACCTCTTTAAATCTAAGCCTAGCGTCGAGGCTGAAAAATCTGAGACTGCAGATAAAAATAAAGAAACACGACGTGACTCCAACCGTGCACCCAGAGAAGGTGCTGGGCGTGGGGATGGACGCAGGGGCTCTGGTCGTAGAAATGACAGAGGTGAGCGCTCTGAAAGAGGTGAGCGTGGCGATCGCCCAGAGCGAGGCCAAGGTGCAGCGCGAGGCGAAAGAGCAGAGCGTGGTGAGGGCAGGGCTGCTGGGTCTGAGCAAACTCGCCAAGGTGGGCAACGAGGACCGCGCAGTGCAGGACAGGGAGCACCTAATCGTGAGCCAAGAGAAAGCGGTGGGCGCGAGCAACGCGAGGGCGCACAACAAGAGTTGGCTCTGCAGGGTGCAGAGAGTTCAAATCAAAGTAGGAATAATCCTTCTCAAGCCGATAGAGCAATCGATTCGGGTGTTCAGGGCGAGAGATCTGAGCGACCCAGAAGGCGTGAGCGTACCGAGCGTACTGAGCGCACGGAGGGCCGCGAACCCAGACGTAATAATCGCTCTACTGATGCTCAGTCGGCAAATTCCCTAGACGGTGTTCCTCTACAAAATGGGCCCGCTTTGAATGATCAAGGGACTGAGGTACAGCAAATCAATCCATCAGCCCAGCAAGCACAAGCGCCTGGACTTGATATGGAGCGGGTGGAGGAGCGACGCGACAGACGCTCAAGAGACCGTTACGGTCGCGAACGTCGTGAGCGCCAAGAGCGTCCAGTAACTGAGGAGGGATCCGCCCCGCAAGGCACGGCTTTTGATCACCAACACTCGAACCAAGTTGCTCAGGCTACGGATTCCAGCGCAGCCTCTCACCATCAAGCCCCGCAACACTCTGTTGCCAGTGTCCAAAAGACAGAAATGCCTAAGGTACAAGCTTTTGATTTGCCTGTCAGTCAGCTGATCGAGATGTCCAAATCCTCAGGCCTGGAGTGGGTAAACAGCAATCCCGAACGTGTGGCGCATGTGCAAATGATCATTGCCTCTGAGCCAAAACCAGTGCATGTTCCAAGGGAGCGTCCACCGATTGTTGAGCTTGATGAAGGACCACTTATTTTGGTGGAAACTCGTAAAGACTTAACCAAGCTAGATGTGGGTGTCTAGATCCTGAGTTAATCTGCAACTCGTCTTTGTTAGACGTTAGGTTGGGGAGGACAGCTCGTTTGAGCGACCTCCCTTTTTCTTTTTTAAATCCACATAAACAATAAAATCGCTGAGCTTAAGGATTAAGCAGCTTATAAATAAACGGAACCGTAAGTGCGCCCAAAATACCGTGAAGCCCCATGGCCAGACTTGCGTAGGTACCAGCCTCGGTGTTGATGCTAAAGGCTCTTGAGGTGCCGATACCGTGAGAGACGATTCCAATAATGAACCCCCTTTGCCACCAGGCTTTAAAGTCGATTGCGTTAAGGATTAAGGGGACCAGCACCGATCCGGTAATACCGGTCAGAACTGCAAAAACTGCGGTCAAGGTCGGAGAGCTACCGATACGCTCTGCAATACCCATAGCGATTGGGGCTGTGACGGATTTTGCGTAAAAGGCACCCGTAATAGCCTGATCTGCGCCCATGAGCGTGCACAGTCCTACACTTGAAAAAATGGATACAAGACCCCCTGTACATAGTGCAAGAAGAAGCGGGAATAAGCGACCTCGCAGTTCGTGAATTCCCCGGTAAATGGGGATAGCCAAAGCAACCGTTGCAGATCCCAGCAAGAAGTGAATGAACTGTGCGCCTTGGAAGTACTTTTCATAGGACATCCCTATGAAGTGCAAGGATGTGGTGATGAGGGCGATCGTGATAATCAAAGGGTTAGCGAGAGGATTGTGATTTGACTTTTGATAAACCCATAATCCTGTTTGGTACGATGCCAGCGTTAAGAAAAGTGCAAGTAAAGGGCTCCCAGACAGGTAAACCCAAATCTCAATAATAGATTTGGATTCAGTCATGTTGATCCTTGGCTTGAGCGGAGCTCTCGCTGGTAGATGGGTGGTCTGGACTTAGCCAACGTAAAACCAGTGCACTACTCAAAGCTGCAAATACAACACTCATGATGAGTGCTGTAACGATCGTCAATGCATTTTGTTGGAGTTGCGGAATAAATAAAATGATGCCAACTGCAGCGGGTACGAATAGCAAACCAAGGTAGCGACTAAAGGTGTCCGCTACGCTTGCAAGAGAGGTGTTGATATCCTTCAAGTACATGAGCCAAAGTAGCAAAAGTACCAGGCCGATTACAGGGCCAGGTAGGAAAGGGAGAAGCAGTTTTGAGATGATTTCCCCAAGGCCTTGAAAAAATAAGATTTGAAGAAGTCCGGGAATCATTTTGAATCACTTAAAGTTAGTTGAATAGTCCATGAGTACTAAGGCGTCTAATTATTGAACTATCCCAGTGATGAAATAGATCCACTGATACCAAAGTGGCGCCAATTTGCTAACACTTTTCAATCGCTCATCAAGCGTTCAAAAAAATTCAATAAGATTCACTGAGAGCAATCTTCTTCCAGTAAACAACCGCCTCTGCCTCTTGTCCGCGTTGCACGGCCAACTCAGCTAAGGTTAGCCAAGCTGCTTTTTGTAGTCCCGAGTGATTGAGTTGCTGCGCAGCCTCTAGCATCAATTGCTGTGCTTTCCCCCACAAGCCGTTGTACATACAGGCCATAGCGCTCAAATACTGAAGAAGCGCACTTCTTGGGTTCATCGATCGTGCTTGGTCAACGACGCTTAACCAATGTTTGTCATTGCCAATCACTTTTAAATGAGAGGCAAGGGTTTGGATGAGCCGAACTTGCTCTGAATCCGATAGCGCACTGGGGCGAGTGATCATCACATTCCAAATAGGCGTGAGCCAAGTCAATGCGGTTTGAGAGCTCCCCGAGAGGGATAGCATTCGCTCGCTCGCATGAATGGCAACATCTGGAATCGAGCGTTCGTGCGAGTCCAGTAACCGCCAAGTTTGTTGGAGTTGGTGTTGATCGTAACAATCATTCAAGCTAGATGTACACAAGCTTCTGAGCAGTCCTTGCGCTGCGTTCTCGGAGAATGCACCGTGCTTGTTTAAGAGTCTTGCAGTCTCAAGCGCAGCAAGGTGATGCTTTGCAAGACGGTCTGCTTTGAGTTTTAATCTGAGCGTCAGTGTACGCCTGGATACCCCGCTCTTTAGTTCTCTAAGCCAAGCAAGTGCTCCAACCGGATCAGCTTCTGCGAGGGACCACCGGGCTGCACTGAGTAAGCTGGCTGCCTTGGTCTCGTAGGCAGCTTCGCTGTCTTCGCTCGTTTCTTTCAGTATGGCTTGTAGATGCGTTTCGCGGGTCGCGATATCCCTTAAAGCATGTGCACTCTCAGCCCCTATTAAATGGGCTAGGGCCTTGAGTTGATTAAGATACTTTGGGGCCGACACCGACTCACTTGTCAATTGCTCAAGTGTATTGGCGCTATCGATGGTTAGTGCTGCTGATCTGAGGGAGCGCAAAAACCTGCCCGTCATCAGTTGTTCTAAAGCGTTGAGGAGGCTTTCATGCATGCTCCGTTCACGTTGCTGGAGTCTCCAGCGCTTGGCAATTTGGGGTAAGGCGTAAAGAGAGGAGACAGCGCGCGTGGCTAAATAAACAACAAGAAAACTAGCAACCAATATAAGCACAGCAAAGTTGATTGAGAAGTCGACTCTGTACCCAGAGATAAAAACGGACACCAATCCACCGGGATGATCAGCTCCAATAGAGAGTGCAACAGCGACGCCAAAGAGAGTTAAGAGCCAAATTGCTGCTTTCATATCAATTGCCTAAGCGTGTTGTACCGATGGCTGACCAGGTGTCTTGAATTTGGGGTATTTCGGGCTGTGCACCAAGCTCATTAATTTCTTTCAAAAGGGCCGCTACATCTTGGCCTTGTTTGGACTGCATAGAAAAGTACTTATCCAATTCTCGTTGACTCTGATTTAAATCTGCTTTGAAGGAGCTGATCTGGTGGGCGAGCAGCCCGAGTTTTGAATTAAGCAGGCGTAATTTAAGGTTCTCTTTGAGGAAATATCCTTGACTGGGAGTCAGTAAACTGGCCTCAGGTTGATCGATCCGGGTAATACGAACAAGGCCTTTGATTTGTGACCAAACGTGAGCGGTTAATGTGTCCAACCAACTCTCACCTGTGCTGTTACGAATCGATTGAGCCCAACTCTCGGCCTGGGTGAGAGCTGAGGGAGTGGGTGAGTTGGTATTGGCGGCGGAGACGTTACCACTGGTTTGTGGGGTACCAGTTCGGCTTTCATCTACTTTTGCAACACTCTTTACGACGGGCTCGGAGATTGGGTTTAGTTGCGGTTCGTTGAGCAGGGGTAGGACCTCTACTTTTTGAACCAATTGATCCAATTTAAGAAGGAGTGTAGGTGTATCAAGAACCGGTGTGGATTTGATCCGGTCTAAGTCCTTCAGTAAAGCCCTGTCTATGGCTGCAAGTTTGGGTTGTGATGATTTGGCGACGCGTTGTTCGCAGCTCCTTAGTGCTTCGATGAGAGGCTGAGCGCTACCCATTAACTGAGCTTGTTGCTGTCCCAGTCTCAGTGTGGACTCTAGTTCTGCAACCAAGTTTTCATCGCGGGTGTGCGACAAAGACTTCATTAAATCTTCGAGCTGAGTGCGCTGGAGCGCTACTTCCATAACTTTTGCATCCAGCAGAGCTAATTTAGCCGCTGTCTCACGTGCTAATTCTTGTGCGTCTTTAGAGCTTACTTTGGCCTCTAAAGACTGAGTGTTTGTCTGAGCACTTTGCTTAGCCAATAACTCTTCGATGCTGGATAGCTTTAACCACAAATAGGAGGCTGAGCAAAGCGCAGCAAAGCACACGGCGTACAAACCCAAGACTTGCCAGTTGAGGCGAGCGTGTCGATCCATCTTGGGGTTGGAGGCTAATGCATCTTGAGTGGGAGTGTTCAAAATAAAGACTTTTTAATGAATGGATTTTAATGATGTTAGGACATCACTGAGTGTGGGGCGTGACTCATGCACAACACCCCACCCCATATCGATTGCAGTTTGGGCAATACGTTTGTGAGTTGCTAAGGCGCGTCCCTTGTACCAGTCTTGATGGGGAAGGATTTGCCCCAAATTGTGAAGTGACAAAGAACTGCTAAAAACCCAGATACTACCTTCCCCAATTGCGCCAAGTGCCGCCTCCTTTTGTTCCTCGCTCCACTGGGGTGCGCGGCGCTGATAGACTTCAATTTCATCTACCAGCACACCATTTTGAGTGAGTTGGGAGATTAGCCATTGGCTACCGCTTGGGGTAATATTCTCTGCAATGGGCTGAGGTTGGGTTTCTTTTGCATCCAATGGGTGAGAGTCTGAACCTCGAATAATAAGTACCTTCTCACCAGCGCCGACAAGTTGAGACGCTACCGCCCAAAGTTGGGGGGAGTCAAATTGAGGAGCCGCGGGGGAGGGCGAGATAATTTGGGTGCTGGGTATGCCGTGAATTTTGAGGCTTTGAGCGGTACCCGGACCCGTAGCCCAAAAAGTAAGGCCCGGTACAGACAATCGCGCCGACACGTTAAAAGATTTGAAGAAGTGCTCTACAGCTGCGGTACTCACAAAGATCAAAGCAACGTAAGCACTCAAGTCCCCTAGAGCCTTGATTTGATTTTTCTGCAGTGCAATAGGAAGCAGTTCAATCAAAGCCCAGTTGATAACTGAGTACCCAGCGCTCTCAATTCCCTCAATCCATTGACGGGATTCTTGAGCGGGACGGGTCAAAATGATTTTTGAGGAGGGGGCCAATTGTGTGGGGGTCTAATGAATGTATGAATGAATGAACGAATATTAGACAAAAAGTAGTTCGGGGCGTTGCACTTTTCAGTGTAATCGAAACTGCCCTCGCAACCACTTGCGGCAATCCTTGCCTAGAGGAGCCCTTAGATGAGGCTAAAATCGCTTCGTATGTCATCCAATCAACTCGATAAAAAGTCCCAGTCCTGGTCTGCCCTCTTTGGCGAGCCGATGAGCGAACTGGTCAAGCGCTACACCTCAAGTGTTTTTTTTGATAAACGCCTATGGCATGCAGATATCGAAGGCTCATTAGCCCACGCTGAGATGCTAGCCCACTCAGGCATCATAAGTCAGACAGATCACGCTGATATTGTCAAAGGGCTTAGGCAAATTAGCGAGGAAATTCACAATAACCAGTTTGACTGGAAACTCGATCTGGAGGATGTTCATTTGAACATCGAGGCCAGGCTCACTCAGTTAGTGGGGGACGCTGGTAAAAGGCTTCACACTGGGCGCAGCAGGAATGACCAAGTTGCAACGGACGTCAGACTTTGGCTCAGAGACGAAATCGATGATATTTGCCAACTCTTGGTTGACTTTCAACACTCTTTAGTTGAAGTAGCTGAGGAGAACAT
This sequence comes from uncultured Burkholderiales bacterium, assembly GCA_903949285.1. Lineage (GTDB taxonomy): Bacteria > Pseudomonadota > Gammaproteobacteria > Burkholderiales > Burkholderiaceae_C > Limnohabitans. The sequence continues at coordinate 34,530 of CAJAYT010000078.1, forward strand.
TGAAGTGGTGATGCCCGGTTTTACCCATTTACAGGTTGCCCAACCGATTTCTTTTGCCCATCATATCTTGGCTTATGTTGAGATGTTCGCAAGAGACTTGGAGCGCTTTCGAGAAATAAGAGTACGCGTTAATAGGCTACCCCTTGGCAGTGCAGCACTAGCTGGCACGAGTTATCCCCTTGACCGCGAGAGAGTAGCAAGGACGCTGGGTATGGTGGATAAGGACGGGAACCCCTGTGTTTGTCAAAACAGTTTAGATGCAGTCAGTGATCGTGATTTTGCAATTGAGTTCACCTCAGCTGCAACGCTGTGTATGGTTCATATCAGCCGCATGAGTGAAGAGTTGGTGCTTTGGATGAGCCAAAACTATGGTTTTATCAAGCTCTCTGACCGTTTCACAACGGGCAGCTCCATCATGCCTCAAAAGAAAAATCCTGATGTTCCAGAGTTGGCGCGTGGCAAGACGGGACGAGTGGTAGGTCACTTGATGGGGCTCATCACGCTCATGAAGGGCCAGCCCTTGGCTTACAACAAAGACAACCAAGAGGATAAAGAACCCTTATTTGATACGGTCGATACACTAAAAGACACGCTCAGGATTTTTGACGAAATGATTGGCGGTCAAGTTGAGGGCAAGAGCGCAGTCAAATCAGGAGGCATCCAAGTCAATGCAAAGGCTATGGAGTCCGCAGCTCTAAAGGGGTATGCAACAGCAACCGATTTGGCTGATTACTTGGTTCGACGCGGTCTTCCCTTTAGGGACGCGCACGAAGCAGTCGCAAAAATTGTACGCGTAGCTCAGCAAAAAAATGTTGGACTGAGTGATTTGTCCCTGGCTGAGCTCGTTGAAATACACCCCTCTATCCAAGAGGACGTGTTTGAAGTCCTAACACTTCGGGGCTCGTTGAACGCGCGCTCTACGCTTGGTGGTACGGCTCCGTCGCAAATTCGGTTCCAGATTGAAAGATTGAAAAAATCGCTTTAATGCCTTTAACAGGGAATATCAAATGAGTGTCATTACAACCATCGAAGACTTACGTGTCCTAGCCCAAAAACGTGTTCCCCGAATGTTCTACGATTACGCTGACTCTGGGAGTTGGACTGAGAGCACTTACAAAGCAAATGAAACTGATTTTCAGAAAATAAAGTTCAGGCAACGAGTGGCTGTTAATTTGCAGGGGCGCAGCACACACAGTCAAATGATTGGACAAGATGTTGCGATGCCGGTGGCAATCGCACCCACTGGACTTACAGGTATGCAACACGCCGATGGTGAGATCTTGGCTGCGCGCGCGGCCAAAGAGTTTGGCGTCCCCTTTACTTTGTCCACCATGAGTATTTGCTCGATTGAGGCGGTGTCTGCTGGAACCCAGGGACATCCCTTTTGGTTTCAACTGTATGTGATGAAGGACAGGGCATTTATTGAGAGTTTGATTGACAGGGCAAAAGCCGCAAAATGCTCTGCATTAGTGCTAACGCTTGATCTGCAAATTTTGGGTCAACGCCACAAAGACCTCAAAAACGGACTATCCGCACCGCCCAAATTGACGATCCCAAATATCATCAATATGATGACTAAGCCGCGATGGTGTCTTGGAATGTTGGGCACCCAAAACCGTGAGTTTGGAAATATCGTAGGTCACGTCAAAGGTGTTGACGATATGGGTTCACTCTCAAGTTGGACAGCTAAACAGTTTGATCCTGCCTTGAATTGGAATGATGTGGAGTGGGTAAAGAAGAAATGGGGCGGCAAGTTGATACTAAAAGGCATCCAAGATATTGAGGATGCAAGGCTTGCCGTGAATAGTGGTGCAGACGCGCTTATTGTCTCCAACCACGGGGGCAGACAACTAGACGGTGCTGAGTCCAGTATAGAGTCACTCCCCAGAATTGTTAACGCTGTTGGCTCACAAATTGAGGTCCACATGGACGGCGGTATTCGAAGTGGGCAAGACGTTTTGAAAGCCGTTGCATTGGGTGCAAAAGGCACCTACATCGGTCGCTCATTCCTTTACGGACTAGGCGCTATGGGACAAAAAGGCGTTTCAAAAGCATTAGAGTTGATTCACAATGAACTTGATTTGACGATGGCCTTTTGCGGTAAGACAAAGATTGATCAGGTCAATAGTTCTATATTGTTACCCGGAACTTTCCCTCAATAACTTTCCTCAACCTTAAGGTTCCTAATTAGGCTTGCTGTTAGATGCTCCTTCAGTGACGCAACCGATACCCGAAAAGCCAGGATCAATCCGACGTATCGCTCATCTAGATATGGATGCGTTTTACGCATCCGTTGAGTTACTTCGCTACCCACAACTCAAAGGTTTACCGGTTGTGATTGGAGGGGCTAGGCGGCGCGAGGATATGTATCAAGAGCGGTTGATGGCTCTAGATCCTACCCGAGACTGGAGAAATACGCCTCCATCAGATATCCCTCTAGAGATATTCCCAAGGCTCTCGACTTATGTGGGAAGAGGGGTTATTACTACAGCGACTTATGCAGCGCGTCAATTCGGAATCGGCTCTGCAATGGGACTCATGAAGGCCAGTCAGCTCTGTCCTGATGCGGTCCTCTTACCTGTTGACTTTGATGAATACCGCAAATACTCCAGACTTTTTAAAGAAGTGATTATGGAGATTGCCCCTGTGATGGAGGATAGAGGTGTTGATGAGGTGTATATCGATTTCACAGAAACTGCGGGAGGGCAAAGACAGGGCGGACGTGTGCTGGCTCGACTCATACAAAAGTGTATTTTTGATGCTACCCAGCTCACGTGCTCAATTGGTGTAGCGCCCAATAAGTTACTTGCAAAAATGGCCAGTGAAATCAATAAACCAAATGGCATATGTATCTTGTATGAAAAAGATATTCAAACCCAAATATGGCCACTTCCTTGTCGAAAAATCAACGGCATAGGACCCAAAACCGATGAGCGTTTAAAGGCTCTTGGCATAAATTTGATTGGTGAGCTTGCCAATTATGACCCCCAACTGTTGATCGCATATTTTGGGCAAAACTACGGAAGATGGTTAAACCGCGCAGCGCACGGCCTAGATGACGCTCAGGTGGTTACGTACAGTGAACCCGTCAGCCTAAGTAGGGAGACGACCTTTGAGCGGGATTTAAGCGCTAGGCATGACAAAGAGAGGTTGGGGGAGGTGTTTACCAAATTGTGCGTACAAGTTGCAAGTGATTTGCAACGAAAAGGGTATTTAGGTAAAACGGTTGGTATTAAACTGAAATACGATAACTTTAAGACCGTAACGCGTGATCAAACGTTAGATATGGCTATAGGCGATGCAAAATTAATTCGCCAGTACGCGGGACAATTACTCAAGCGAGTCGACTTAAACAAGCGCATTCGACTCTTGGGGGTCAGAATGGGATCACTGGTTCGAGTAGATAGCTCCAACGGTCAAGTTCGATCAGATGGATCAGAGGGTTCGAACGGTTTGCTCCAAGGCGTTAAGTCCAGTGCAATCGAGAAAATTGAAAGCCACAACCAATCAAACCAGGGCGGAATGAATCAGGAGCTGTTTTAGTGGACTGAGGGTTATTGTCTAGCAGTGCGGTGGTGCTTGGGCAAAGGTCCAGGCTTGCTGGTTCTAAAGGGACTGATATCCACACCGCCCCTTCTTGTATAGCAAGCAAAGACACTGAGTTCAACGGGTTTGCACCGAGTCCAGATGTCGTTGTAGATTCGCTCCACACAGTGCTCATGAAATTCGTTGTGATCCCTAAAGCTCACCAAGTACCTGAGTAAGTCTGGTTGATCAATTTGTGGCCCGTAGTAGCTAATTTGAACGCTCCCCCAGTCGGGCTGGCCTGTGACTAAACAGTTGCTCTTGAGGAGGTCGCTTTTAAGGGTCTCTTTAACGGGTTGCTCGTTAAAGGCGGCGTGCAAGAGATCGGGCGTTGGGTGATAGATGCTGCACTCCAAATCCATTCTGTCTAAACTGAGACCTTCTAGTTCATGGGGATGATGCAGATGAAATTCACTGGGAGAGTGGATCTGGACGCTGACCTGCGCTTTGGCAGAAGTACCACTCCATATAGCCTTGGTTAAATCTGTCTCCAAACATTGTTTTACCTGTTCTTTACTCTCAAAACAGGAGGAATTAAAACTATTCAAGTAAAGCTTGAACGACTTACTCTCTACGATGTGAGTTGATTCGCAGGGAATGATAAAACGTGCAATAGCCACCTCAGGCTTTCCACGGGAGTTTAGCCAACTAAGCTCGTACGCAGTCCAAAGATCAGCCCCCATAAAGATGGGATTGCCCTTGATACCTATTTCGAGTCTCTTTGACGCGCGCTCGATTGGGAAAAGTAATGAGGGCGTATAAGTGTTGACGTAGCTCGAAGCTTTACCAAGCTCACCCAGCTCCCCAAGAATTTTGGCCAATGGTTTTTGGTCAGGTTTAGGAGGTTGTTTCGGAGAAGGAGTTTCAGCAGACATGGAGGTGAGAATGAAAAAAAGAGAGTGAATCGAAACAAAAGATAAGAGCTTTTTTGTTCTTTGTAAATTTAAAAAGACTCAAGCATTTTAAAGGTCATACTTTCTGAATACCATTTTTTCAGGCGTTGATATAGAGGACTCGAATCGGTATCCCTCAAGATTGAATTTTTGCAGTGCTGCTGGCGTTGTAACTCGGTGCTGAATGGCGTATCTTGCCATCAAGCCTCTGGCTCGTTTGGCAAGAAAGCTAATCACTTTAAATTTTCCGGATTTCTCTTGCTCAAACACACACTCAATCACTTTTGCATGGAGTGTTTTTAGATCAACTGATTTGAAATACTCTTGGGATGCGAGGTTGATCACCAAAGGATTTTTCTCCTCCTCTAAACATGCATTTAAATAATTCGAGACCGAGGAGCCCCAGAATTTATACAAATTTGCGCCCGCTGGGTTTGCAAGCTTGGTTCCCATCTCTAAGCGGTAGGGTTGCATTTTGTCCAAGGGTCTTAAAACGCCGTAAAGCCCACTAAGGATTGCAATGTGCTCTTGGGCCCAGGATAACTCATTCGCACTCAGCGAGGATGCATCAAGGCCTTCGTAAACATCACCGTTAAATGCCAGCACCGCAGGACGAGAATTCTTCAATGTGAAGCTGCTTGTCCATTCTTGAAAGCGCTTGTGATTGAGCTCAGCAAGTGACTCACTGATGCTCATTAATTCAGCGAGTTCCTTTTGGGAACGTTTCCTTAAAATGTCAATCAGCGCAGCCGATTGCTTTTTGAACGAAGGCTCGGTAGGTTTTGGGGTAGCCTTGGGCAGGGCGCTCTCGTAATCAAGAGTTTTTGCCGGCGAGAGTAGGAAAATCATGAAATTACGTTTGAAGCTAACGATTTAGTTTATATCTATTTTAGATTAGCTATCAAACTTTAGCTTGAATCCTTCATTAAAAACTTAATGAACGTATATTTGGTTGTTATTGGAGCTTTGTACAGGGTGTGGCTGCTCCTTACTAATACTTGGATAGATTTGTGAGTTGTATTGAATTGATTGCCCACTGATGCATTATTCACTGAACTCACAAAGGCGTATAGAAATGCAAAAAGTACAAAATGAACGCTAGTGTTTTTTTTGTTCATGCTCTTTATAAGACGTAACTGATTAACACCGCTGGAGGCAAGTTATTTTTGTATGCGCGAAATTCTTCAAATATTTAATCTAGATCAATCAATATTACAAAATCATAATCGTAGTACCTAAATACTACTAAACTAGATGTGACATCTGTATCGTCAGGTTGAGCCTATTAAGTTAAATTTTGAACCTTTTTGACTTCACTTTGGTCAACAGGGTTACAGGGTTTTTTTCATTGAAATAAAGACTTTCCATGCGATTGGGGTTTTCGTGAATTGGGTTTGTGTGTATTTTTTTGAAAGTGGCCAACCTTTATAGTGCGGTTATTACCCATCAAGCATAAAAGGCATTAAAAATGTACAAGGTGGATACACATGAGTTTAAGCAGGAGCAGCAGGTTTTACCCCCAGCGGTACCCGTGCTGCAACTTCATCATTACGCCTACAGGTCAAGGGACGCGGAGGAGACCAGGCATTTTTATGAAGATATTTTGGGCCTACCTTTGTATCACATCATTCAAAGTGATTATGTGCCCAGTACAGGCGAGTACTGTCCCTACACTCATTTCTTTTTTAGGTTGCAAGATGGCTCCTTTATTGCCTTCTTCGACTTAGGTGATGATCAGGCCGCTGAGCCTTCACCCAACACCCCTATTTGGGTCAACCATATTGCTTTTCGTGTGAACTCAGAACAGGATTTGGAGAATACAAAGAAAAGACTAATAGCTCACAATGTTGATGTACTCGGTGTTACGGATCACCAAATTTTCAAAAGCATTTGTTTCTTTGACCCCAACGGGATAAGGCTTGAGTTGACGGCCCAAACTGCAGATGAAGGACAAATGTTTCAGGAAAGTAAAACTGCACATGCAAGGCTCAAGAAATGGAGCGATCGCAAAATGGAATGGCGTCTTAGAAGGCTTGCAGGTGAGACTACAAAATCGCTGCTTCCTGAGGAAAACGACAGGCCCGAGTACGGCGTGCGTAAGCCCTAAATGAGAAAAGCGGCTGATAGCCGCTCCTCTCAACTCTTACCTTGCAAAACACATGAGTTTCAGTTGACTTGCTGCCAAGGGACGTTGCACGTTTGCACGTTAGGGTAGTAGTTCTGAGACGTTGCGCAGTAATAACCGTGTGGCTGAACTGGCTGAGCAGTCACAGCAACTTGGGGTTGTACGTAAATAGGCTGGGGTGCCATGACGACTGGGTTGGAGTAGTAAACGGGGGCGCTTGCGTAACTAGCGCCGACTACAGCCCCACCAATCAAGGCGCCCGCAACGAAGGGAGCAAAGCCGTAACCGTAGCCCCCGTGGAATCCCCCGCCGTGGCCACCGTAATACCCGCCCCGAAAGCCGTGCGCAAAGCTATCGCTGGCTGTCAAAAGACTCAAAGCTGTCATAGTGAGGATAAGAAATTTTTTCATGATGTAAGCCCTTTTAAGATGGAGGGTGGTTGAGTGTTCAACGCGCTAGACAATGAGACGGTTGACAGTTGCCTGAGGGGTACATAAGGGGCACATAAGGGGTATAAAAGGGGCGCCTAAGAGGTTCTGAGCAAAGGGGGCAATAGTCTGAATTCTCAGGTAAATTGTCCTTTGCCACCAAATAGAGGCTTAATTTCATAGATTTCAAGTACTTGGCTCATGATAAGGCGCAAGCCCGTTAAAATTCAACCTTTGTGTTTGAAGTTTTTCAAAGAATGTAAGTCTACTGTAAACCTTATTCATGAAATTCGCAATCCCCCTTTGCGAATCCATCATTGGTAATTTTTAGACTCTTCTTGTAAGCGCGATCAGAGCCGGTACACCACCCGCTTTATCCGCCTGAAGCCCAAAACCAGCAAACCCCCACCGCATTTCCCTATTTACAACTTACCTTTTTTCTCCAAAGTAGTTACGTATGAGTCAAACCGCCCCCGAGTCCAAACCTCTTGATCAGCCCGGACTTAATAGTCTTCCCAAATCTTTCGAGCCAACTGCTATTGAGGCGCACTGGGGTCCTGAATGGGAGCGCAGGGGTTACTCCGTTGCAGGGGTAAAAGGCACGGGTAAAGCAAACACGCAGGCCCCCTCATTTTCTATCCAGTTACCGCCCCCTAACGTGACTGGTACTTTGCACATGGGGCACGCATTCAATCAAACCATCATGGATACCCTGACCAGGTATCACAGAATGAGTGGATTTAACACGGCGTGGATTCCTGGTACCGATCATGCGGGTATAGCTACACAAATTGTGGTGGAGCGTCAATTACAAGAGCAAGGCATTAGCCGTCATGAAATGGGGCCAACCCCTGAGCTTGCACGTCAAAATTTTACGAAAAAGGTCTGGGAGTGGAAGGAGCAAAGTGGTAACACCATCACCTCTCAAATGAGGCGTATGGGAGACAGCGTGGACTGGAGTAGAGAGTATTTCACGATGGATCCCAAGCTGTCCGAGGTGGTAGTTGATACATTTGTAACCCTGTACAAACAAAAATTAATTTACCGCGGCAAGCGACTCGTCAACTGGGACCCAGTGCTCAGCACAGCAGTCAGTGATTTAGAGGTTGAGAGCCGTGAGTCCCAGGGTAGTATGTACTACATAAACTACCCCTTTGCCGATGGGCCTAAGACGATTGAAGGTACGCTACAAAGCGGACTCACTATTGCCACTACCCGACCAGAAACGCTCTTGGGTGATTCCGCCCTTGCAGTGCACCCCGAAGATTCAAGGTATCTGCATCTGATAGGAACCCAGGTTGAATTGCCACTTTGCAATAGACGTATTCCCATCATTGCGGACTCATTTGTAGACCCCTCCTTTGGGTCAGGCGTGGTGAAAATTACGGGTGCGCATGACTTTAACGACTATGCCTGCGCACAAAGACACCAATTGGAGCTCTTAACGATATTTACGTTAGACGCCAAAATCAACGAAAACGGACCCACTCCTTACCGCGGGTTAGACCGCTTTGAAGCGCGTAAAGTGATTCTCAAAGATCTCAAAGAAAAGGACTTGCTGGTTGACATTAAGCCTCATAAACTGATGCTCCCCATATGCGCCAGAACGGGTCAGGTTGTGGAACCCATGCTGACCGATCAGTGGTTTATTGCGATGAATAAGGTTGGTGAAGGAGATGCAACCGGCAAGAGCATAGCTGCTAAAGCAGTTCACGCGGTTGAGTCGGGGGATGTGCAGTTTGTCCCCGAGAACTGGGTGAACACCTACAACCAGTGGATGAATAATATTCAGGACTGGTGTATCAGTCGCCAACTGTGGTGGGGCCATCAAATTCCGGCTTGGTACGATGAACAGGGTAACGTGTATGTCGCCAAAACACAGGCCGAGGCCGAGGCCCAGGCACCGGGCAAAACTCTACGTAGAGATCCTGATGTGCTTGATACTTGGTACTCCTCCGCGCTAGTGCCTTTCTCTACCCTTGGATGGCCCAAAAGTGGGGAAGACTTAGATTTATATCTGCCAAGTTCAGTTTTGGTGACGGGCTATGACATTATTTTCTTTTGGGTCGCTCGCATGATCATGATGACGACTCATTTCACGGGACACGTTCCGTTTAAGAAAGTCTATATCCATGGACTTGTGCTAGATGCGAGTGGCAAGAAAATGAGCAAGTCCGAGGGAAATGTTTTAGATCCTGTTGATTTGATTGACGGGATAGAACTTGGTCCGCTCCTTGATAAGCGCGTTGTTGGACTTCGTAGGCCCGAGACAGCGGGGCAGGTTAAAAAGGAAACTGAGAAAGAATTCCCTAACGGCATACCCAGTTACGGCGCGGATGCTCTTAGGTTTACTTTTGCATCCATGGCGACCCTTGGACGCAGTATCAACTTTGACAGCAAGAGGTGTGAGGGGTATAGAAATTTCTGCAACAAACTGTGGAATGCAACGCGTTTTGTATTGATGAACTGCGAAGGGCAAGATTGTGGCTTGATGGAACACACGAAAGAGCAGTGCAGTGTTGGCGGCGTAGCACACGGCTACATGTCTTTTAGTCAACCTGATCGCTGGATCGTGTCTCACCTTCAACGCCTGGAGGCCCAGGTTGAGCAAGGTTTTAAAGACTTTCGATTAGACATTGTTGCCAATTCAATTTATGAATTTATTTGGAATGAATTTTGTGATTGGTATTTAGAAATCGCAAAAGTTCAAATCATGGGCGGCGAGATAGCTGTGCAGCGTGCAACCAGGCGCACTTTAATACGCACTCTTGAGACTTTGCTGAGGCTTGCGCATCCGATTATTCCATTTATTACAGAGGAGTTATGGCAAAAGGTGGCGCCCGTGGCTGGGCGTACCCATAACTTGGAAGCTGCTTCCTTATCAGTCTCAATTTCAGATTACCCCGTGAGCCAACCTGAGCGGATTGATACAGTAGCTGAGCAGTACGTCCAGGATCTAAAGGCATTGGTTGATGCGTGTCGCAATCTAAGAGGTGAGATGGGTGTCTCACCCGCTACAAAATTGCCCCTGCTTGTACTGGGCGCGAATGAGCAAGTGCAAAAGATGGTGCCCGCACTAAAAACACTTGCCAAGTTGAGTGAGATCAAACTCTTTCAGGACGAGGCTCAGTGGAGCAAGAGCAGCGAGTCCTCACCTGTTGCCGTGGTGGGTGCGGTGAGGATGTGTTTACACATCCAAGTCGACGCAGTCGCTGAGCGAGCAAGGTTAGGAAAAGAAATACTGAGAATTCAAACAGAGTTGGCTAAAGGAAATACAAAACTAGCCAATGAAGCCTTTGTTGCGAAGGCACCGCCTGCTGTGATTGAGCAAGAGAGAAAGAGAATGGCTGAGTTTGAGCAAACGCTCGCTAAATTGGAAGTTCAATTGGCTAAGCTTCCCAAGTGAAGTTTAGAGTTAAAGAATGATAATAAGTCAATAGGCTAGATGCCTTAGCGTCTTCTTAAGATGTGGATGAAATCTTCATCTTTGGTTTCTTGCTCCAAGAGCTCGTTGCCTGTTTGTTTACAAAAGGCAGCGAAGTCTCTAAGCGAACCGGTATCGGTGGATACAACACGTAGTGTTTGACCCGGGCTCATCGTAGAAAGAGCTTTTTTAGTTTTTAATATGGGTAGCGGGCAGTTTAAGCCGCGTGTGTCAAGCTCTACATCAATATTCATTTCTAAATCCAATCAAAGTGTTCTGTTTAACTGGCACTCAACGCAGAATTCTCAGCGTTGATCCGCTCAATCTCCTCCCAATCCATAAAGCGTGGAGTAATGGACTTGGTCTTTAACCAATCGGCTAATCCGTAGCCTGTGCCGGCGGGCCAACAAATTAAATCTTTAAATTCAAACAACCTGTAATCCAGTAATTCTGGAGACAGATTAATTTCCCCCTCGTCCTTAGTGAGTGCGTGATAGACGATCAATACTTGGTTGCGCCGCTGAAAGTCATAAACACCGATCAACTGAAGGCTTGTGACATCCAAGTTCGTCTCTTCTTTCACCTCTCGTTGAATTCCCTCTTGAGGGGACTCACCGGCTTCCATAAATCCTGTGATTAGTGCAAATCGGTTAGGCCCCCAAGCAGCGTTCCTGGCCAGCACAATTTTCCCCTTGTGCTCTACGATAGCAGCAAGCACGGGTGTAGGGTTGTTCCAATGGGTCCAGGTGCAGTTTGTACATGCTGAGCGAGTTGTAGGGCCTGAGTCCTCTTGGCGAATGACTGCGCTCAAGGGATGCGCGCACATAGGGCAGTACTTGTATTCACTCATGCTGGGAAAACTCCTGTTGAAAGATATCTATCCCCTCTGTCGCACACTATAAAAACGATGGTTGAATTGGTCACTGTTTTAGCCAACTCAAGTGCAACCCAGCACGCACCTGCTGCAGAGATGCCCGCAAAGATTCCTTCTTCCCTAGCCAGACGCCTGCACATGTGCTCCGCGTCTGCTTGACTGACTAGGGTAATCGTATCCACATGGGTTGGATCATAAATTTTGGGTAAATATTCGGGAGCCCATTTGCGAATTCCTGGAATTCTGGATCCTTCGCTTGGTTGAGCGCCGATGATTTGAATTTGAGCGTTCTTAGATTTCAGAAACTTGGAGACCCCGGTAATGGTACCGGTCGTACCCATGGCACTTACAAAGTGTGTCACCCGGCCGTGCGTATCGGCCCAAATCTCAGGTCCTGTAGTCTCAAAATGTATTCTTGGATTATCGGAGTTTGCGAATTGATCAAGTACAAGCCCTTTGCCCTCCTTTTGCATTTGTAGCGCAAGATCCCGGGCCCCTTCCATGCCAATACTCTTTGGCGTCAAAATCAGTTCCGCTCCAAATGCTTTCATGGTCTGGGCTCTCTCAATCGATAAGTCCTCAGGCATGATAAGTATCATTTTGAACCCCTTGATGGCAGCAGCCATGGCGAGCGCAATGCCCGTATTGCCAGAAGTTGCCTCTATCAGGGTGTCTCCCGCCTTGATCTCTCCGCGCTCTTGGGCGCGGGTAATCATCGACATGGCTGCACGGTCTTTGACTGATCCTGCAGGGTTATTACCTTCTAATTTCGCAAGTAAAACATTACCTCTGGATTCGTTTTCTTGTCGGTCAAGCCTTTGTAGGGCCACAATAGGCGTGCGTCCAATGGTGGACTCAAGGGTTGAATATTGCATATCGATTTAAGTGAATTAGGCTCAGATTAAGCCTAATTATGGCGTTTTGTAGCAAGGATTATTGAATCAGAGGCTATACTGTGCCATAATTTAGATCCCCTTCATTGCCGGAGTGGCGAAATTGGTAGACGCAGCAGATTCAAAATCTGCCGGTGCTAAACACCGTGCCGGTTCGAGTCCGGCCCCCGGCACCATTGGTATCCCACCAATGGTTTTGACACCTGGTATGACCCTTCATAAAATTAGCGGTCCAGTGGTTTTAGGCAGTGTGAGGAATTGTTTAGGTATTCAAGGGCTGGTTAAAAGCTGACTAGACTCTCACTCAAGACTAACCAAAGTCAGTACCCCAGTGAATTGGGGCCATACACATAAATTCGTGGTTGAATGTACACCGTGAAATCTACATTCGCCTTCTCGATAGCGTCTGCTAGCCGCAAAAACGTCTTTGCAAGGTGAGGGTAACATGCTTATGCTGTACCAACCTAGGAGAAAATAATGCAATCAAAATACCCCAGGAGTAGAGTTTTGTTGAATTTGAAGTGTTCTTGCCAATTTAGCGAACCCAGTTTCAATGTGTAATATTTACGGATTAAGATAACGAGATGAGTGATGTATTAGAAGATTCTGAGGTTGATTCATCAGGCAAGCAGCAGGCAGCGCAAAAAAGCACATGGGTCAGCGTTGCTGTAAATATTGCATTGACTGTTTCGCAGGTTTTTGCGGGCATTTGGTCTGGCTCACAGGGCTTGATTGCAGACGGTATTCACTCTCTTGCAGATTTAGTGTCTGACTTTGTTGTGCTCTTGGCAAATCAACACAGCGGTAAAGACGCAGACGCTGATCACCATTATGGTCATCAGCGATATGAAACAGCTGCGTCTCTTTTTTTAGGCCTATCTTTATTAGTTGTTGGTGTCGGAATGTTATTAAAGGCTGGGGAAAGAATCATTGAACCTGTCTTTGCAGGCCCTATCCCTATCACAGCTTTGTATGTCGCATTAGGCTCTTTGGTTACCAAGGAACTACTCTTCAGATATATGCTGTCAATTGCAAAGCGTGTACGTTCCTCCATGTTGGTGGCAAATGCTTGGCATGCAAGGGCCGATGCAGCCTCCTCACTTGTTGTGTCAGTGGGAATTGTGGGTGCATTATTTGGCTATCCGATACTAGACGCAGTGGGCGCTTTAATCGTCGGATTGATGGTAGCTAAAACAGGTGCGCAGTTTAGCTGGGACTCACTTAATGACTTAATGGACAGAGCAGCTTCCAAGGAAGAACATCAACAAATTCTAGAGATCATCACATCAACTCCGGGCGTTCAGGGGTGCCATGATCTGAGAACTCGCAAAATGGGCGACATGATACTGGTAGATGTGCATATTGAAGTCGATGCTAACGCCACTGTAAGAGTAGGGCACGATATAGCTTTTACAGCTGCCAATCGGGTTACTGAGCTGATGCCTGTGCTAAATGTTATGACACACATTGACCCCATTTAAAGGACTAATAGATGAGCTCAGACAATATATACGATACAAAAACAATTTCTTATCACTGGATCAGTGCAGCAATCATTTTGACTCTGTGGGTGGTTGGTCAGAACATTGATTCATTTGAAAAAGGCGATCCAAGAGTTATCGTGAGAAGTATCCACATCACACTTGGACTTATCTTGGCTGTAGTCTTTGTACTAAGAATGAACTGGAGGATTCGTGGTGGCGTTAAATTGCCTCAATCAGACGCAGTTCAGGGCAAGATAACAAAGGGGACTCATCATTTGCTTTACGCTCTTATGGGGCTTACTATTTTGATAGGCATTGCAGCAGTGTGGGTTCGCGGGGATAATATTTTTAACATAGTTAAGATCCCCGCCTTTGATCCAACCGATGAAGATCGTAGTGAGAACATTGTTGATATTCACGGTTTTTTTGCCAATTCACTATTAGTCTTGGCCGGTGGTCATGCTCTTCTCGCAATTTGGCATCACAGAATTTTGAAGGACGGTGTTTTAAAAAGAATGTGGCCCACCCTGAAGTAATGGGACACTTCAACCTTTTCCTGGTCAGGGGGCAAAGCTGCTGCGAGCTATATTTTTGTAATCTCGCTTAAATCGCTATCTGATCATTGACCGACTACGGACCTATGTTTCTCATTAAAGAAGTAGACTGGTTACACCCACAGAGTTAAGCGTCAAGACCGCTATTTTTCAATCTTCATACTTCAGACTACCGCCAACAGTCAAATAATAGCCAAATATAATTTTCACCAGACCTTTGTTTGCGTGATCTCAGAACCTTGCTTTTCACAATGAATGCGCATTTATTCTCTATTTTGAAACGACTTGGATAGGAGAGTAGGAGTTAAAAAGGTGGTGACTAAATTCAGCAATTTGGCGTATGCAGAAGAATTTTGTTTCACTGTTGTTTATCTTGTCGCACGAGTTCGCGTCCTTATGCGCTAAAGCCAAGCATAAACTAGCCTCATCCTTTGAGGGTTTAAGTCTGCAATCACTACCTGGATCTGCAAGTGCTGAGGTTGAACAAATCAATAGGATGATGGAAATTAAATAATATTTCATACGCCTCCCTGCGCTGATGGGAGTACTTTACGGGAGTAGTGTTTAAGTTGGGTTACCTCTCGATTACTCCTTTGTCATTCAAAATTTTATGAACAAACTGTAATTGAATAAAATTACGATTTGTAATGCTTTTGAATGCAAATAATAGCAGGCGCTCGTCCAATAGCAGTGATATCGAGGGTGATGAGCTTTTGACTCAGAACTCTTACCAGATCATTATTTTTGAAAGTAACGATTGAATGCTTTCATCTTTTGGATATTCGCTGCTTTTGAAGAACTGAGTTTGCTAAGTTCTTGAATGGATTTAAATACAACTGACCCAGTGATCTCCAGTTGAGCGGATTTTCATCGCCAAGACCAAATTCAATTTTTTGCTCGGTATTACTTGGGGTCAGAATTGTTTTATAGAGCCGGTCCCAAATCGCGAGTTCAAACCCCCTGTTACAACCCCAGTGCGCCTGATCTGCGCTGTGGTGGAGTTGGTGGTGTGCGGGACTGATGAACCATTTGTTCACAGGTGCTGGGTAAGTAACCCAAACGTTCCAATGTCTTATATTGTCGATAAAATTAAATAGGCAAATGAAGACATGAAGGTTGAGTAAAGTGTAAAAACCAATCTCTTGGGATACGAATACATGAAACAACCAAGTAACGACGCCCGTGGTAAATGCAGGAAAAATGCCCATTACCATTAAGTCGATGGGGTGGACTCTAAAGGCAGTGAAGGGGGTGAGCACTTCAGCTGAGTGGTGTATTTTATGAAACTCCCACAACCACTCTACATCGTGCAGTAGGCTATGCGCTATAAACCGCCCTCCGTCATAGGCTACAAAAAAGAGGAGTGTGTAGATCACTTTGAAGACAATTTCCTCTACTGAGGAGGTTGCAAAAAAATGCGTGGACGCCCCCTCAAAAAAACTTGAGTACCAAGTGTTTAAAAAATTTACAACCGTCTGACTTTGAAGAGCTAGAGGCGCAAACAGCAAAGGAAACACGACAGCATTGACAACGTAGTAGCGCATATCCAGGAGTGCAGAAGGGTGACCCCATGTATTTTTGGAAAGATATTTAGACTGAAAATGATTCCAAAACCCTGAGCTTTCACCGTTGTCCATTTCCTTGTGCCGTAGAGCCACAAAAATCCCTATGATTAAAGCGCTAACCAAGTAAACCCAGTAAATATCAGAAGTCGACCTAAGCGGCGCAGTAATCGCGGTCGTCACTTGAAATACCAATTGATAAATTACATCGTATATCCAAGTTGTATTTGTCAGATCAGGCATGATGATGCACTAAGTTTGTATTGGAATTGTGATAAGCGGTAGGGCAAGGAAAAAGATAAGCAATTTTTGAAGTTTTCAACTTTAACGCTATTATCTGATATCTCGATTTTTAAGATCCCGCTCAATGAAATCTAACCTTTATATTTTAAGTAAATCTGCACTTTTACGGCCCATTAGACTTAAAGGTCTGCTGAGGTTTGAGTTTTTAATAATTTGTTTTCTCTTAGCCCTGTGTTCTCGGGTAAGTGCTCAAACAAGTACTCAAACAAGTACTCAAACAAGCGCTCCTTCTCAGCACAAGTCCAGTGCAACGGTGAGTTTAGAGGATTTAACTTGGCCGGAGCTGGTTGAAAAAATAAAGGATGGCTTTACAACCGTTATTGTTCCAACAGGTGGCACAGAGCAAGGTGGGCCTCATATGGCCCTGGGTAAACATAATTTTATAGTTCAGCACTCTGCATTGCGAATCGCAGTGGATGTTAAGCACGTGCTTGTTACGCCTCTAATACCTTTTGTGCCCGAGGGTGAATTTGATAAACCCAGCGGTAATTTTTTATATCCAGGCACTATCAATATCAGTGAGGACACATTTGCGAAAACCCTCATCGATGTCTGTACTTCTTTGAATTCATCGGGTTTCAAGTTGATCGTGCTGATGGCCGACCACGGCCAAAGTATGCCGATACAAGAGTTGGTCGCTCAAAACTTAACCCAGGCTTGGAAGCCTATGGGTGTAAGGGTGGTGAATTTAAGTGCTTACTACGATGCTCGCCTTGAGGCAGCGGTGCTCAAGCGAGCGGGTATTGCACAAGGTGATTGGGGCGATCACGCCGGCGTTGCAGACACCTCCGAGCTTTGGTTCGTGCGTCCCCAAGCGCTGCGGATCTCTCAACTCAAGACCGATAAGGTGCAGGGGTATCAGGACGCTGGAGCAAGCGGAAAGCCCGAGCTTTCAAGCGCCGAGTTAGGGCGTGAGATGATGGACCTGCGGGTTAAGGCTGGAGTGCAGCAGTTGAACGCGTTTATCAAAGACGTCAATTAGATTTAACGACAGAGACAGCCTTTACCCCGTCTCTAATACCCATTGCACCTTGGTACCCGTTGGCATCTGTATACAAGGGTGCGTCAGTTCCCCAAAAATTGTGTAACGCATTTGGGCTAAACAACAGGTCCGAAGTTGTAGAGGGCGCTCCCCACAGTTGTATAGAGCCTCCCGGTGTGAGCAAGCACTCTGATGAGCTGATCATTCTGCCGTATGGTGTGGTCCCACCACTGTGCATGTTCGGCGGAAAGTTAGGTTGTCCAGGCTGATGTTGCAGCCAAATTTGATTTATACCCAAAGGAAAAACCCCGTCGTCCGCGTTTCCTAAGACCCCGTCCATGCCCGCTGTGCCTGTGTAAAACGTACTGGGATCGGTACCAATATAGGAGAAGTATGCAACCGGTACGCTACCCCCCTCGAACTGAAAGTCTAGGTAAGTACCCACAGGTCCGATATACATGAGGTAGATGGCTGTACCGATATATTTGGGAGTGGTGGAGGTTTCTTGAGGAAGGGGGGTCACTGC
The DNA here is from genome assembly GCA_903949285.1 of uncultured Burkholderiales bacterium. Classification (GTDB taxonomy): domain Bacteria; phylum Pseudomonadota; class Gammaproteobacteria; order Burkholderiales; family Burkholderiaceae_C; genus Limnohabitans. The sequence goes on from CAJAYT010000078.1 coordinate 52,163, forward strand.
AATTCTCATGACGATATTGGTGTTTTGGGAATGTTGAAGCCACACATCGTACTGGGGTGAATAGCTCGCGTCCCATTGACCACTGTTTTGGGCAATGATTAGCTCATTAGAGCCTGCCTTTGGTTTGTACCATCCAAACGCCCCGCCTGGATTGGATCCAATATTGCGAAAGTCTCCGTCGTAGATAAAGCCATTTTTATTCTTAGGCTTGACAACAACGTTGCCCCAAAAGTTGGTTGAATAACTCGTTCTACTTAGGACTGTTTGTGTATTGATGGTGTCGCAGCCCAGGGAGGGAATCACACTTTGGTCAACCAAACCAAGAAGTGTTTTACCAAAATGAGCGGCAGCGCTTGATGTGGTGATACTGGACGGGGTGTTTTTTATATTGTTCACTGCAGTGATCAGTTTGACAACGGTTGGATCCGCTGCAAAGGCACTTGGATCTTGGTTGAAGTTGACATTTGAAGTTGCCAGTGCGGCCACTCGGGAGTCAATTTGAATACCGTCATCAGGGTGGTTATTGTTGTCAAGTGACTGCAATAGGTAGGCAACATTGGTGACCACGGGGTCGTTCAATGAACCAGTTGTGCTCATATTTAGAGGGGTCACTGTTGACATCGCGGTGGTCTGGGGAAAGGTGATGGCGCCAATGGAGAAAGTCACCGTTTCACCGGGTATGTAGACATAGTTACCGTTTGCGTCCGTTGTCCCCGTTTGTGTTCCTGTTTTATAACTCATTCCGCTTACTGCACTGTCTAAGAACGTTCCGGTCTGAGTTGCCAATGCGTTTGTGACTGGGTGCGCTCCAACCCCGCCAGACGAGCCCCCGCCTCCACCCCCACCACATGAAATAAGACATATGAGAATGAGGGGAGATAAGAGTAGTTTGAAAGTATTAGTTAAACGCATTAAGTCCACGGGTATTTGCCTTTTGTGCATCATATAGATCGACAGGGAATCCAAGGGCTTGAGTCGTTTTAGAGGGCTATCTACGGTAAAGTTGATGGGTTACGGTAGTTGAGAAAGAGCTTTCGAATCGTTAATTGAGGGATATTTCCAGACCAAGTCAAAGTTTTACAGGCGTGCAGTAAGATTGGATTTAGTTTTTTACACCCTTTACATCCAATACCCCCATCAAACTTAATTCAACCAATCCATGAGTCATTTATTCTCCCCCCTAGACCTTAGCGCTCCTCAAGGAGCTGTTCATTTGGACAACCGAATTGTCGTGGCTCCCATGTGCCAATACGCATCGGTTGACGGATACGCCAATGATTGGCATTTGATGCACTGGGCTAACTTGCTCAACAGTGGCGCGGGAATGTTCACCATCGAGGCCACTGCAGTCACACCTGAGGGACGTATTACGCCCAAGTGCTTGGGGCTATGGGACGACGAGCATGCGGCCTCCATAGAGAGTCACTTAACTCGCGCTCGCGCGCTTGCGCCGAGAGTGCCTGTTTGTATCCAATTGGCTCACGCTGGGCGCAAGGCCTCAAGTGCAGTGCCTTGGAAAGGGGGGCAGTTGCTGCCCGTTGGACAGGGGCAGGACGGGGGCTGGGAGACTTGGGGTCCATCGGACGTGCCGCACCTGAGTAGCGAGCGCAGTCCTCATGCGATTGATGCAGCGCAGATGCAAAGAATAGTGGGCGGTTTTATAAAAAGTGCAACCTACGCGCAAAAGATGGGAATTGAGGCGGTGGAGTTGCATGCAGCGCATGGCTATTTACTTCATCAATTTTTATCCCCCATTGCCAACTTGCGTACCGATCAATACGGAGGACCTTTTGAGAACCGAATTCGTTTCTTAATGGAAGTCTTTAAAGAGGTAAGAGCCGTATTTAAAGGAGCACTGGGCGTTCGCATATCCGCAACCGATTGGGTAGAGGGTGGATGGACACCTGAGGAGACGGCAGATTTATCCTTGATTCTTAAAAATGCTCAAGCCGATTTCGTTCATATTTCTTCTGGCGGTGTGGCGCAAAATCAGAAAATCGCACTTGGCCCAAATTACCAAGTCTCCTTTGCAAAACTTGCTAAACAAAGAAGCGGCCTGACAACAACTGCAGTTGGTTTGATCACGGATCCACACCAAGCTGATGACATTATTAAAAACGGTGAAGCCGATTTGGTCGCACTGGCGAGAGCCTTTTTGTACAAACCTCGTTGGGGATGGGAGGCTGCAGCGGCTTTAAACGCTAAGGTCCCGGCGATGGCTCAGTACTGGCGTTGTTTGCCAAGGGAGGCGCAGCATATCTTTGACATCCAAGGGTTGGGAATGCGCTAGTTCCAAACAGCTAGGCTTCAGCTAGGCCTCAATAGGGCTTTTAGCAAGTTGCTTTTTTAATCTGATTTTTTCCGCTTAGCCCCTCTTTGATGGTCGGGTATTTCAAACTTAGTTTGAGCTCTTTTTTAAGTCTATGGTTCAAGAGTCTCCTTGACTCTTGCATGAAACTCAGTTGCATGGGAGGGAGTGTGCGTAGTGCCTCCTCCAAACCAATCCGGGGTGGGCGTTCTAAGTGAAAGTGATCAGCAGCCCAGTCCATGTACTCCCCCATTTTCATTTGGCTGTCATCGCTTGTGTTGATTGCCCTTTGGTTAGGCCCTCTCCAAACCGCTGTCCAACACGCACAAGCCAAATCGTCTGCTTGGATATGGTTGGTGTAGACATCGGCACTGGGTTCTAGCACTGGTGTGCCTTTTTTTAGCCGCGCTTCGGGCGTACCGTGCTCTCTGTCTAGGGCGTAAATGCCCGGTATTCTTAGGGTTGTGATCTGGGTACCACCAAAACGAGCGTGGCCTAAGAAGCTCATTAACCCCTCCGCGTGAACTCTCCGCTTGGCGCGCTGCGTGGTCGGGTTTAAGGGCCGAGTTTCATTTACCCACTCACCTGAGCAATTTCCGTATACCCCAGTGGTTGATGCGTAAACCAAGTGGCGTGCAGGACTTCTTCTCAACAGCGCTTTGAGCAGGTTTTGGGTACGCGTGTCTTGCTCGCCAACCGAGGGCGGGGGGGCGAGGTGGGCAATCCGGGTGCCCAATCCGCTGAGCCTACTGAGAGTCTGGGGATCGTCCAAGTCTCCCGTGATGGGGGTGATTCCAAGATTTCTCAGCTCCTGAATCCGGTCTTTATTTGAGGTGAGTGCAATTAAGCGGACATTTGGGCGAGCCAAACGCGCCAAACGTACGCCGATATCCCCACATCCGACAATTAAAAGACGTTCTTTTCTAAAACGGGAGGGCAAAGCGCCCAAAGGGGTTTGATTTGAGGGCAAAATTGAGGGTTAGCTAACGATGAGCTACTTAATTTAAAAGTCTAAGGATACACAAAGATGAGCTTTCAGATCACGGTTGAGCCCAGTGGACGTACTTTTCAAGCCGACTCAGATGAAATTTTACTCACAGCGGGCATCCGACAAGGCATCGGACTTCCCTACGGGTGTAAGGACGGGGCGTGCGGATCTTGCAAGTGCAAGGTGATCTCGGGTGAGGTGTCTATGGGCGATCATCAAGCGAAAGCCTTGAGTGCAGAGGAAAAAGCCCAAGGTCTTATCTTGACCTGTCGTTCAACTGCTAAGTCCGACCTCGTGCTTGAATCCAAGCAAGTGGTCGAAGAGGGTGCGTTCCCCATCAAAAAGATGCCGGTACGCGTGTTCTCGCTCGAGCGCAAAACACAAGATGTGATGCTTGTGAAGTTGCAAGTGCCTGCTGGGGATTTAATCAAATATAAGGCAGGTCAATATGTTGATTTTTTGTTGCGGGACGGTTCCAGGAGAAGTTACTCTATGGCCAACGCCCCCCATACGGTCAGCGCTGAAACCCCTCACATCGAACTCCATATCCGCCATATGGTTGGGGGCGTGTTTACAGATCATGTGTTTGGTGCCATGAAAGAAAAAGAAATTCAGCGCATTGAAGGCCCCCAGGGTTCGTTCTTTTTAAGAGAAGCTGAGAAGCCCTTAATTTTCTTAGCCTCAGGAACTGGTTTTGCACCTATTAAAGCGTTAATGGAGGAGATGCGGTTTAACGGCATTACAAGGCCCGTTAGTTTTTACTGGGGCGCACGCAGACCAGTAGATTTGTATATGCATGACTGGATCCTAGATCAAGTCAGGGAGATGCCCAACCTCACCTATATTCCTGTCGTCTCTGATGCCCTAGAGAGTGATGCTTGGACGGGGCGCACCGGATTTGTACACAACGCTGTGGTTGAGGATTTTAAAGATCTATCGAATTATCAGGTTTATGCGTGTGGTGCTCCCATAGTGGTTGATAGTGCTAAAGCAGCCTACACCAAGATTGGTTTGCCCGTTGATGAGTTTTACGCAGACTCATTCACCAGTGCACTCGATAAAGTTTAAAGCGCGTTATTGAGATTGACTTCAGGGGTGACCTAAACTTCTGTTTAAGCGATTTGTAAAACAAAGCCCTAACCCCATTTTTAGAATTATCAGTTATGCAATCCAACGATCAAACGCCCTATGATGGACCTCAATTGGGAGGTCCCAGTGAGGGCTTTGGCGCGCGCGCTGATACTTCTAAAACGGACCCAGCTGGTGCCAATGAACTCTCTGAGCTAGGAGCGCCCACCACCCCTGCCTCAGTATCCGGGAACCTAGAGAAGGATATTGCACAAAATATTCAAGGTGCACAAGATGTGCAGAACCCCTTTGATGAACCCGATTTTTTAGATACAGAAATACAGTTCGATGTAGATCAGTACATGGGGGGTGAAGGCCACGGGTACGCTGATACCGAAGCAAGGGGCCATGGCTATAGTGAGGTCGACGGCGAATTTGAAGGCGTGGACGAGAACGCATTACCTACGCTGGGACAACTTCGTATTCCCCCACACTCCTTAGAGGCCGAGTCGAGTGTTCTAGGGGGCGTATTGCTGGACAATTCTTCGTGGGACAAAATAGGCGATTTATTAACCGAAGAAGATTTTTATCGCTACGAGCATCGACTCATATTTGGTGCAATTTATTCACTAATGAACGCAGCCCGGGCAGCCGATACTCTCACCGTATTTGAGCACCTCAAATCACAAGGCAAAGCGGAAGAGGCGGGCAATATTGAGTATTTAAATTCACTCGCTCAGTACATCCCAAGTGAGAGCAATATCAGGCGCTTTGCTGAGATAGTGCGTGAACGCGCTATGCTCAGAAAATTGCTAAGTGTGAGTGAGGAAATCACCACTAGCGCCATGAACACAGGTGGGCGGGCCGTGCCCACTATACTGGACGAGGCTGAACAAAAGATTTTTAATGTCGGCGAGGAAAGCGCTCGTAAACGCCAAGGTTTCCAAAAGATGGACACCCTAGGCGCGACTTTGTTGGAACGCGTGAAAGAGATGTCGGCCAATCCCAATGATGTAACGGGCGTACCGACTGGGTTCATTGATCTAGACAAAATGACCTCAGGTCTGCAGGCCGGGGACTTGATCGTTTTGGCTGCAAGGCCTTCGATGGGCAAGACTGCTTTGGCCATCAATATCGCTGAACATGTTGCACTCAATGAGGGTTTGCCAGTTGCTATCTTCTCGATGGAGATGGGCGCAGCGCAGTTGGTCGTGAGGATCGTAGGCTCTCTTGGTCGAATTGATCAAAATAGACTCAGAACCGGCAAGCTCCAGCCCGATGAATGGTCCAGACTCATAGAGACCTCGGACAGAATTGGTAAGTCCTCCATGTTCATCGATGAGTCCCCCGGTTTAACGCCAAGCGAGCTCAGAGCGAACGCGAGGCGTTTATCTAGGAGATGCGGTAAGTTGGGATTGATCGTCGTTGACTATTTGCAGTTGATGTCGGGGAGTAACGGAACCGATGGGGATAATAGAGCCACTGAGTTGGGCGAGATCTCCAGGGGTTTGAAGATGCTTGCCAAAGAGTTGCAGTGTCCAGTGATAGCGCTCTCGCAGTTAAACCGCGGGGTCGAGCAACGGACTGACAAAAAACCAATGATGTCCGATCTTCGTGAGTCTGGTGCGATTGAGCAAGATGCGGATGTGATTATGTTCATCTACAGAGATGACTATTACACCAAAGAGTTATCCAAGGAGCCGGGCGTGGCAGAGATCATCATTGCCAAACAGCGTAATGGTCCAACGGGCTCGGTAAAGCTTGCGTTCTTGAAAAATATTACCAAGTTTGAATCCTTGGCAACCGGCTACCACTAAGGTTAGTCCTCACCCAAATATGACGCCTTGATCCTTGAGTCGTGCAAGAGCTCCGCTCCGCGACCCGAGTAGCCAATAGAACCTGATTCCATCACATACGCGTTATCTGCTATTTGGAGTGCGCGTTGAGCGTTTTGTTCAACGAGGAGGATAGTCACTCCCTTTTTAGAAATGTCAGCGATGACCTCAAATATTTTGTCAACCATCAAGGGCGACAACCCCATGGAGGGTTCATCCAGCAAAACAAGTTTGGGGCGACTCATCAAAGCGCGTCCCATTGCAAGCATTTGTTGCTCGCCCCCCGATAAGGTTCCAGCAAGTTGGTGCGTTCTCTCTTTGAGTCTGGGAAAGGTCTCAAATACTTCCTCCAGGTCAGCTTGGATTGCGGCTTTGTCACTCCTTAAATACGCACCCATTTGAAGATTCTCAAAGATACTCATTCTGGTGAAAACGCCTCTACCCTCTGGCACCATTGCAAGTCCTGAGCGTACGATGTTCCAAGCTCCCACACCCTTTATGTTGGATCCCACAAATTCAATGACCCCACTTGCAACAGCCAATGTACCCGCTATAGCGTTCAAAGTGGTGGTTTTGCCGGCCCCGTTAGACCCAATCAGGGCAACGAGTTGACCCTTTTGCACTTCAAAGCTCACACCTTTGACGGCCTTGATACCGCCGTAGTGGACGTGTAAATCCGTGACCTTCAACATTGGTTGCTGGTTTGCCTGAGTTGTTGAAACCGGGGAGGCTGAGGGGTTCATGACTTTTGATCCGATGATTCCGTTGTAGGTGTTGCGCTAGAGCCCAAATAGGCTTTGATCACAAGTGGATCTTTTTGGACCTGACTGGGAGAGCCCTGCGCGATCTTGGTTCCATAGTCTAAAACAGTGATTGTTTTGCATAACCCCATCACCAACTTAACATCATGTTCAATGAGAAGCACAGTTTTACCGTCACGTTGAATTTGTTCAATTAAATTTTTGAGTTCAACTTTCTCCGTAGCATTCATACCTGCTGCCGGTTCATCTAGGGCTAGCAAATGAGGGTCTGTTGCTAGCGCCCTTGCTATCTCTAGTCGTCTTTGGTCCCCGTAACTGAGCGTCTTGGCTTTTAGACTTGCAAAGCGCTCAATACCCACATAGTCTAGAAGTGCGTAAGCGCGGAGTTTGATTTCATGCTCTTCTCTTTTAAATGCAGGCGTTCTAAAGATAGCCCCCAAAAGACCGGAGTGTGTACGCACATGTCGCGCAACCATAACATTCTCTAAGACACTCATCTCTTTGAAGAGTCTGATGTTTTGAAACGTTCTCGCAATCCCCGCACGCGCGACCTCATGAACTTGAGAGGGTTTGTAGGGCTTACCCAAAAGACGAAATTCACCCGCGTCAGCAGCGTAGAGTCCGGAAATAATATTAAAGAAAGTTGTCTTACCCGCGCCGTTGGGACCAATCAGACCGTGGATAGTTCCCTGCGCAATGTTTAAATCAATATCCTTTAATGCTTGTAGACCACCAAAGCTTTTATAGACCCCTTTCACACTGAGTGCGGGTGGCGGGTTGATCTCAACTGTAGACGGGTGAGTTTCAATCATGTGCTTCCTCCGCCTGATCGTCATTGGAGATCTGATCTTGCTCAGCATGCTCTGGTGATGGCCAAAGACCACGGGGGCGCAACAACATTACACTCACCATCGCTAAAGCAATCAAAAGTTGTCTGAGTATTGCTGCGTCAAGACGTCCACCCGTCAACTCTTGCAAGGGTCCCGCGACGTATCGGAGTACCTCAGGCAATGCAGCGAGAAGCAGGGCCCCTAAGACCACGCCTGGTAGATATCCAATACCCCCCAAAACGATCATCCCCAAAATCATGACCGACTCCATGAGGCTAAAGGACTCGGGCGAGACGAACCCTTGAAAGGATGCAAACATTGCCCCTGAGACGCCTCCAAACGTAGCGCCCATGCCAAACGCGGTTAGTTTTAAGTTTCGTGTATTGATGCCCATTGCTTTTGCCGCAATCTCATCTTCGCGAATGGCCATCCAAGCTCTACCAATTCGCGAGTGCTCAAGTCTTGAACAAATGAGAATACTAAATCCCACCAAGACAATGAATAAATAATAGTAGAGAGTTACAGAGGGAATTTCTGTAAAGCCCAGATCTAACTTGCGGGACAAGGGGAACCCCATGACAGTAAGAGGATCGATTTCACCAATGCCCTTGGGACCGTTGGTAATGTTGATGGGGCGATCCAAGTTGTTTAAGAAAACGCGAATGATCTCTCCAAACCCAAGTGTTACAACAGCGAGATAGTCGCCTCTGAGTTTCAGGGTTGGCGCGCCCAGTAAAAGTCCGAACATACCCGCGAAGAGGGCGCTCAGAGGTATTGCAACATAGAGCGGCGTATGCAGCCCGTCTGGAAACATAGCTGCAATCCAAGGAAAGGCGTTGGTGAGTTGGGGTGAGGCTAAAAGGGCGTACATATAGGCACCTACAGCAAAGAATGCAACGTACCCCATATCCAAGAGCCCCGCATAACCTACAACAATATTGAGTCCAAGGGCAAGTAACACATAAAGAAGAGCGAAGTCTGCAATCCTGACCCAAGCGTTCCCAAACACTTGAAGAAGTATGGGCAGTAGCAGTGCTAATGCTGTGAACAACACCTTTAAGCCCAAGCTTGGTGGGGCGAGGGCTAAAGGTTTACTTTGCTGAGTGCGTTGAGTTTGCATGGATGAAAAATGAAGAATTCAATTGGAAATCATGAGCGCTCTGCCGTTCTCTCGCCCAGCAGTCCAGAAGGTCTTAGCGTCAGGACACCAATCAGTACAATGAATGCAAAAATATCAGAGTACTGACTCCCTAAAACTCCTCCTGTCAGCTCACCAATATAGCCTGAGCCAATGGACTCTATCAGTCCAAGCAATATACCCCCTACCACAGCACCTTCTAAGTTACCAATGCCGCCAAATACGGCTGCAGTAAAGGCCTTTAGTCCAGGCAGAAATCCCATGGTGTGTTGGATGGTGCCGTAGTTAGATGCCCACATGACCCCCGCAAGTGCTGCCAGCACGGCGCCTATGATGAATGTGGCAGATATGACCATATCGGGCTTCACACCCATGAGGGATGCGACGCGCGGATTCTCAGCTGTCGCCCGCATCGCCCGACCCAATGGTGTTTTATGGACCAAGTACATCAGTGCGACAAGACTGAGGGCTGTGACGATCAAAATCATGATCTGTGTAGGCGTAATCACAGCAGCTCCAATTTGTATAGGCGTGCTAGGCAGTAATGTCGGGTAGGCTTTGTAGTTGGGTTTCCAAATAATCATGGCCAAACTTTGAAGGAGTATAGATACGCCTATAGCCGTAATGAGGGGGGCAAGCTTGGGGGCACCTCTTAGCGGGCGGTAAGCAATTTTCTCAACTGCAAAATTGAGCGCACTGCACACCACACATGAACAGAGTAATGAGATAAGGAGCACCAACCAACCTGGAGCGTTGGGTGTTGTTTCTTGAAACCAACCGATGATGGTCCAACTTGTCATGGCACCTATCATTAAAATTTCACCGTGCGCAAAATTAATTAAATTAATAATTCCGTAAACCATGGTGTATCCAAGTGCGACGAGCGCGTACATGCTGCCCAGCACAAGGCCGTTGATAATTTGTTGAATCAGTGTATCCATGAGCAGAATGTTCCTGTGTTGATCTTGACTGATCTAACCTTAATGTGAATTGAAATCATTGTCTGAGTGCTTTGGATAAATTCTGGATATCATCGCTTTGGCTCAAATCCTTGGTTCAGCTATTTTTTCAAAGATGCTTGAAGGGCCTTCTCATTTTGCTCTTTCAACCAACGCATTTTCTCAGCAATTTTAATTTCTAAACCTCTCTCTACGGGTTGATAAAACTCAGTGGGTTTCATATCAGTAGGCCAGTAGTTCTCTCCGGCTGCGAAAGCGTTTTCCTCATTATGAGCGTAACGGTACTGAGCGCCGTAAGATAAATCCTTCATAAGTTTAGTCGGCGCATTGCGAAGATGAAGGGGCACGGGCTGTGTTCCTTGGGATTTAATCAACGCCTTGGTCTGGTTGAACGCGTTGTATACCGCGTTAGATTTGGGGGCAATGCTTAAATAGACCACACACTCAGCCAAGGCCAATTCACCTTCTGGAGCTCCGAGTCTTTCGTAGACCTGGGCACAGTCTACGGCAATACTCAAAGCTCTTGGATCTGCGAGCCCGATATCCTCACTGGCCATGCGGATCAGTCTTCGACTGAGGTACTTGGCGTCCGCTCCGCCCTCCAGCATTCGAACCAACCAATAAAGCGCAGCATCTGGGTCTGAGCCGCGAACAGATTTATGCAAAGCACTGATCGTGTCATAAAAATTCTCGCCCCCCTTGTCAAAACGCCTGAGCCTTTGGCCCATCACTTTGGTGAGCCAAGCGGCGTTGACTGTTGAAATCTTTTCATGTTGTGCCATCATGCACAACGTCTCAAGGGCATTTAAGAGCCTTCTTGCGTCCCCATCAGAAAAGGAGATCAGTATTTCTTTTGATTCCGCATCAAGTTCTACGTTGCCAACCAGTTCAAGCGCATTTTCAATAATGCGACCTAAATCTGAATGGTTTAAAGGCTCTAGCACATAAACCGTAGCTCTTGAGAGGAGCGCAGAGTTCACCTCAAACGAAGGGTTCTCAGTGGTTGCACCAATAAACGTAAAAAGCCCAGATTCGACATGGGGTAGAAACGCGTCTTGCTGGGTTTTGTTGAAACGGTGAACCTCATCTACAAACACTAATGTGCGAGAGGGATGGACCGGGCTTGAAGCGTATTTCTCAGCGAGATCCACTGCCTCTCGAATCTCCTTTACCCCACCAAGTACTGCGCTGATGCTGATAAAGTTGGCATCAAAAGCATGTGCCATCAAGCGTGCCAAAGTGGTTTTACCCACCCCTGGCGGACCCCACAAAATACAGCTGTGAGGAGTCCTCGATTCAAATGCCACTCGAAGAGGCATACCGTCCCCAAGCAAGTGCGATTGACCAATCACCTGAGAAAGTGTTGCAGGCCTGAGGCGTTCAGCAAGGGGTTGATCTGAGGGGTGCACGAATCTGTAGTTTAGGGTCTTAGAGTTTCAACCCCAAGAGGGGGGGTGAATTTAAAACTAGCCGCACCAATAGAGCCAGGATTGATCTCAAACCTGTCAAAGCTAATGACTGACTTTTGTCCAAAGGCGTCCAAAATCTCAAGCTTACTCAACTGGACTTGCTGTGCATTAGTACTTAGCCCAATGCGTACCAATTGCAGTTGTGAGTCCTGTGCCCTGGGGGCGGCTTGAACCCACTGTAATTGATCTGTTGAAGGCTCAGAGCTTAAGATAAAGTCTTTTTCTAAAGCATGTAAATCGGGTGCAGATGCAATCAAACTCGCGGGTGTCGATCCAAGTGCTTTCTCTTGTGAGCGCGCCGTTACCTGAGCAATGTCGGGATCATAAAGCCACAGAGTTTGGCCATCCGCTACGATCGTTTGGGGGAAAGGCTTTTCGTATTCAAAACGAAATCTTTGGGGTCTGAGAAATGTAAAGGTACCTTCAGAATTCTTAACACGGCCCTTTTTCCCCTCTTTATTGGGGGAGGTGACGATTTGGGTGAAATGTGCTCGACCGCTTTGTGTCGACTTCATGAATTGGCTCAACGTATCCAAGCTATCTGCATGGCTAGCGGGTGCAAATAATACGAGGCCCGCTAAAACCAGTCTTGAACAACTTGGGGTAGGGAGGCAACTTAATTGAATTTTTTTCAGTAGACGCGTGAAGCCTCTTTTGAATGAATGCACCAAAGTTGGGTGAGGTTTACTCATCTCGTGTGGGCACCAAGATTTCGCGTTGTCCGTTGGTACCCATCGAGGAGACAAGGCCTGAGTGTTCCATATCCTCAACCAAGCGAGCCGCTCTGTTGTAGCCAATCTTCAAATGCCTTTGTACCAAGGAGATACTTGCTTTGCGGTTCTTTAACACTATTTCAACTGCTTGGTCGTACAAAGGATCTTTCTCCCCCCCAGAGTTCCCAAAAAGATCGGGTCCATCAGATTCCCCGTCAACCGTTCCTCCCTCCAGCACACCTTCGATGTAGTTGGCTGGGCCTTGAGACTTGAGATAGTTCACAACGCGGTGTACTTCCTCGTCGCTTACAAAAGCTCCGTGAACGCGAATAGGCATTCCACTACCGCTGGGTAGGTAAAGCATATCCCCCATGCCTAGTAAGGACTCTGCACCCATTTGATCAAGAATGGTTCTGCTGTCAATTTTGCTAGAGACTTGAAAGGCCATGCGTGTGGGTATGTTGGCTTTGATGAGACCTGTGATCACATCGACGCTTGGGCGTTGGGTGGCCAGAATTAAGTGAATCCCTGCAGCTCGCGCTTTTTGAGCAAGTCTAGCTATGAGCTCTTCTATCTTCTTACCGACAACCATCATCAAGTCAGCCAATTCATCGATGACAACTACGATAAATGGCAATCGGTCAAGGGGCTCAGGCGACTCTGGTGTTAGGCTAAAGGGATTGGGTATAAGTTCTGAGCGGTCTTTGGCTTGATCAATCTTTTGGTTGTACCCAGCCAGATTACGCACACCCAATTTGCTCATCAGTTTATAGCGTCGCTCCATCTCAAAGACACACCAATTGAGACCATTTGCGGCTTGACGCATATCCGTCACAACGGGGGCCAAGAGGTGAGGAATGCCCTCGTAAACGGACATCTCAAGCATCTTAGGATCAATCATGAGTAAGCGTACATCTCGTGCCTCTGCTTTGTAAAGCAAACTCAAAATCATGGCGTTGATACCCACAGATTTACCCGATCCCGTTGTACCGGCTACCAATACGTGAGGCATCTTGGCTAGGTCTGCAACGACCGAGTTTCCAATGATGTCTTTGCCAAGACCGAGGGTCAGTAAAGACTTTCCTTCGTTATAAACATCGGAGCCCAAGATTTCACTCAGTTGAATTGTTTGGCGTTTGGCATTGGGTAGCTCAAGAGCCATGTAGTTTTTACCCGGGATGGTCTCGACTACTCGGATTGAAACAAGACTTAACGAACGAGCCAAGTCTTTAGCCAAGTTAACGATCTGGGATCCTTTAACACCTGTTGCTGGCTCTATTTCGTAGCGTGTAATGACAGGCCCTGGAGATGCCTCAACCACATGAACTTCTACACCAAAGTCTTTCAGTTTTTTCTCTATCAAACGACTCGTTACTTCAAGTGTTTCAGTCGATACGGTATCTACTTTGGAGCGATTTGCGTCTAGTAAATCAACCTGCGGTAGACGAGAGTCCGGCAGTTCGTTGAAGAGCGGTTTTTGGCGCTCCCTTGCCAGGCGCTCACTCTTGGGGGCTACGACGGGTTCAGGTTCTTTTTGAACCCGGATGTTGATGTGCGGCGGATGGTACTCTGCCTCAGCGTCCGCTTTAACACCGTGTAAGACTTCATCGCGCTCTTTAGCGGCTGCCAAGCCCATTGCGATATCTTCTTCTCGGGCTTTTTTCTCTCGTCTAACCTCAATGAAGTGATCAACGAAAGATCCAATATTCTCAGCTAAGTGAATCCATGAGAAGCGGAAAACCCAAGACAGGGATACCATCATGAAAGCGATAAATATTAAACATGAGCCATTAAACCCAAACCAATTCATGCCAAATTGGCCAATCAAATAGCCAATTACGCCACCAGCGTGATGGCCTGGTAGGTTCTCTTCAAATCTGTAAAGACGAGTCCACTCTAGCCCGGTGCTAGAGAGAAGCAAAAGTACATTGCCACTCCAAAAGGCCCACCGGGTGTGCACCCATCCATCCAAGTTGTGTTCTGGATCCTCACTCTCCCCCCTCAGGCGAGTGGCAAGCGCAGTTAGCCAAGTCATCAACGCAGCAGCGTAGGACCAAAGTACAGAGTAACCGGCAAGAAAAAAACTCATGTCGCCAAGCCACGCGCCTAAGCGGCCCCCCCAATTTGTTATGGGATCCACATTTCCCGATGTTGTCCAAGCGGGGTCCTGGGGTGAATGGGTCAGAAGCGAGAGCATCCAAAAGGTTAGAAATGTAAAACCCAGGGTGAGCGCGATTTCTTGTGTGAAACGCCTAAAGCCAGTAGGCGGTGTTGGAGCTGCGCGCTCTGAGGTCATGGTATTTAGCGAATAAGTCATAAAAAGGAGTAGGCTTTGGCTTTAATCGATGAAAATATTTGAAATTACTTTGATTGTGGTTATCTGAGGATGCTTGCGTCGGCCCGATCCGTGATTTCTTACAATAGCAGTTTTACGGCAATGATTCCTAAATAGATTCAAGCTTGTATTTTCTCACTTTTGTACGCATTTATTTATAAATTTTTATATGTCCTCTACCACCAAGCACAGCAAAGTACTCATTTTGGGATCCGGCCCCGCAGGCTATACCGCAGCGGTTTACGCAGCAAGAGCAAATTTACAACCCACCTTGGTCACGGGCATTGCTCAGGGCGGCCAACTCATGACCACAACGGAGGTCGATAACTGGCCCGCCGACGTAGATGGAGTCCAGGGACCTGATTTGATGCAGCGTTTCCTAAAGCACGCAGAGCGTTTTAACACAAACATTGTTTTCGATCACATTCACACTGTAGATCTCAAGACAAGGCCTTTTACGCTAACTGGTGACAGTGGTGTGTATACCTGCGACAGCTTGATCATTGCTACGGGAGCGTCTGCGAAATACTTAGGACTTCCATCAGAGCAAGAATTTATGGGTCGCGGAGTCTCTGGTTGCGCGACTTGCGACGGATTTTTCTACAAACAACAAGAGGTCTGTGTGGTCGGGGGCGGAAACACTGCGGTGGAGGAGGCTCTATACCTCTCCAACATCGCAAGTAAAGTGCATTTGATCCACCGCAGGGATAAGTTCAAGGCTGAAGCCATCATGATCGATAAGTTGATGGATAAAGTGAAGGCGGGGCAGATTGAACTGCACTGCAACAACGTTTTGGATGAGGTCATTGGGGATGCCTCTGGTGTGACAGGTGTGAGACTTAAAAATACTGACAACCAAAGTACTAAGGATTTAAAACTTCAGGGTTGTTTTATTGCCATTGGGCATCAACCCAATACGGACATTTTTAAAGGCCAACTCGACATGAAGGACGGCTACATCCTTACTCGAAGCGGATCCCAAGGCTTGGCAACTATGACAAGCGTAGAGGGAGTTTTTGCAGCTGGTGACGTACAGGACCACATTTACAGACAGGCCATTACAAGTGCTGGTACAGGTTGCATGGCCGCTTTGGACGCCCAGCGCTTCTTGGAGCAACACGAGTAAGAGCCAAAAATACGGATATTGCGTTAAAAAGAGTTATAATTTAAGGCTTTCCCGAGAACAGGCCTTTTAAGGTTTGGTTTTAAGGAATAGAAAGAAGAACGCTCGTTTTAGGCTTTTTGAGATCCGTTGAGATTCGTCGAAACTCGTCGAAATACATCTCGACCCTAATCTAGCCAGGGATACCGCCCCCTTATTTGGCGAGGTGAGGCTTAAAGCGACTTGCACAAAGTCGACTTAAGCCGTGAATATAGATAGGAGTGTCCACTATGGCACGTGTATGTGAAGTAACGGGCAAAGGCCCTATGGTTGGAAACAATGTTTCCCATGCCAATAACAAAACAAAACGCCGTTTCATGCCTAACCTGCAATATCGTCGTTTTTGGGTTGAAACCGAGAACCGTTGGGTTCGTTTGCGTGTTTCAAGCGCAGCTTTGCGTTTGATTGACAAAAACGGTATCGAGTCTGTGTTGGCTGACTTGCGCGCACGCGGTCAAGCTTAATTCGTTCAACCTTTTCAAAGATAGGAATTCAAAATGGCTTCAAAAGGCTCACGCGAAAAAATCAAGCTTGAATCAACTGCTGGTACAGGACATTTTTACACCACTAGCAAGAACAAAAAAACAATGCCAGAGAAAATGACGATCATGAAATTTGATCCCAAAGCTCGTAAGCACGTTGAATACAAAGAAACAAAATTGAAGTAATTCAGTTCCTTCTTCCATTAAAAAAGGCTCCCCGTGGAGCCTTTTTTAATGGTTAGAGTGATACTAATGCGCTTAAGCACCTAGAGTTCTTGCTTGGTTTTTACCTCGGCAACGTGATCAGTAACCTTTGCCTCGTCAGACTCTGGCATTACCATCTTCTCCCCGTCCCAGATCTGTCCGCACCAACAGCGTCCCCGCTCATCAATGATGCATACATCTGCTCCACAACACCGTTCATCAGGAGTATTCATTTTTTTCTGTTCGTCTACTTTTTGTGTTTTTTGCAATCACCGCAGATTTGCAAGCTAGAGTTTAATCTTACCTTGATTTATAGATCTATTTCGTATCGCTTAAGCATTTCTTCTTGAGTTTCAACTGGTGTATCAAGTTGTGCATGATCTTTGATAATTTGTCCCATGGTAGGTAATACGGATCTATCAACTTGCGCTTCAGGGGACCAAAGGTTCGAGCGCATGAGCGCTTTGGCGCAGTGCATATACGCGCCTAGGATATTAACTTTTATGACTACTTTAGGGGAGTGTTTTAGGCCAGCAAAATGATTCAGTAACGATTCTTCAGTATGTAGAGTAGCGCGACCATAAATTCTTAACATTTCATCAACCCCCGGAAGGAAGAACAGTAGTCCTACTTGCGCAGTTTCAATGATGTTTTGAAAGGTGTCGAGTCGGTTATTTCCTGGAGCGTCAGGTATTAATAGCGTTTGGGTGTCCATCACTTTAACAAAGCCCGGATCACCTCCTCGAGGAGAAACATCCATTTCGAATTGAGCACTGGCGCTACCAATGACAAGCAAGGGGGACAAACTCAAGAATTTTTCTATATGAGTATCAATTGAATGCACCTCTTTTTGAATTACTCTTTTTGTCGGCGCACTGTAAAGAGTTCGCAGTTCCTCTATAGTTTGAATTTGCATCCTGACTCCAATTTTGAAAACCTGTCAATCAAAAAAATAAATCAACCAAGTCTGTAACAAGGACCCTCAATAAATGCAATTCGTTCGCCGCATAGAGTCTAAGAGTTCAGGCAGAAGGACTATAGAGTAAACCCTTGAGACTCTTTGTTTGAACTCGGATTTAGAAACCTTTCGGGTTAGTCTGTCGTTAAGATGATAAACCCAGAATTTGAATTAAATTAGAATGGATTTGACTATAAATTTCTAAGGACGGAAAATTCTATGCAGCGCGTTCATATGATTATTAACGGTAAACCGGTTGAAAGCGTAGAGGGAGAGTGGATTGATATTGAAAATCCCTCCAATAAAACTGTCTTTGCGCAGGTTCCCAGAGCTAGAGTTGAGGACGTCAACATTGCGGTTAAAGCCGCAAAAAATGCGTTCGCTACTTGGTCACGCACCTCGGCTCCTGACCGCGGCAAAATGCTCTTCGCAATCACGGACGCATTAGAAAAAAACCGCGAAGAGCTTGCACGACTCATCAGTACGGAGAACGGTAACGCACTGCGTACCCAAAGTCGTGGTGAAGTCAACATCGTTATTGAAGTTTTTAGATATGTTGCGGGTATTTGTCGAGAGATAAAAGGCAATACCATGTATCTTAATGTCGATAACCTGGACTACACACGCAGGGAACCCTACGGAGTTGTGGGCGCAATCGTTCCTTGGAACGCTCCGCTGATGCTTGCTGCCTTAAAAATTGCACCTGCTGTTATGACGGGCAACACAGTAGTCCTTAAAACAGCCGAAGATGCACCCTTGGCCGTACTTGAGATGGCAAGACTTTGTAATGAATTCCTCCCCGCAGGTGTGCTCAACGTTATAACGGGCTACGGTCTCGAGTGCGGTGCTCCTCTTGCGGAGCACCCCGATGTGCCCAAAGTTTCCTTCACTGGCTCAACGGCTGTTGGGCGGGCTATCTTGGCCGCTGCAAGTCAGCGCATTGCGGCTGTTTCCCTCGAGCTAGGTGGAAAGAGTCCTCAAATAGTCTTCCCAGACGTCGACTTAGATTTCACAACCGACGGTGTGATCACTGCCATGCGCTTTTCCAGGCAAGGACAGTCTTGTACCGCGGGCTCAAGAGTTTATGTTCACGAATCAATTGCAGATAAGTTTCTTGAAAAGCTTGTGGGTAAGTTGAAAAAATTTCAAATTGGAAATGCACTGGACGAAAAAACGGATGCCGGCAGTCTAGTTAATCTAAAGCAATTCAACCGTGTGTGCTCCTACGTTAAAGAAGCCATGGAGGCTCATCCCAATGCGCTTATCCTGGGAGGACTACCTCCACAGAGCGGGCCATTGTCGGAGGGGTATTTCTTTGAGCCTACTATTTTCCTAAACCTACCTGACTCTACTCGAATGACGCATGAGGAAGTTTTTGGTCCTGTTCTTTCAGTGTCAACTTGGTCAAGCGAGAGTGACGTGATCAAACAAGCGAATTCATCTGAGTACGGACTAGCAGCTTTTGTGTGGTCTAGAGCTGGTGCTCCTGCGCTGAGGATGGCGCATGAATTGCAAGCTGGATGGGTCATGGTTAACCAAGGAGGCGGTCAGGCCATTGGACACTCTTACGGAGGCATGAAACAAAGCGGAGCTGGTCGAGAGTTCTCGCTAGAAGGAATTTTGAATAGTTATACAGAGGTAAAACAAGTCTCTGTCAGTCTTGGGGCTCACGGCTTCTGAGTAATCTAACGGTCATCAAGCAAGTTCGGTATCAACAGATACGGTTGATGGTATCGTTTGTATCTTTTAATACAGCTTTCGAAAAATTATCTTTCACGGGCGATTGAATAAAACAATGATCGTGAGGCTACACTAATCCTACTGAAAAATATTTAGGAGTGGTGTTGGAACCTGAAACTGAAGAGTTCAAGAAAATAGGGCAATGGATCCATCATCAGTGGAGCAATGATCCTTTCCGCTTTGCTGTTGTGATCTCGGATTTCACTGTGCTTGACTTAACAATTGAGGACAATGGTTTCCTGGTTAAGTATCAATTCTGGGGTGATGAGAGTCGTGTCAATGATAGCCCGCAGTGTTTCCTATTTGAGGATCAACAATCCCGGGTAGATTATGATATTTACATACCTTCCAATTTGCAACTCTGTACTTTTCTGACACGATTTACTTGGAGAGATTCACAGGGCTTTGCAAATTTGAGTGATGATTACGATGAAGAATCCATAGATCCGCATGTGGACTGTATCGCC
>CAJAYT010000079.1 GCA_903949285.1 uncultured Burkholderiales bacterium
CCTATGTCAGATGTAACAAAGAAAGGCGACACGTTTTTAACCAACGCTATGCTTGATAATGTTTTGGTCTCTCAAGACGGATTTTGTGACGCAGCGACTATGTTTTATGCCAACGGACACGACTTGAAAGACCCTATGCTCTCTCCTGTCTACGGTGATGTGCGCGGCTTCCCACCGACAATTCTCACAAGCGGCACCAGGGATCTTTTGCTGAGCAACACAGTTCGGATGCACCGTGCTTTGCGTCAAGTTGGAACCATAGCAACTTTGCAAGTTTTTGAAGGTCAATCACACGCACAGTTTTACCGAGATGACCGTATACCCGAGGTGAGGGAAGCTTTCGGAGAAATAGCAACTTTCTTTGACCAGCACCTTGGTAAATAGATAATCTTGAATAAGTCCCACTTTGATGCTTTTCTAAAAAATCGCGCTGAAGTTCAAATCACGGGCATTAGTCCCGCCTGATGAGGACTTATGCATATTCGAGTGAAGACCTATTTGGAAAGCCAAAGGTTAAATTAAGCAGCAATGCGAAGGAGATATCTTGAGCCGTATTCACCATAAAGTAGCACTTTACCTTAACGTTTTTCTAGTCTGTATTGTTGCTAGCACGCCCTTTACTCACGCAGAAAATGCGAATAAAAATAAAAACTTGAGTGCTCCACAGTACGCAGTAGATCCATATTGGCCAAAAGCCTTACCTAACGATTGGATACTTGGACAAGTTTCCGGCATAGCAGTTGATTCAAAAAATCATATATGGATTATTCAACGTCCCAGAACCCTCACACCAGATGAGTTAGCTGCAACGTTCAGTCCACCCAATTCTCGTTGCTGTAAGCCTGCTCCAGCAGTCATTGAATTTGACGAAAAAGGCAATCTACTGCAGGCATGGGGTGGGCCTGGCGAGGGGTATGACTGGCCAAAAAATGAGCACGGCATATACGTTGATCCCAAGGGGAATGTTTGGATTGCTGGAAATGATAAAGAGGATCGGATGATTCTGAAATTCACTAATCAGGGTAAATTTTTAATGCAGATAGGGACTCCAGGTACTGAGCAAAGTAGTAATGACACTAAAAACTTAGGTAGACCTGCTCATATGAGTATTGATTCTGCAGCGAATGAGATTTACGTAGCAGATGGATATCAGAACAGAAGGGTTATAGTATTTGATGCTGACTCGGGGGAGTACAAACGACATTGGGGGGCTTTCGGTAAAAAACCTATAGACGGGACTTACCCGAGCTACAACCCTGAAGCTGAGCAGTTTGGAAACCCAGTTCATTGCGTTAGGATAATGAATGACGGCCTAGTGTATGTTTGCGACCGATCTGAAAATCGCATCCAAGTATTTAATAAAGGTGGGCAGTTCATCAAGCAAATTGTTCTTGACCCACAGACCCGTGGCTCATCTAATGGTTCATCAGGCTCGGCTTGGGATCTTGTACCGTCTCCTGATAAAAATCAGAAATATTTATTTGTAGCCGATGGTACTAATAATGAAGTAAAAATTATTCTTAGAGAAACCGGAGAAAAAATTGGTTCTTTTGGTAGGTCAGGACGAATGGCAGGAGATTTCCACTGGATTCACAACATCGCCATTGATTCCCTTGGAAATATTTTTACCGCAGAGGTTGATAATGCTAAACGAGTTCAAAAATTTGTTCGGATGAAATAGCTTATCGTCATAGCATCATCAAAAATAAATACCCTCATCTGCAATGGTGAGGGGCGTGAACGTTACTTTAGGTATCAGGCCTTTGGTAAAACCTCCTTTACCGCGCCTCTCCAACCGTCTTGTGTAATATCAACTACTACGCCATTAGGATCGTGATATTTGACCTCATAGAAGCCTCCTGTTGTTGAAACATCGCCCATCCAGTAGGTTCCACCGGCCGCTTCTATAGCTTTGCGAGATTGCTGGACGTCATCAACCCAGAATCCCAAATGATGTAAACCAACAAAGTCAGCTCCGCGACTTCCGGCGGACGCCTCATTCTTGTAATGCAGCAGAGCTAAGTTAACTACGCCGTCGCTCAAATAAACACCATTCGCATTCGCCCAATCAGTTTGACCTACACGCTCCATTCCAAATGCTTGGATATAAAATTCTGCAGCTTTTTCTGGATCTTGAACGGTAATAGTGATGTGCCTTAATTTCCCCATTTTTGGTGCCTCTTTTTGCTACTTTTGAATCAACCACGCAATTCAAAATTCATCAATAGTTAAAAATATCCGGTCATCTCCGCTATAAGCCCCAATGAGTACCAAGTGGGTGAGCTTACACAATTGGTTCAAGTTTCAAGCTTAGTAATTAAGCCCCAACCATTCCTTGACCTGGGTATGCAAGTCACCTGTGAACATGGCTTGGTCGCCACTAGCAGCAATGGAGCCCAAGCTGAGGACAAAGATAGTTTGCGACATCTTCACCACCCGCCTCACATTGTGATCAATCAATAAAATTCCCATACCTTGCTCGGTGAAGCGGCTGAGCCACTGAAAGATTTCTTCTGCGACCTTTGGTGACAAACCGATACTTGGTTCATCAATTAAACATAATTTCGGTTGCAACATCCAAGCCTTGGCAAATTCAAGTTGTTTTTGCTGTCCCCCTGATAGCTCCCCAGCACTTTGACCCAATTTGACTTTGAGTGCGGGAAACAACTCCAATACCTCCTCATAACGACCCTGCCAAGAGTTAGCAAACAAATGGCTTCTAGACTGGATGGGCAACAACAAGTTCTCTTTGACAGTCAGCATCGGAAATAAACTTGACTCTTGGGGGATACAACATATCCCATGGTCAATCAAGTTATGCGGTAAAACTGAGTTGAGCAATTTGCCGTCATAGTAGATTTCTCCAGCTTTTGGGCTCAAAAATCCGCAGATAGACTTTATAAGCGTCGACTTTCCAGCCCCGTTCAGTCCGATTAATCCGCTGATTTCACCTCGTTTGACGTGCAATGAAACATCTTTAAGAACATCAATATCTTTAGCATACCCTGCGGTGACTGAGCGCATCTCAAGTAAATAGTTACTCATGATCTCCCCCAAGATATGCCTCGATCACCTCTGCTTTATCCAAAACTTCTTTTGTTTTACCTTGCGCGATGATCTTACCTGCATTCATGCAAACACTCTCTTCGCATAGCTCTTTGATAATTGGCATATCGTGGCTGACCAATAAGAAGGTTTGTCCCCTTTGGTGTCGATCCTTGATGAATTGACTCATGGTTTGTCGCATCACTGGGTGTACTGCTGCAAAGGGCTCATCCAGCAGCGCAACCTTAGGTGGCACCATGAAACACATTCCAAATTCAAGTAATTTTTTTTGCCCACCCGAGAGTTGTGCGGCGTCCAAATACTGAACATGCTCCAAAGTCAACTCCTTAATGAGCATATCTGCTCGGGCATGGCACTCATCTTTTTTTAAACCAAGCGCCTGTCCAGCAATCAATAAATTATCGATTGCACTTAATCGAACAAAGACTTTGGTCATTTGAAACATTCTTGTGACCCCTAATTGCACAAGACTTGAGGGCGACTGACCCGTGATGTCCATATCCTCTAGGAAAATTTTTCCCTCATCAGGCATCAACTCACCAGAGAGCATGTTCAGCACTGTTGTTTTTCCAGAGCCATTAGGGCCTATCAAACCGAGTATCGAGCCCTTGGGAATGTCAATAGATACTCGGTCTACAGCCTGATTCCCACCAAAACGCTTGGAAATGGAATCTACTTTGATGATCGGATGGGTCATATTCTTATCGCCAAGTTCAATGGAAAAACTTTCAGCGTTTTTGATCAGTTAATATATAAAAATAAAACTTGAGAAACAAGCCCCAAAGTCCAGTCCTAAAAAACCGTGCAAAGATGATCACCGTCAACGCAAACACGATCATCTGTATGTTGCCAACACTGCGCAACCACTCGGAACCCAGATACACGATCAGGGCGCCCAACAAGGGACCCGAGAGTGAGCCCATACCACCAATCACGACCATGGAGATGATGATGCCTGCCTGCTGAATTAGGCCCATCTCTGGACTTACGAGTTCTGTGAATGTGCCGTATAAACAGCCAGCAAATCCACTGATCGCACTTGACAAAATAAATGCAATCAATTTGTACTTCACAATTGGAATGCCGCGGCTTTGTGCTCCGTGTGCATCGTCCCGAATAGCAAGTAAGAAACCCCCAAATCGACTCCTCATTAAGCCGTAAATAAGAAGGGCAATTGCAATGAGTAGGACAAGAAATAAATAGTAATAACCGATTCTGCTCTCCATCAGAGTTGGCACATTCAAGCCCTGATCGCCTCTGGTGTAATCGTGAGAATTACTGATAATGACTCGCGCAACCTCGGCAAACGCAAGAGTGGTTAATGACAGGTACGGCCCTTTTAAACCGAGAACAGTTGAGCCTACTAAAAATCCTAGCAACGCGCTGACCAAAACTGCGCTTGGTATACCGATCCAAAGCGAGAGCCCAAAGTGATAATTCAAAAGCGCCGCTGTATATCCACCTATCATCGCAAATGCTGCAGGCGCCATAGAAAATTGGCCAGTAAAACCTGCCAAGAGGTTCCATCCTATTGCAATCAATGCAAAGTAAAAACTAATAATCAAAATACCCAGACTATAGGGCGTCAAGTCTAAAAGAGGAATTAAAGCAATTAAGCTGCACAGCAGAAGAAAAAACTTTAAATCAAGGGTCAGCTTATTGGCCCAAAGGTTGCGCTTGCCTATCATGTCTCACGCCCCTTTCTTCCTGCAAGACCGTAGGGTCTGAAGAGTAATACTGCAATTAGCACCATGAGTCCAAATGCGTCTCTGTAATCGTAAGAGACATAAACAGCAAAAAATGACTCCATAACTCCGAGCAAAATGGCAGCGACCATACTGCCCCAAATTGAGCCCATACCCCCTAAGACCACAATGATGAAGGATTTGAGTGCGGGAAATGATCCAACATCAGGAGATGGATTCATGATGGGCGCCATCAATGCACCGGATAAGGCAGCGAGTAGTCCAGAAATTGCAAAAATAAGTGCTGTTGTTTTAACCGGATCAATACCGGCTAATGAGGCACCAAAGCGGTTTTGGGCAACAGCCTGGATTTGACGCCCCCAAACAGACTTCTTAATAAACAAAGCCAGACCAGTCAAAACAACAACAGAGACGCCTGCGGCAATGATTTTTTGACCATTCAGCATCAGTGGCCCCAAAGCTATTCGTTTAGTACTTACCAAACTTGGCCCCAAAAAGGGTGAAGGTCCAACAACCTTATCGACCAAATGAATCAAAAGAAGTGAGAGTGCAAAAGTAACTACAACAGCGTACTCATCCTTGACAATGGTCCAGCTCTGATAGCCATCATAGAGGGGTCTCATCAGCAGCTTCTCTATCACCATACCTAAAACGGCGCCCGCAATGCCCGCGAATACAAGTGCCATCCACGGATTCAACCCCATCTTCATTGCGCTTAGCGCATAAACATAAGCGCCAATCATGAAAAATTCGCCGTGTGCGAAATTCACGATTCGAAGAATACCAAAAATCATGGACAAACCAACCGCCATGAGTGCGTAGAACAGACCCATAATGAGTCCGTTAACTCCGAGATCGATGATTAATGACATTTAGGAGAAGTTTCGCATCCAATGGATGCGAAAACCAAGATTTTATTTAAAAGAAAATTGAGAGGATGTATGCTCTTATTGTGGGTGCTGTAATTTACCAATATTCAAAGGCATTCCAGGACCTTGTAAAAGGGAAGTCTTACCAACAGATTGGTTGATATCGGTGAGTTGGTAGTTAACGTATGGGATAGCTACCCACTGCTGGAAACTGACCCCAGGTGTGCTGTCAAATTTCATCTGCCCCCTTGCGCCGTCAAACTTACCCGTCTTAAGCGCAGCAATCATTTTGGCAGGGTCAGTACTTTTGCTTTGCTTCATGGCTTCTACAACCACAACTAGTGAGTCAACTGCCTGAAAAATCAAACGGTTAGGATCATTGCCTGTTCTTTTCTTATAAGCAGCTGAAATTTGTTTGGACAATTCGGTTTGCTTCATATCAGGGTGGTACATGCCAATGGTCAACATGTACTTACCAGATTCATTCACGTTTTGCCAAAAGTCTGGATAGTCCGCCATTCCAGCGCCGTCATAAACGATGGTTTTGGGGGTCGGTGCAACGCCTTGCTCGTAGAGTTGGTTCAGGGCAATATATGCAGCGGGTGGCAGCATCGTGAGCACCACTACATCGGGCGGATTGGCCTTAAGCGTCAATACTGCGGGCGTAAAGTCTTTACTGGCTCTATCTAAGGTTTCATATCTAAAATCAACGCTAGGATCTTTCTTCTTTAGAGCAGCTCCCAGGCCTTTTGCCAAACCAATACCGTAGTCGGTATTTTCAGCAAATCCGACCACTCGTTTCACCTTCATGGATTTGATGGTGTCCGCCATAGAGTCAGCGACAACGGAGTTATACGGAGATGTATTAAAAACCTCTGGATACCCTTTTTCACGGACTGAGTCGGCCCAGCAGTTGGTATTCACATAGGGTACTTGGTAACGATGTGCAACTTCAATTTCACTCAAACAAACAGAGCTTTGGTGTGTACCTGTAATGGCAACGACTTTGTCCTTAGTGATTAATTTTTCCACAGCAGAGCGTCCCTTCTCAGGGATGCCCTGGTTATCTTCGATAACAAATTGAATGGGTCGACCTAAGACTCCGCCCGCGGAATTGATCATATCGCGGTAGATCTCCATTGCATCTTTAACTTGAGTACCCTGCACCACTGAGCCTGGGGGAGACTGCGTAATTGACAGGCCAATTAAAATTGGTTCTGCTGCGATAGCATTAACACCTAGTAACGCAAACAACCCAGCTAAGCTGGTTTTTTTCAGAATATTCATCATGATAATGATCCCAAGTCAAAACTTCTATTATATTTTTTAGCTGACAAAAAGTTTAGCTTTAAGCAACTAAGGTCTAGGGTTAAACCCGCGTGATGAAAGGGAAAGACAAAAATGCCCAGGGCTTGGGTGCCTAGGACTACTAGAGTTAAGCAAAATTAAGTACGCACTTTGCACTTAGTTGGGGCGTTAAAACGATCCTTGTGCATGTTGACAAAGGATCTGCCCAATTCAGAGCTTTTAGTTTAGCTCGCCAAATAGCTTTAGTCTTAATTCTGGGGCAGAGGTTTGGGGAGATAACCAGATTGCAAAAAAACGTTTCACCAACTCTAAATCATTAACGATGCCGACTGGCTTTCCGTTGAAGAAGAATTGAGCTCCCGAGTTGGGGATATACACCCCCGTCAGGTTCTCACCCTTGTGAACGTTTGGAAAAACGGTTTCAAGTGTTTTGAGCCAAGCATTGGCTTTCTCCTCTGAGATAGGACTTTGCTTCAAAATTTCATCAATAGATCTTTTGGCAATGTCTTTACCAGCGAAATCTCTAAGATAGAGTAAATCAAGCGCAAGTCGTTGCTCAGCCCAATCGATCGGTTTAAGGGCAATATCGCTTGCCCAAAGACTAGCGGAGTAGACATCAAAACCCCAGTAGGTGTAATTTCCCTTTCCTACTAAGCGTGGGCTCTTCAGTGGGTCTTGTAAGTATTTGAAATTCTGCGGTATCGGAGCCGTCGGAGCCGTTGGGGCAGTTCCGGATGTTAATCCCTTGTCTTGACCCCATATATTTTTTGTAAGACCGAAAGTAGAAACTAAAGCTAGCGTTACAAAAAATCTACGAGAAATATAGGCGGTCTGGAGGGGTGAATTCTTTTGCATCGTCTGATTGTGCCCGATCATTTGAAATTGGAGTGTTAACAATATTGGAACTGTGTTTTCAAAAAAAGTAGAAATTAAGCATGCACATCCTGTTTGAATTTATTAGAAATAAAGTTTAACATTTAACGGCCTACAAACCCACCCGGCAGTATCATTCATATAACTCAGTCATCGACAAGCGTTCATTTTGTATGTCTTTAACAAATAGTCTTTTTGCTTATGACACCAAACCCAATCTTCTGTCACACAACGGGGAAGTCTATTATTACGGATGTATTTTGGATATGAGGACTTCAGATTCATATCTCGAAACCCTCCTCACGTCTATACCTTGGAAAAATGATGAGGCAATCATCTACGGCAAGCGCATAGTTACGAGTCGTAAAATGGCTTGGGTTGGAGATACGAGCTATTTCTACACCTATTCTGGAACTACTAAGAAAGCCACCCCGTGGACACCTTTATTACTTAAACTAAAGGCACAAGTTGAGAACTTAACCAACTCTTCATTTAATTCTTGTTTGCTCAATCTTTACCATAACGGGTCTGAGGGAATGGGTTGGCATAGCGATGATGAAAAATCGCTCGGGAATAATACAACCATTGCGTCCGTTAGTTTTGGGGCTCATCGCAAATTTGCCTTTAAACATAAAATGACTAAGGAATCCCGGTCGATAATGTTGGAGCACGGAAGTCTTTTGGTCATGAAGGGGGAAACTCAATCTTATTGGCAACATAGCCTTCTTAAAAGTTTATTAGTCCAAGAGCCAAGAATCAATCTTACTTTCAGGACAATCGTTCAAGATAGCAAGTGCTAGATTGAATCTTAAGTCCTTCACGAAATGGGGTTGAAGGACTCTGCTACACCGACCCTTTTATGATTCATGTCAAAATTATTCTAACGATCAAGTTTAGAGCTATCCATTAATGACCACTGCCATATACTGGTTTAGAAACGATCTGAGGTTAAGCGACAACCCAGCGTTCACACTAGCGTGTAATGACACGGAATTTCTGTTGCCCATTTACATTAATCACACAAACCTTGGTGGGATGGATAGGCCTACTTATCCTCAGATTAGTAAACACCGTAGCGAATTCTTGCTTGAGTCACTACAAGATTTGAGGGATCAACTTCTCGTTCGGGGATCAAACTTATTTGAGCTGACGGGCGATGTCTTAGAAGTTTTTCAGGATCTGCGTGAGCAGTTGAGGACGAACACCATTTACTGTGAGCAAATTCAAGTGACCCAGGAGTTAGACCTGGTCGCAAGGTTACGTGAGGCGGGATTTGAGATCAAATCTGTTTGGCAGTCAAGCATGATAGATCCCCGCTCTTTGCCGTTTGATCTTGAGGATATGCCTAGTGTCTTTACACAATTTCGTCTAAAAGTAGAGAAGCATGAACTAAAGTTCACTCCCCCACTGATTTCACCATTGAGTGTTAGTCCTCTCCCAAACATTAGTGGACACTTAAATAAACTAATCCACTTGGAAACTGCACAAGACGAAAAATCATTTTACGGAGGTGAAAAAAAAGCATTAGCTCACATTGACCAGTACTTTGAGCGTCGTTTAGTGGATACATATAAAAAAACTCGCAATCAGCTGATCGGTATGGATTACTCCAGCAAGTTCTCACCTTGGCTCGCACTCGGATGTTGTTCAGCTAGGACAATTGCTCAAAAATTGACGCAGTATGAACATCAGTTTGGTTCTAATGAGGGAACCTATTGGCTGTGGTTTGAGTTGCTTTGGCGAGATTATTTTCGGTTTTTAAGCTTTAAAAATACTAACGAACAGCACGCTGAAAACTTCTCTAGTGAGGAAGAGAGTGACGAGCTAAGTCATCAATTCGAGGGTATAAAGTTTAGACGCTGGGCAGCGGGGTATACGGGAGAATCGTTTGTGGATGCTGGCATGCGTGAGCTATCCAGCACGGGCTATTTGTCTAATCGAATGCGTCAAGTCGTAGCCAGTTACTGGATTTACAACTTGCAAGGTAACTGGAGAGTAGGAGCTGCTTGGTTTCGTTCTCAATTGCTTGATTATGACGTTTACAGTAACCAAGGCAATTGGCAATACATTGCAGGCAAGGGACCGGAGCACCAAGGCGGAAGACAATTTAATATTGCAAAACAGACACAAGATCATGATCCAAACGGTGTTTATACAAAGCTTTGGTTAACGTAGTTGGCGAACGTAATCGGCAAAAGTAATCAGTGAACATCATGCAATAAATTTTGAAATTGACTGATCCCCCTCCAAGATAAATTCTGCCGTCATCTGCTCTTGATGAAACTTCTAAGTCACAACCGAAAAATATCAAACGTTACAAATGTCCATTCATAAACAGTTAATGAGCTCTCTTGAATACCCTATTGGCAAGAAGCTTTCGGCTAATGTTCTGGCAGATTTGCGTACCGATCATGCTGGTGAGGTAGGCGCTGTATACATTTACAAAGGCGTTCTCCTTGTCTCTCGCGACAGGGGAGTACGCGATTTTGCTGAACGTCATTTTGAAACCGAGCAGTCTCACCTTTTGAGAATCAAGGAATGGTTACCACCTGATCACTACAGTCGTTTGTTACCTCTTTGGAAATTAGCGGGTTTCCTTACTGGAGCGTTACCAGCACTGTTTGGTCCAAAAGCAGTTTATGCAACGATTGAGACTGTCGAGACCTTTGTTGACCAACACTATGAAGAACAAGTACAAGCCTTGCAGACTCAGCCAGAACTTGTAGAGCTACTCCAAACAGTGCTAGATTGCCAAGCTGACGAAATTCATCACAGAGACGAGGCTGCTGACGCGCGAGGCACTTTAAAGGTTGGTTTTCTCTTGCGCCTTTGGTGCGCCGTGGTGGCGTTTGGATCACGAAACGCCGTTTCAATTTGTCGCTACATTTAAGATTAGGGCATCCCCCCGTCTTACCTAACCCTTATCGCCAATCCCCTATCTTTTACCCCTAGTTCAAGCGCTATTGCTTGCACTTTACAGAAATTGAACTTAAATTTCTTGCCAAAGTTGTTTCCCATTTGTTGAGGATTGTTGAATCTTTTGCGCCGGGTATATGTTCTTTAGCTATTAAAGTAGAGTAGGTAAATGTTTCATTAAATTTTTCATACGAAATATGCTTGCTTATCTTCTCAAAAATTTCTACTGTATTCTTATCCACCCGAAACCTTGACAAAGGGAGTTCAATATTCATTCCTGACATAATCATCTCTGATTGGAGGCCACTGTTTACGTCATGGAATTTGCTCCACATTGCATCAGCGCCAAATAAATCTTGGCCGATGTATTGCAATGACTTATCTGTGTAGTGCTTTAGGATAACGGGATGCAAGCCATCCTCCTTCATGTTTTGGGCAATGAGTTCAGAGCAATTTTGTAAAGGTAGCGATCTGTACTTATTGAAAGTTAGGATACTGACACGAATCCAGAATTCATTGGCTGCGTTCAAAAATGAAGCGTCTTCAATGGGCAACCAATTGGTTGCGTGAGTAGGGGAAATTAATAAAATTGTTGCGAAAAAGCACATCGCAGTTAAATTAGCTAATGATTTAAAACTATTCAATGCATTGCTTAAATTTCGCATAGACAGGCACGGTTTGATGATGGATTAAGGTGTTAACCAATCCCAGGAATTGCCAATTATTTTTGCTCTACGGTGTCCGTTTCTGGACAACTCCAGCCAATCCATCTCGTGAATTTGGGCAACAAGTACTGCAAAATGATGTTCAGTGGAATTGTCGGTATTTACCGATTCAAAATCAGCAACTAATTGAGTGCCTGGCGCTGAAGGACTGATGTAATCTGAGGCAGCAGCGGACTGGCTTACCTTCGCCCAAAGTTGATCAACGAGCGGACCGGTTGTGTGGGTTGAGATATTAACCTTGACTCTGAGTTGCCAATGTAGACGCGGACTCCAAAATACAATGAACGCTTGTGAATTCTTTTCAAGTTCTGATACTTTAGCGCTGCGTGCATCGGTATAGATTAGTAAATGATTTTCGCTCTCATGAGCGCCGCGTAGAACCACTGTGCGTGAATTGACCCCTTCATCTAATGCAACAGTTGAGAGCACCGGGGTGCGCCAAGCGTGATGCTTATCATTGACTGAGCGAGTGAGCTCTTTCCAGATCTGACTGCGTATTTCAAAGGGTGTCTGCAAGTAGTTTTCCATCGATACATCCAGTCGATTGAATAGCGCAAGATCAGAATTGACGAGTGTTTCAAAATACCCATGCGTTTTTATCAACGCATGGAGATACAGATACATTTCCCAACTTATTTGGGAACCCTGTACATAGCGCAAACTTTATTCCCTGCAGGATCCCGAAGCCAGGTGATGTAGACACGACCGGCCACGCCGTCTCTGTATCCTGGCATATCCTCACACACAGAACCTCCATTTGCAATACCTTGAGAATAGAACTCATCTACACTTTCGGTGGATTTAGCAATAAATCCGACTGTACCTCCGTTCGCCCCAGTTGCAACACCTCCGTCTAAGGGCTTGGTCAACGCTAGCACACCTGTAGGACTTCTATAGAAGTACCTATCTTGGCTTAAGACACCCGGCTTATGGCCTAAAGCACCTAGGGTTGCATCGTAAAATTTTCTTGAAACTTCTAGGTCATTTGCCCCGAGCATGACGTGAGTAAACATTTTGAATCTCCTGATCTAATTATTTGAGGGTTTTCTAAGTGGTTTTTTTAGGCTCTTGTTTTACACAATTACTCAGCGCTTTTGCTTTTAATTGTTTTAACCACTGAGGATTGTCATTGGGTTTTTTATTAATGAGTCCAAGTTGTGCTTCACTCGCATTTTCGAGGACATAGTCAGTCTCACACTTGCAATACCCATCAAAATCCTCGTCTGTAAATGAGTGCCCTTTGATGCCTTTGTGTTCTTTAAGTTGCTGCACTGTACAAGCTTTTTGTAAAGTCTCGCTCACCTCTGCACCAAAGCTTTGAAAACAAATGAACATCAACAATACCAAGGAAATCAGTTTTTTGAATGCCAGCATACTTTCAAACCTTTAAAAATTATTCGAAAAGGCATTTTACGTATCTTAAAAATATATCCTTCCTACTCGGGCAATGGCATTACAAATTCAATTGTTATTGAATGGCAGCAAGGTTTAACAAGCTGGCGACGCGACCAGATAGTGGGACTAAACCCCAAAGGCAATCCTAAAGGGGTGCATAGACAGTTTAATGTAATCGTGTTTGAGCGATTGACTTATTGAAACCGGGTAAATAACCGATCTGCAATACTTTGAACTCTAGCCTTTGATATTTCGCAGCCACCTACATTATGTGAAGACCAGCATCGACCATCAAATTGGTACCAGTGATAAACGATGCTTCGTCTGAAGCAAACCAAAGAATAGGATTGGCTATCTCTATTGGGTCAGCCCAACGGCCAAGCAGTGAAGTCGTATTTCGCTCGGTCTTTAATTGCTCAACACTTTTGCCCTTGGCTGCTGCGCGTTCAATATGAAAATCTGTGAGCGTAGACCCTGGACAGATGGAGTTGACGCGTATACCGTGCTGAGCCTCCTCAAAAGCAAGCGTTCGGGTGTAAGCAAGCTGAGCGGCTTTGGTTGAATCGTACAACCCCATCCCCTTCCTACCCGTAACAGCGTAGCAAGAGGACACGTTCACGATGCTTGCATTTCCAAATTTACGAAGCTCAGGAAGAGCGGCCTTACAGTAATTGGAGACTCCAAGCAAGTTAACACCAATCACTGCTAGCCACTCCTCTTGGCTCACGTTTGATAGTGCACTGTAATTGCGCATCGATGCGTTATTGATCAAAACATCTAATTTGCCAAAAGCTGCGACTACCTTCTCAACAGCCGCTAAAGCCAGGGCCTCGTTCGAGGTGTCGGCTAAGTGGGTTAGTATTTGTGCTTTTGGATTTTTTTCTAATATTTTGCTTTGAGTGTTCTCTATCGCTTCATGGTTCATATCAACCATGAGAACTTTAGCGCCTTCGGCGCAAAAGAGTTCTGTAGTTGCTGCGCCAATACCCGAACCGGCTCCGGTGATGATGGCTACCTTATTTTCAAGTCTACGCATAAATTAAATCAATCTGCTTTCGCACCGGTCGCTTTGATAACCTTGCCCCATTTGGGAATCTCTGATTGGATCCAACCTTTAAACTGTGCGGGAGTTGAACCTATCACCTCGAACTGCATGTCGACCAGTTTATTGTGAATATCTGGCATTTGAAGTATTTTGACAATTTCGGAGTGATATCTATCAATCACATTGGCCGGCGTACCGCCAGGTGCTAGAAAGCCAATCCAAGAGGATGCTTCAAAGTCTTTGTACCCTGACTCCTGAATGGTGGGAACGTCGGGCGTGCTTACAAATCTTTTCTTACCCGATGAGGCCAATAATTTAAGGCGCCCGTCTTTGACAAACTGTTGCACATTGCCCGGAACAAAGAAACCCGCGTCCACATTGCCTGCAATCAAATCTGTCACCGCCGCCCCTGATCCCTTGTAGGGGATATGGGTGATATCTAAACCTGCATCCGCTTTGAACATCTCCATGGTCAGGTGGGAAGCACTACCCACAGCAATAGAAGCATAGGAATACTTGCCCGGATTGGCCTTGGCTTTGGAGATGAAGTCTTTTAAGCTGGTAAATCCAGAATTAGCATTGACCGTTAAGTACTGTGAAGCAGTTACTGCAAGCGTAATGGGAGCGAGGTCTTTAACAGGGTCATAGGGCATTTTGTCAAACAGTGTTTGATTGATTGCCAAAGGACCGTTGTAACCAACGAGCAGGGTGTATCCATCAGGGGGAGACTTAGCAACAAAGTCCGCACCGATATTCCCCCCTGCCCCGGGTTTGTTATCTACGATCACGGTCTGTCCCAATGCCTCTTGAAGTTTAGGTGCGATCAGGCGCGCCAGCACATCATTGGTGCTACCGGTGATGGGAACAATGATACGGATAGGTTTGGAGGGTGTCCAAACTGGTAGGGGGTTCTGTGCAAAGGCTGCGCATTCAGAAACTGAAAGTAAAAGCGCAGCAAGGCGTATTATGAGTCGTTTTGAAAAGCGACTTGATATGAAAGCAATCATTTACGTCTCTTGTGATTAGAGCGAGTAAACGGGATGCGCATTGCTGTCGCTTAAGTGCTCTTTAGCCCATTTGAGGGGATCCTCATCTTTGTGCAAAAGCACGCCCGCCGCTCTAACCCTTTGCGAGGAAGAGTCAAGCGCTGGTGGCTCGATACCTTTAGCTAGATTTTGAGCTGATTCAAGGAGCATTTTTCTGGCCATCACGATGGCTTTGTCGGTATGGAGCAGTTTCTCATTTTCATGATCTTGGATGGGCCCCATACTTTCTTGAAGCGAGTAGTCTTGCGCTGAGAAACCAAACACGCCGCTGTAGGCCCTCTTCTCTTTTTGAGCGACACGGTCCATCAAGTAGTCATTGTCTTTGTTAGCAATGGGTTTGAAAGCAGCTGCATCTTCATACAGAACGTGGATGCCCTTACCCTCCTGCATTTGCGTGCGCTCTTCAATTGAGAGCGGCTTATCAGGGTGAAAGTTAATACTCCATGCCCAGCAACTGTGATCATCTATTGGTACCCAAACGTGCCCAGCAAGAGAGTGGTGGCCAAACGGGGGGATGAGTGTGTACCAGGGAAAGAGCCACTGAGTAATGCGCCAGTAAAAGCTGTCGGTATCGCCGTTCCTACGACCCAAGAGGACCAGACCGTAAGGCATATCTTCAATGGTGAAGATCACATTGCCATCGGCTTTAATGTAGTCAAGCGCTTTGACACCTTTGTGCATAGGGTCTTGATCGACCTCATAGCGGTGAACAAAGGATACGTGACTGGTATCAATACCGCCCTCCATCGCTTGCAGGTAATTGCATTCTTGCACCCGCTTGGTGATAAAGACGTGTGACTCTGGGAGCTTGCACCACTCAAGGTCTGGTGGGGCTGGCATTTTGTCAGCTGGGCCCATGTAAGTCCACACCAGTCCTGCGAGCTCAATCGTTGGGTAGGCTTTGATGTTCATTCGCTCGCACAGTTGGGGGGCGGCGGGAACATCAACACATTTGCCGTTGCGGTCAAACTTGATCCCGTGATAAGCACAGCGTATACCGTTCTCCTCATTACGACCGAAATAAAGGGATACGCCCCTGTGCGTACAAAACTCGTTAATCAAGCCTACTTTGCCATCTGTATCTCGAAAGGCCAAGAGTTTCTCGCCCATCAATTGAACGCGGACTTGGGGTGAGTCTGCTTCAGCGATTTCACTTGAGCTCATGACAGGTATCCAGTACCTGCGCATTAAGTTACCCATCAATGTGCCAGGACCGGTGCGGGTGAGAGTTTCTGACATTTCTTTATTCATAGTTCGTTTTCCTTAAATGCGTTAGGATTTATATTTGTCCACCTAGTGAGACAACAATCCATTAGATGAGTAATAATACGTGAACATTGCCTTATCAGGGGCTTGTTATTCATAAATTACGGGTTAACCCCTACTTATATAAAAGAGGAAATGCATTGGTACAGGATGTGAAATTGAAGATGTCTAATCCAAAGGGGCCTAATCGCCAAAAAGGAGTGCTGGGTAAATCCTCCTCTGAGTCACCGACCGAGCCCAGCAAGGGCGCGGCAAATGTAAGAGCGGTTGAGCGGGCTCTTGATATTTTGAAAGCATTTAGTGCCAAAAACTACTCAATGTCAGCGTCAGAGCTGATGCACAAAGTAGATCTCAGTCGACCCACTCTTTATAGGCTTCTTAAAACACTAGAGAACAATGATTTCATCGCCTCAAGCGGTGAACCTCTCAAATTTAGGCTGGGTCCTGCAGTTGCACAGATGGCTCACGCATGGTCAAGCGCGTTAGATCTATCAGAGATCGCGCAGCCTATTCTTGAAAACTTGTGGACTATCACGGGGGAGACGGTGGTGCTTTTTCAGCTCCAAGGCCTTGACAGAGTGTGCATAGCAGAGTTGGCGAGTCAACACGCGCTTAATTACAAAATGGGCGTTGGTTACAAGGAGCATATATCGGTTGGTGCCAGTGGGAGGGCTATTCTCGCCTTCACGGATCTGGGTGAGGAGTTTGAGAATGAGCCGTTGGCCAAGATCAATCATAAAAAATTGAATCTCAAGAAGGAGCTGGAGTTGATTCGCCGCAAAGGTTACGCGCTTAGCCAAGAAGAGGTCATAGAGGGCGCTGTGGCTATTGCCGCACCCTTCTTTAACAACACAGGCGAGGTGATCGGCGCAATTGCTGTATTTGGTCCGTCTGTCAGAATGAAGAAAACTGAAATTAGCAAATACGTTACAGACCTTTTACAGGCGTCCAAGGCCCTCTCAATAGCTTTAGGTGCAGATGTTTAAGTGGTGCTCAATTCAATTGAAATCAAAGAAACTCAACAGACAGTCTTTGATTTGATACAAATAAGAGCCCTAATTAATCAAAGATGGGCTTAAGAGCATAAATTGAATTGGATACAGTTAATCTGAAAATTTAATGATTGAGATTGACCAGTGGAGCCGTTTTGCTTTTTGTTCGTTTATTTCTAGCGTTTTAGGTCTCTGTAAAAGTTCTCATGCGATCCAAGTGGCAGCGGGTGGCGGGTCGCAGGGTCAAATTCATATGCGAGCAACATGAGTTGTGTTTGACTCTTAAATTTGTAGATATAAACACCTGCTAGGTCACCTCGCTTTGCCTCACCTGCAATTGGATTGCTAATAATCAAATTAACTGCTGCATCGACGTCCTGTTTTTATCTTTGATGTAATTTTTTGTAGCCTCGCGCAAAAGCTGAGGACTGAGTGACTTGAATTTGCTTGGAGGTCATCAGTGCTTGCTTTGTGGAATGAAGGGGGTAGATAAAGATTTACCTTCACCTTTTGCAATCATTAGATCGCGTACAAAGTCGATAGGTAAGTCAGGGTTATCTAAAGCTGCTTTGCCAATCATTGCCCAAAATTCTATTTATCCAGAAATAGTTCTGCGCTCAGCGTGAGCGTGAGATTTAGCTTGATCGTAAAGATCACTGTCGATTCGAATGGGTAGTCCCATAAATTCTTCAAAAATAAAATCTTGCTACAAATGTAGCAAGAAGAAGGTAAGTTGTAAATAGGATGGCGATTTTGAGAGCGCGAAATTCGAGATTTAACAG
>CAJAYT010000080.1 GCA_903949285.1 uncultured Burkholderiales bacterium
CGCTCTGTGGTCTTATCGCTAGATTTTGAGTAATGAGTGATTTGTAGGCGGTGACGTTTTAAGAGCGCGCTACCAATTTCCTCAAAACTCTCGAGTGAGCTCTTCCTCTCAGAGCGGCCAAACACTTTGATCCGTTTTCTGAGCTCTTTGCCGGGTGTCTCATCTTGTCCCAAGATGCCGTCAATGATCGATGTCAACGGTGCTATGTGGGGCCCTATCAGACTTCCCTTGTCCATCTGAGACAACAAATGCTGCATCAGTACTAATGCAGTTGCCTCTTTCTCTGTGAACCAAAGGCCTGGGAGTTCAACCTTCTTGTCCTGCTTAGGCTTGTCAAAGCAGTACCCACCCATAAAGCGGTCGTACTTAATGTCCGCATTGAGTCTGTTGCGCAAATACTCCAAGTCACGCTTAAAAGTGGCTTGCGAGATTTCTAATTGATCCAGAAAATCTTGCAAAGGTACACATCCACGGGACTGGATCATGTACTTGATTCGGTGAAGGCGTTCTAAACTGCTCATTTTTGGAGGCACCCAGACATAAGATTCTTCAAGTGTAGAGGATTCTTGCAGCTTTTTGTCCTCTGGCTCATTGTCTGAGCCAGGGTCGTCTGGTTGTTCGGGCGAGTTTCCAGGGGGATTGTTAAGCATTATTTATAGACCCTAAGATTTGACTCATCGTTCCTGTATTTCTCAGTTCCAGGTATCACGCGCGCGGGGACAGGGTTCTCACCAGAGCCTGATTTAAAGAACTCCTGTGCCCCTAGTTGGAAAGCCACGTTCTCTGACAAACTCGCAGAGACTTGTTTCATCATCTTGGCGTAATTGGGCTTGTACCCCTCTGTTTGGCCATCAATGCGGTTATCGCTCCCCGAGCCCGTTGCTACAAAGGACGTAACCACTTGGAATGTCGCGGTATCAATGAGCGAGAAATCGACTGCCAAATCAAGTGAACTCACCGCCATTGAGTTTTGAGTGCCAGTGATCGGTGCTGAGTTATCCGCCACCGTTAAACCCGTCAAGACTCCGTAGAGGACGTAATCAGCCCCTTCAAAGTCGCCCGACTTAATCCTTTTGATGATGTCAAAGAAATCTTCGTTCTGATCTGCTCGCTGAGTATTGGGTCTACCCTGAGCGACTCGGTATCCGGCCTTAATGAGCATGCCTTTGATCGGCCCAGAGAGTCCTCTGATTTCTCCGTAGTTGATTTTGCGCTCAGTGCCGTATTTCTTGGTATAGCTTTGCTCAAAGTTGGAGCTCTTGCTCGTTTCAGTCTTATTCACAACTGTGGGTGCAGTCCCAGGAATGATGCCCTGCTGTTCCTGAAACTTATTCAGTGCAGCAGCAGGGATGGGTGGAGGTGCAGGAGGTGCAGGAGGTGCTACAGTTGCACCAGGTTCTGTAAGCTCTGAAGACCGAGAAATAGCGGTCGGTGAAGACTGTGATGGTTGTGGGGATTGTTGAGGTTGTGGGGGTTGTGGGGGTTGGGAGAAAGGATTCAATATCTCCTGTGCCTTGTCCTGTACGGTCATGAACCCTACCGTATCCATATCCACGCGCTTGTCATCAAACTTTCTGTCCTGACGCTGGGTAGAGGTGGGTTTCTCAAGGGGCTGTGTCCCCTTGGAGTCCGGAATACTTTGGTTATTCTCCAGGCTAGGGATACTCACCTGAGGCACCGTTGACTCAGACTTGCTGTCGTTTGAGTTGTCTGTCTTCTTGATTTTGTTTTCTTCAAAGTAAAACGCATCCCTGAACTCAGCTGAGTAGCTAATATCCGTTACAGCAATCGTCTTTGGTTTCCAAGGATGCAGATTACCGTCTTGGTCGAAATTTGTAGGTTGCTTGGCTTGTCCATATTTAAGTGCGTCATAGCCACTGCTTTGCCCCTGGGTACCCACTTTAATGGGAGGCGAGGTATTGCAAGCTGTAAGGACCACAGCAAAGCCCAGCACTAATCCGAGAGTCCTCAGAGATGTTTTGATAGAAGCTGTAATAGGTTTTTGAATAGATTTTTGTTTAAGTGTTTGTATAAGTGTTTGAATGGATGTATTCATAAAAGTGCCTCATTAACGGGTTACGGTTTTACGGATTTCTTTTTCCTCGGCCCACTCTATGAGTCCCGTCTCGTTGTTCACCAAATTCAAGGTAAAGTTGTAGAACACATCCTTCATATCCCTGTTTTGTTTAACAATGGTCGATATCGTCCCCGTGATACGGTACTTGGCTCCCTCCATCATCCCTGTCTTGGCAATACCGTCGTTCCTGTACATACCGCTTTGGTTCTGACGTTTGATCTCGTCCACCTGAGACTGCATCTCACTTGCGCTTACTGCAAACCGCACTTGACCACTCTTGAGCAGTTGAGTCCTGACCTTCTCAGTGATCATGCGGGTATTGATGGACTCACCTGTTTGGTTTTTTACCTCAGCGAGTGTGACTGTGGGGGCGGACTTGCTGTTTTGGATGGTCTTGCTCTGGAGCATTGATCTGACCATCGTCTCGGTAATGGTTTGCAGATCAGTCGACCCAAAGTCTGCGTTCACGGTCTCAATGCTTTGTGAGTCGCCGTACTTCACAACTGTTGGTGGGGGTACATAGACCTGGGTTTGTGGAGGGGTAGGGTGAGATGCACATCCACCGACTAAAGCAGCAACAACTAAGGAGACCGTTAAATGGGGTATTTTTGTATTGGTTTTCATGATTTGCTCACTTCTTTACTTGTATTGGTTGATCTCAAACCTGAACGCCGTAGCATCAGGAGTTGGCGCTATACCGACCAAATCTGCTGTTTGATCCCGAGTGAGGGTCAAAGGCTTCCAGGCCTCATCTGTGAACACAACCATCCCGCCCGCGTTTAGCCACTTGAAGCGGTAACCGTAGAGTTTGGTATCGGGCTGGGGTTCACCCGTTTTCTGATCCGGTGGTGGACCCCAGTTCTTAACAGTGACCTGAGCGGTGAGTACGTTATTCCTGATCACACTGCGCATATCGATGACCTCTACAGCACTCGTATCCCCCATGCGAGTAGTCATCATTTGCTTCTCGCTAGGGGGTGGAGGATTCTGGGTGCCGCATCCCGTGAAAACAGACAAGATGCCTGTAATCAAGACAAGCACAGAGACCTTGAAGGCCAGGAGTTGTAGCATTGGGGAAAAACTACTTTTTGTATTTATGTTTGCAATATGCTCTTTCATGGGGCACTCCTGTTTAGAACTTTATCGATGAAACTAGGTTCCTTCTCACTAGATCTTTTATCCGAATCAGCGACGCGGGGAACTTCCGCGCGAGGTGTCTCTGCTTTACCTGCAGTGACTTGGCTTTGCATTGCAAGCCTCGCGCCCTCTATCTCGTCCTTGTCCTTTTGACTGAGTAAGCGGTCTTTGTAAGCCAGCATGGAATCCTTCTCAATTGGGCGCATCAAGCGTCCCCTGTCCTTGATCACCTCATCCACCGTCCTACCGATACGGCTTTTAATCGACTGATCTATGTCCTTGTTATCCGCAGTCGCTACTAAATCCAAAATATCTTCCAAGGCCATAGAACTGTGGTTCTTAACCAAATAATCTGCTTCAAAGCCAAAGCTCGCAAATGCCGCAGTTTTATTGAGTGAATTAACTTTGATTTCATGTTTAACGGTTGAGAAGTGCTCGTAGAACTTGCCCTGCTTTTTGTATAAATCCATGAGGAGCACAAAAGCCTCGCTGGAGATAATTGGATTTTTGGATAGAGAAGCCTCCTTGATATAAAAAGAGGCCTCTGCTGCGTCCTCAGGGAAATAGTTTTTACCTGCCAGGTATGCGTCCCCCACATAGAGCGCTGCATCCTCATCCCCGCTCTTTGCAGCCATCCTGCAAACCGAGGGACGCTGGCGTAGGTTCTCTCGTCTTAAACGGTCCATCTTCCTGCAGCCGTCAAAGGTGATATCGTTCTTTAAAAACAGTTCCTTGACCTCCTTGTCCTTGAAGGTAAGCCCTGCCTTTGGGAGGTACTCCTCTACAAAGACTGGATCCCACTCCGGCGTGCCCGCTTTGAGCATAAATCCCATGAGCCTTGCAAACGCTTTGGGATCGTCCGCTGCTTGCACCCTAAGGTTGCTCATCGCCTGATCAAACGAGATGGTGGACGATAGTCCTTGAAGTACACAAGCAGTCACCTCAGACTTCACCACCGGGCCTTGGTTACCCCCGTTGTAGAGGTCATTTAACTTCTTGCAGTTGCTTGCGGAAACTGTTTTAGGGATACTGCGCTCAACAAGCGTTTCCATCTTCTTGTCGCAGTACTTGTCCCCCGCCTTTTGAAGCTTCTGGCAAAGCTCAAGTGCCCTCTCTGATCCACTGCGCTCATAGGCATCAATCATGTACTTGGTCGCAGCAACGTTGCCCGCACTAGAGGCTTTTTGGATAAAGTCCATCCCCTTTGCAGACTCTTT
Organism: uncultured Burkholderiales bacterium; assembly: GCA_903949285.1. Classification (GTDB taxonomy): domain Bacteria; phylum Pseudomonadota; class Gammaproteobacteria; order Burkholderiales; family Burkholderiaceae_C; genus Limnohabitans. The sequence continues at coordinate 4,432 of CAJAYT010000080.1, forward strand.
ACCCGCTGAGGATGTACCCTCTAGGTAAATCTTGCCTAGGCTAAACATTGCATTAGGCTCGCCCGCGAGAGCCCTCGGGTAGAGTTCCCTGAACTGCGCGTCAGCATTACTATTACCAATGCCGCCGCCACCACCACCACCACCTCCGCTTGCTTTATCTTGAGCATAGGAATCTATGCAAATATTGCATGCAATGAGTGCAGTTATTAAGCTTATACAGAGATTGAGTCTTTTTTTCTTCATAATCGTTCCTTATTCTTTATTGCAAGGTTTGAAGTCAAACTTCACATGCTTGAGGGCAAACACTTCTTTCCAAAACTTCAGCACCTCAGAGTTCGGCGAAGTACCCACCGTACAAACTGGCGGAAACTCAAGGGCAATGTTTAAATTTGGAACCGTCGTTACATAAAACTTATTGAACGCGTTCGGGTCTGTTGGATTAATCCCGTCTGGAATCATGGAGATGGCGACCGCTACAACGTGATCTGTTCTCTCGCCCTTGTAGACATCGTTTAAGTCCTGAATGGATTTGAAGATGTCATAGCCCGAGCCGTCCCTGTTGATATCGCTCAACGCAGCCTGCGCAAACCGTTGGTTAAAGGTCTTGCGGTCGCGCTTTGCAACCTCAGTGGAACAAGACCCCCCGAGCATGCTCTCCATGAAGGAGACCTCAGGGCACCCAGGTACACACTGATCCATACTCAGGTTGTAGCCCGTTGCGTTGTGGTTGTAGACCTTGACGCGGTCACCAACCGCTAGACTTCTAAAGAGATCGGTCAGTCCCTGCGCCATTTGTGTCTTTGCATTTGCATCTTTGTAAGTATTTCCAAAGATGTGAATATCGTAGGTCTTGCCCCCACTTGCGCCGGGACCAGGTTTTTGGCAATACTTATCCGCTGCAAATGAAGGTACAGTCAGTAGTGCCAAGCAAATGAAGATCAGTCCAAAAAAGAGTTTGGTGATGAAGCGACTGATGGCAGCACTGAAGTTTGAATTTACGTTTGACTTTGAAGTTGACTTTGAGGTTGACTTTGAAGTTGAGTTAGAGGTTTTCATTTAGATGAGCTCCTCAATCATTTGCACCAAGTCAGACTTAAAGTAATCAGGTGGGGGAGTTTTCCTGATCTTTTGGTTAGAGTGCTGATAAGCCATCACCTTTCTGGCAAGGGCTGAGATCAAGTTCTTTCGGTCAGTTGATATCTTCTTATCGATACCGTCGAGCTCTCGGATACAGCTTTTGATCTGGTCCTCAATGATTTTGATCTCTGCGCGTTTCTCCGTTAAACGCTTGTTGTGCATCCTGATCAAGTCATTTTTCCTGCTCTCATATTTGCGCTTGTAAGTTAAGAACTTCTCCTGCGCCTTGTTATACGCATTCACTGCCTTCTCGTAAAAAGGGTGCGGATCGTGTCTTAGGAATGCCAGCATCATCCCAACCGTAAAAATGGCCAGGTTCAAAAGGAGTAGCGTAAAACCTCTAGATCCAATCAGGAAGGACTCTGCGATGCCTTTGTCTGTATTCGTCGCCGAATTAATGAAGGACTCCAGGTTCAGTGCTGCGGGGTCGTTTACATCCACCCACTTCTCTCTCATCAAGCCCAGAAAGTACATGAGCGTCATGGTCAGGATCGCAAGCAAAGTGATTGTCAAATAGATGTTGTCACGGTTGATCTCGATCTCCTTGCACTGAAGGCGCTTAATAAGTACGCCAATCGTGTGAGCAAAGAATATAAGGAGTCCACCGATAGCAGCAGAGATCAAGAGCGATACAAGTGGCATGGACTCAAAAAAGAGTTCAAACGCGAGCCTATTGATCGGCACCTCCGCGATCGCCAAGATCACAAGGGCGGGTAGATAAAAGTCTGTATGATCGATCTGAAGGGGTCTTCCAAGCACTTCCTCAATCTTGTGCTTCTCCTCCTTGGCCACAAGTGCCGCGTCCTCGTGGTGCCTGTACTCAGCAGAGAGGGTGCCTAGCTCATGGTCAAGGACTTCAATCTCTTTGGTCAAAGACTCTGAGAGAGTGGACGTGACGGTATGGTTCTCACTCTCATGCTGGTTTTGCAGGTGGTGAATCCGGTCAGCAAGTTCAGTCCTGTGCTGCTCTATGAGAGAGGTGTACTTCATCCACTCGGTCTTGCCCTCGTAGATGATCTGTTTTTCATGATCAGATAGACTTTGGGTTTTAAGAGGTGGATACTCTTTGGTACCGTCCACCTCACCTGTTCGGGCGTGACGGATGAGCTCAGACTCATCTGGGTTGATCATGCGTTGAAAGTTTCTGACTGCATTAGCGTCCATGGCGTACCTCACAAGATGTATTTAGGGTGGTTGTCATTTCTTTCCTCCAGAAGTCTTGGTTGTGTTTGTTACTCCATTTACTGATGCAGAAGGAGAAGAAAGGGAAGCAGAAGCAGCAACAGGTGCAGGCGTAGCACCTTTAGCAGGAGTAACTGGCGTAGCTGATGAGGCTGACGTAGCTGGGGTGTTCAATTGGTTTTGTTGAGCGGCGAAAAGAAGCTTGGACGTCAAACGCTCATTCGTATTGATCTCTTGGAAGCGGTCATAGGTGTAGTTATTAACACCGGCCTTGTCCCAGTTAATCACGATGTAGAGCTCATCAAAGGTCCAGCACCCGTAGTCCACCCGCCCATCAGGGGCTGTGGTGTAAGCAACTGTTCCCGAACCCTTCTCGCATTTATTAAGGGTCAATACAATCTTGCCCCCTGCATCGTTATTAGAGTAACCAACCACAACGTTGTTGCTGCTTTGAGCAGCAGAGGTTGGAGGGGTTGATTTACCCTTGTCGGAGTCTGTGGGCTTTTGTGATGGAGGATTTGATGAATTCGCTTTATTGGCTGAATTAACGGTAGTGGATGTAGTGGCTGTTGTCGGGGACAAAGCTGAGGCAATGGCCGCGTCAGTATTCCAAAGCTCTGCCATTGGCTTAGATGCGTTTGCAGCTGATGCCTCATCAACTGGCTTTGCCTTGAACTGTCTGGGCTTCTCTGTACTCACCGAATAAACGGTCAGCACTGCGAAGAGCACGCAAGCAATATAAAACGGATATTTAAGAACTCCCACCTGCAACTCCTGTTATTTGGTGTTGAGGTGATCATCTGATGCTGCAAGATCATAGGATGAGCTAGTAGCCCAAAAGCTCATTAAATTATCTAATTGACTTGTCAATTTAACAAAAATAATGGACGCATTTACAGTGATTACATGCGACCACTGTTAGTTTGTACATATGCAAAATTAGAATTCTTTAGATAAATACTTTTGAAAACGATAAATTAGTTTTAAAAGTTACTAAGTAACTTATAGTTGAATAAGACACTTTATTCTTTAGAAAAGGATTTATACATTGTGCTGATGAACCGCTTATTCAACCCTGACTTAGATCAACTACTTTTTCACTATTGCTCATCTAATTCTTTCAAAGCAATTATTGAGTCTGGAAAACTTCGCTTCACAGATATCAACATGCTTAATGACTCTATGGAGCATAGATGGGGATATTCCATCTTTGAAGAAGCGGCTACTCGCTTGATTAAGCGAATAGGTTTGTCAGAAAATGCTCCAACAATATCCCGTGATTTCATCTGTCTCATTGATAATGAATTATCCAAGGGACAGTTAGTTGCACATCCTTTTGTATCGTGTCTATCCCTTGATGGAAATAGCTTGGATCAATGGCGAAAGTATGGCGACGATGGTCAAGGTTATGCAATCGGCTTTAAAGCAGCAGATCTTCAGTCCCTTGGTATCAGACTGTTACGGGTTTGCTACGATAAAGAAAAGCAAATTAAAGAGATGATGGCGGCTCTAGTTGCAATCTACTATCGAAGCCCAGAGCTTGCCCAACCCCTGACAGGTGAGATATTGGAGGATATAGTTCTACTATCAACATTCATGTCTGCAATGAAGCATCCATCATTTGCATCAGAAAAAGAAATACGCTGTATGCGTGCAATTTCATTGAGTCCTATTGGAAAAAATTTTCAATTTCTTGATCGCGGAGGAGTAAACCTCAACGGCACAGCGATACCTGGAGAGAAAGTTTTTTTTACAAATAATTCCAATTTCTTTACTGCACATGTTGACATTCCACTCTCATTGCCAGCACATCAAACGCCAATTATGGAAGTCATGTTGGGTCCTAAAAATAGAAACAATTTAGGAAACATTTTTTTGTATTTAGGCGGAAACGGATTCACGGAGATAAAAGTTCAGACCTCGGGCATCCCGTATCGTTGACATTAAGTAAAGAGGAGCAACGGCAGTTAACTATGCCTGCGGGTTCTAAGAGCTGCGATCTTTGAAGTTTTATCTCACTTAAAATAAAGCGTCTTCAACTTGATATGGTTGCGTAAATGCTCCCAATGGCGACTCTCACCAAACTCAAAATACGATTGTGCAACACCTGCTACCATATCAGAAAATTGGAGATTAAGGCAGTGTCGGCTGTCTCGAGGTGTAGTTTCAAGTCTAGTTTTTACACCCAGAGTAAACTAAAGTTCAGTTTGCAGATAGTCATGCAGACTATTTCCGCTTTCTACTTTTATAGAACGAGGATCAGGCGTAAAACTTATTGAGTCATGCTGAGCCATAGAGTCGATAAGCAATAACTTAACCATGTAGTTATACAGCTTATTTGGATCCTGACGAATATGTGGCTCAACATTTAGCTTGTTCACAACGATGATGTGCAGAGATATATCGTTGTTAGCCGTTATAAGCTTAGCCGCTGCTTGTGCAAAATCTGTGCGAGCCTCAGGCGACATTTGCGCCCATTTTTTCTCTTGACTGGTATTCCATTTTCTATGCTTGTACAAATGGCGCAGTACTCGTTCCGGCTTATAGTCTTTTTCGGGGGGCAAAATACAAGCAGCCTATAACCAGATGCCTACTTGAACCACCTTTTGTATAAGGTAGACCAAAAGACCAGCCTGTGTCGCCACTCTCGTCTAAATAGATATGTGCTGCCATAACGCCAGAAAAAGGAATGGCTCCGAATAGGAGCCATTAAAAGGTGGCAGTCCCTGAGTCCGACGCGCTTTAAGCGCGCTTAGGATACCTGTGTTGGCGTCCCGGATGGTTCAGGATTTACCTGCCTCAGCGTTAATTGTAACCAATCTTTCCTCTTCAGCAAAGCCTTAAACTAAAATTGCAAGGGTAATTAACAACGAAGGCGGATTAATATATTGCCGGAAGGAATAAGAGAGTTTTTGAACCTTTCGTATGCATATTCCGATAGGACTTGGACACTCATTCCAGCAACACCTGGACAGTGATTCCAGGAGCACTTGGACACCCATTCCACCAACACTTGGACACTCATTCCAGTAACACCTGGACCTGATCCCAAGTAATGTTAGAAATGCGAACATGTGACACGCTGCTTTCATTGGAATCCGTACATCTGTTAAACAGACTGAGAAGATTACATTTTGAACCCTGATGTTGGTCCGTTTCCTTCTAGCACCTGAATCACTTGTTGGTAGTAGTTTTCCATCAAGTTACTTAAGTATTCCCAGAACTTCTCTGAATTCACAGTTTCTTTCACTGTCTCGTTGGGAAGAAACCGAGCCATCTCTTTACGAAATTCCTTTGCTATTTCAGGATCATTTTTCAAAGATGTCGCACGCTCGGAAAATGCTTTTAAATAAGCATCGGGCTTAGCATGATGATCATTGAGTTTGCTGATGATCACCTCAAGAGCTGGCTTGATCCTTTGTTGATGTAGCCAGGCGATGTCCCACAAGTCGCGATTTTTGAGTCTGTTTGTACGTAATGCAAAGGCGACCAATTTGTCCGCAAAAGTCTCTTCGCTCGATTGAGCATTTAAGATCAAACCACTGGTACCCATTTCAACCCCATAGGGATTTAGCAGCGCCATCGGGCGTGGTTGGTAACTTGGAATGGCACATACATCAATATTGATGCGTTGAGCAGGAAGGTCTTTCCGCCCTGGTCTTGTCTGAACCCTGAGCTTCCAAGTGTCGACGTTGCCTTCTTCGCGGACAGGATCTGTGACGTTGACTTCTAGCCCATATTTAGCACTGAGGCTTTCGACCAGTATATTGCTCATCGCCGCCAGTTGATCACGCGTGAAATCAGAGCCTCCAGTGAAATCTAAGTCCTCACTCAATCGACTAGAACCATAGCATGCACGCAGACACGTTCCACCTATGAATGTCAGTTGTGTGAGCAGGCCAGCGCCGCTGAGCACTCGAAGAATGTCATGGTGAAGAAGTTCTTTCTCCACGACTACTCGCAAGGGGCTCAACTCTTGCTTATTTTTTAGTGCTGTATCGACTAGTTCATCAAACAAACTCATGGGCTGCTTTCCAGTCAATCAAGTCAATACTGCGATGGGTTGCTCTCATATCCCTTAGGGCTTGTGCGACGCTGGCTCGCCAAAGTCGGGCTATGGGGTCATATTCAACTTGACCCACCAACTCCTTTGGTCGTTGCCTAGTTTTGATAAATTCAATGGTACCCCAAGGGCCGCAGTCAATGACGCTAGACCGACCTGAGGACATGACCATGATGCGGTTCATGGGTATCTGGGAGATGACTCCTGCATCACTCAATACGGTCTCGAGACTGAGATAATTAAGTCCAAGAGGCCGCAGTTTAGAGACTGCATGAGGCAGGATCAATCCGCGATCTGGATTGGCTTTTTCATATAAATACAAGCCACGACATAGCTTGGCTAGGTGCCCCTCCCGAACTGCCCTGCTCAATAGTGTTTTAAAGGCTGTGTCCGAATGCTCGGGAAGAACTGAGCGCAAATCAGCGGGTGTAAACAAGCAAGCCTGCTGGCTGGCCAGATGGCTGATTACATCCATTAATTGCCGAATAGGTTGCATGAAGGACTCATCGTAAAGTTTCACTAAGTGTAACCTTCTGACGAATAATGTCAAGCCCTCTTGTTTTTGCACCTAGATACGTTGCAATACCACTTTGCCGACAATAAGGTGGTCAAGCCGAAGCTCGAAAGCGCCTTGGCTTGAACGGTAACCCAAGAAATCTGCAAAAAAACGAAGGGTATTAGGAGGGAGAATCTATGCTTGGGATTCCACCTTGGCGTCTTCCAATTCGATCTTTAATTTAATAGTTTCGGCTTTGGAATGATCTGAGGCGGATTTGATGCACGCCCTGGCTACTCCGGCCATCTCTGCCTCTACCTCTGTTGCAGGGTTAAGTGCATGTTGAGTCATTTTGGACTCCTCCATTGATATCGAATTTCTACATCCATAGCAGTGCGGCTCCCGTTCAATTCGAGTTATACGACTTATTCGAAATATTCGAAACATTCGAAAATTAACTTTCTTATGCTTTTACACCCCTTGGTTATGCCGCAAGTTTTCTGATTATTTAATTCCAAGATTTTTTCATTTGCAGGGCAATTTAACAAAATTTCCCACTAGCTCATCGATTGAGCTTCTTAGCTAATATGATTAAAAGCATACAAAAAGGAGATTCAAATGCAAACCAAACCTAATACACCCCAACTCGGCTTGTCCTACGGCGCTATGACTGTGTTGTTCAGCCTGCTGGCATTGGCCATGTTCTTCTTAGCCGATGAGCGGGGACTCAAAGCGGTATGGCTACTCATTTATATGGGAGCAAGCTTTCATGGGTTCACAAGCATAAAGGCAACACTCCTGGAGGATTAACGATGCTAGGATGGCAAATCTACATCAGCACTGAGAAGAATATGAACGAGGATGCATCCATTGCTGCCTCCTTCGCATCCTGGGTTACGGGGCTCGGGGGCGATCAGTGGATCAAAGACCTTGTAACTGCCAATAAGGCACAGAGGCTTAAAGACAGCTGTGGCTATCCCAACTACTACACAGCCAAAGCACAAGACATCATCCCCCTGATCACCAAGGACCTGCCTCAGTACAACGGGTTTTTTGTGATTGGGGAGGATTACGTCCTAAACGGTAAGAAGAACTGGGATATTAAGTTAGACAAGGCCAGGCTTGCGACTATCACCCCAAATAAGCTTCTATACGTAGAAACTTGGGATGAGAGCTAATCTGCTGAGTGGATACTCGCAGCCACTGGTATCCAAGGTCTAGCCCTGTAGATCCCCAGACAACTGGTCAATGTAAAGCCCAGTTGTTGAAACAGAAGTCCATGGGCTTGAATCATCCAAGCAAAGCAAATCATGGCCATATTTGCAATGAGGAAAGCTATCCAGCCGTACTTTGAAACTCTCGAGTGACTCGCCAGTAAAAAGGCTCCAAGTAACCCTGCGACCGATCCGGTCCATTCCATGAGCGGTGTAAGTAATGTAAGTGTGATCATCTTTTGTGTGAATTGAATGATTTGTGTGTAATAACGATGATCCGCTAGTCCTAACTCCGCGTTAGCCCGAGATAGAACAGTTATGTGGATGTTCGTAGTCTAAAACCAGACAAGGTCACCTGGTGATCTTTTGGCAATTTACGATAGAAATGTCTAAATTATTCCAGTTAGGAGGGTCAAAATGACTGACACAACCAGTGACCACGTAATCGACCAATTGGTCTGGTCCATCATTAAAGACAGTGAAAATCCGAACGACTTCGTCTCGTTTGTCCGTCATGCCAGGGACCGGGAAGTTGACTACGACGCCGCCTGTACCTTGGCCCTAAAGCATAGGGCCAATGTAGATGCTAAGTCTCTCTTCCCAGATGTAGTAGCTAAACTGCAAGAGCGGGCAAGCGCAGGGTGCTCAAGTGCAATGCTTCACCTAGGGATTTGGCACAGGCTCGGTTACGGAGTTCCTGTGGACTCGGACAAAGGTCTAGCCTGGTACAAGGCCGGTATGGAACTCATGGACGGTCGCTGTTTCATGGGATACGCAATAGGGATCATGCACTCAGACCCGCAGACTGCAAGGCCCCTCTTCCGTAGGGCAACGGAGCTTGGGTGCTCCGTCGCACACGGTTACTGGGCCGACATAGACAAAGAGCACTATATGGAGCACATGGCATTAGCGGCTAAAGACAACGATCCGTTGGGCGTCTATCTTTATGCCTATGAGCTTTTAAGGCGAGCTACGAAGGAGCACGAGACTGAGCACGCTCTAGACGTGATGAAGCGAGCCTCTAAACTGGGATCAACCAATGCATCATTTCAGCTTGCAATGATGTTTATACACGGCGAATACGGTAAGCGCGTTGATAAAGCGGCCGCGGAGTATTGGTTCAAAAAGGGAATCCGTTCAGGCAGTGTCAACTGCATGACAGGGTTAGGGATATATCTGACGTTTGATGTCCCGGCCCGGTTAGAGGAAGGATTAAATCTTCTCCTTAGAGGGGCAGTTCTAGGGGATTCACAAGCACAGTATTTTCTGGGAAAGCACCAGATGCTGAAGGGGCAAACCAAAGAGGAGCAAACTGAGGGCTTGTATTGGTTAGAAAAGGCCGCCGAGCAAAAGCACAAGTTTGTGTACTACCTCCTTGCTGAAAACTACAAGCACGGCATAGGCGTAGGTGCAGATCTTGAGTTGGCTGCCAGATGGGCTAAACGGGGTGTTGAGATCGGGGACGCAGATTGTCAGTGCTTTTACGGTTTGGCTTTGATTTACGGGGAAGGGGTTGAGAAAGACCCAGAAACCGCTCATAACCTCTTTCACGCAGCACATATCCAAAACAACGACTGGGGCACTTACTTACTTGGCATGTCCCACGAACGGGGTGACGGTGTACCCGTTGATAAAACAAAAGCCGTTGAATACTACAGGGAAGGTGCAAAGCGCGGGGATATCAATTGTGCATTTGTACTTGGTCTTGCTTATCTCCTTGGCGACGGTGTTGAGGGGGACTATCCAACTGCGCTTAAATGGTTCAAGTTATCAGCGGACAAGGGTTCATCTAGGGCTAAAACTTACATTGGTCTTATGTTCTTAAACGGTTCAGGTGTTCAAGCCGACACAGAAACGGGTCAGAAATGGCTACTAGAAGCAGCAGAGGAGGGGAGTGCTCTTGCCATGCGAGAGCTTGGAGAGTTGCACTTTAACGGAGAGAAAGTACCACTAAATTTAGACCTTGCAAATCGCTGGATGGGCAAAGCCGCCGTAAACGGTGACCCAGTAGCAATTGAGTGGATTAAAAAGCACTGCCCCGAAAAACCTGCCTGGTTAAATAACCTTCTTCAGACTTCAACAAAATTCGAATAAAAAAGAG
>CAJAYT010000081.1 GCA_903949285.1 uncultured Burkholderiales bacterium
CTGATTTGGGCTTAGCCTTAGGAGCACTTGCTTTTTTAGCTACAACTTTTTTAGTTGCTTTCTTGGAAGCGGCCGCTTTCTTAGCTTTAGATGCAGTCATCAAGGAGTCTCCTCTTTCGCAGTTGCTTAATTTGATTGTTAAATCTAAATTTTTTTATTTATAAAAAATCTAAAAATACCACGACTCAAAAGTACTCACCATTAGCACTATCCGGTAAAAACTCTGTAGTGAGAGTATTTAAGAAGGAATGGGTACTTTAAAAGTGGTACACGCCTTGAATCCTATAATTCCGAAATGAATTCAAGTTGCGCGCGGATTGTACTCATACTAAGCACTGTTCTAGCCCTTGCAGGAAAATATCTCTTGGCAAATCGATCCCAATGAATACCATTTTATTCATACGGGGCTCTTCTCTGCCCCAGGCTGGACCTAAATCACTGCCCATTAACTGGTGCACGCCTTGGAAGATCACCTTTTTATCGGTACCTTTCATAAACAAAACACCTTTGTACCGAAGCATCTTGGGGCCGTAAATATTGACAATCGCGCCCAAAAAATCCTCTAACTTAGCTGGATCAAAAGCTCGTTTAGATTTAAAAACAAAACTTTTCACATCATCGTCATAATGATGGTGGTGACCCGCGTGCTCGTCGTGTCCGCCCCCCCCCGCCGCGTGGGAGGGATGGTTACAGTTAGGACCATGCTCATGATCATGGTGGGCATGATCGTGGTGATCATGATGGTGATGAGGATCATCCGCTTCAGCCAAGAAATCAGGATCGATTTCTAGTTTAGTGTTTAAGTTGAACCCCTTCAGATCAAACACCTCAGAGATGGCGACTTCTCCGAAGTGCACGCTCTTTTGCGGCGCCCTAGGATTCATGTGAGTGAGCCTGTGCTGCAAAGCGGAGAGCTCAGCAGAGCTCACCAAATCGGCCTTACTGATAAAGATTTGATCCGCAAAACCTACCTGTCTTCTGGCCTCTTGACGGTCATTGAGCTGAGTTTGCGCGTGCACCGCGTCAACCAGTGTGAGGATAGAGTCCAGCAAAAAAGATTCTGCAATCTCATCGTCCATGAAAAACGTCTGCGCAACCGGGCCCGGATCTGCAAGCCCAGTCGTCTCAATCACAACGCGGTCAAAGTCCAACTCACCACTTCTTTTCTTGGCTGCCAAGTCCCGAAGCGTTGTTCTAAGGTCTTCCCTAATAGTGCAACACACACAGCCGTTGCTCATCTGAATGATCTGCTCACTCGTCTCAGAGACCAATATATCGTTATCAATATTTTCTTCACCGAATTCGTTTTCGATGATGGCAATTTTCTGACCATGCGCTTCGCTCAAAACGCGCTTTAAAAGTGTGGTCTTGCCTGAACCAAGAAATCCAGTGAGTACGGTTGCGGGGATCAACATGCCTGAGCCTTTTTAATAATTAATTTTAAATAAGTCATTAAGTTTTATTAATTAGCACTTAATAACTAAATAAAAGTTGCTAAACATCATTTAGCCAACCCAGTATTTTAATCGATTTTGGTTATTTCTTCAATACCACCAACCCCTTCAGGTATTCACCCTCGGGGAAGTTAATGGACATGGGGTGATCGGGGGCGGCACCCAATCGCTGCATGATGTATCCGTCAACACCCGCATCTGCACCGGCGGAGGCGACTATCTTATGAAACAAGTCCGCTGATATGCCCCCTGAGCAGCTAAAAGTAAACAACACCCCTTTGGGTTTTAAAAGCTTAAAGGCCAAGCGGTTGATGTCTTTGTAAGCCCTTGCAGCACGCTCTGCGTGGGAAACTGTTGGAGCAAATTTAGGCGGATCTAACACCACGGCATCGAAAGTCTCGCCCGCATCAATGAGCGCGCGAAGGGTTTGGTTAACATCTGCGTCCCTAAACTCAGCGCAGGTTGTATCTAGGCCGTTTAAGACCAGTTGTTCTCTGGCTTGGTCCAGTGCCGGCGCAGAGGAGTCCACCGATAAAACGCAAGCATCCTCGCTCAAAGGACCTCTGGCTTGCATGCCCTTGAGCGCTGCAACCGTAAAACCGCCCGTATAGCAATAACAGTTGAGAACGCGCTTAAAGCCGAGACGCTTGGCGTACTCGCTAAAGAGTTTGCGACTATCGCGCTGGTCTAAATAAAACCCCGTTTTATGGCCCTTCTCAATATCCAGACCCAGTAACCATTCGTGCTCTTGAATCACGAGCTGGGTGGGAGCTTCAAGTACATGAGGAGGTACGAAATCCGCACCATGGCTAGCCCGCCCAGCGCGCCACAACCAACCCGTCCTTGGCTCCAAGCCCTCGAGTGCACGCACGTTAACGTCCGAGCGCTCGTAAATACCACTGATACCGTCTAATGTTGCAAGTGCCTTTGTAATGACCGCCTTAAAGCGCTCGACGCCTGCACTCAAGAACTGAACCACTAAAGTATCTTTATAACGGTCCACAATGAGGCCAGGCAAACCGTCAACCTCGGAGTGAATGATGCGAACCCCTTCACTTTGGATATCAAAGTAAGAACGGGCCTGAACACTGTTGTTGATTTGTCTTTGAAAGAAGTGCTCATCAATGCGCTCCGCTTCTTTGAAGCTCCAAATCCTGACCTTTATTTTGGACGCAGGGCTGAACGCTCCCCAACCTAAGAACTTGCCGTCAGAGCCTTCAACCTTCACGGTCTCACCTGAGTCTGCGGAACCAGCGGCGATTGCAGAGTCGAATATCCAAGGATGGCCTCTGAGCGCTGCGCGCTCTTTACCGGGCCTGAGACGAATGGTTTTCACGAGCAAATTCCTGTCATTATTTTTGAGAAGGCTTCTTAACTCTTGAAGCCCTGGGGTGGGCGTTGTCATACGCCTTGGCTAAGTGCTGAAAATCTAGCCTTGTATAAACCTGGGTGGTAGATATGTTGGCATGTCCAAGCATCTCTTGCACCGCCCTTAAATCCGAACTGGACTGTAACAGATGGCTCGCAAAGGAGTGACGCAGCATGTGGGGATGCACAGGCGAGGAGAGCCCCGCGTGCAAACTGCGTCTCTTGAGTCTTTGCCAGATCGACTGCGGAGTCAGACGCGTTCCGTTGTGCCCGATAAACAAAGCTGCGCTGTCTAAAGCGTTCACACCACTTTGTGCGTGTTTTGAATCCTTCACTTTAATCTTTTGTGAACGCATCGCAATCCAAGCTCTCAATGCCTCAGTAGCCTGGACACCCACAGGCACGGTTCGCCACTTACTGCCCTTACCGAGCACGTGCGCCTCCCCGCCTTCTAAATCAATCCAACCGAAGGTCTTGGAGTGGGTTGAGTCCACATTCAACCCCGCTAGCTCGGATACGCGCAGCCCACTGCCGTAGAGCAACTCGACCATCGCACTATCTCTTAGTTCATACCAAGCGCTGTCTATTTCACTAGGTGCATGGTACTCAGCTAGCATGACTGCATCATCAACGCTAAGTGCTTTGGGAAGGGGTTTAGAGGCTTTGGGAGACTTGATGCCGACAACAGGGTTGACCTTCACATGACCTTGTCTGCCTAGCCAGTTGTAAAAGCCTCTCCATCCTGAGAGTATGAGAGCAATGCCTCTTGGCGTACGACCTGAGCTGTGCATGCGGGCTAGCCATTCCCTGAAATCCGCACTCGTCGCAGCAGTCGGCTCTAACCCTTTTTCAAGAAGGAGTTCACGGAGTTTCTTTAAATCTTCTACGTACAGCTCACAGGTTCGCTGCGCCAATCGCTTCTCAAAGCGCACGTGATCTAAGTAGGCCTTCATCAACGGATGAGCCAACTCATCGCCCAAGGATGCGCTCGAAGTTTGAGAAGAAGACTGGGTTAAATCAATAATAGTATTTATGACTTTAAGGGAACAGGGGTAAGAACTATTGAGGACCTAGAAATAAACCTAGACATAGAGCTGGGCCTGAGCCTGAGCTTGGGCCTAGCACTGGATCGAGATCGGGAATGATCAGCGCAGCCGATTGAGACAAGCGCTTGCCAACTCCCCAATTTGCTCCAAAAACACGGTCCCCATTCCTGAGTGATAACGGTGCTCATCCTCAGAGGCAAGAACCAATAAACCGATAGCGGGAGGTGTCACTTTCAC
>CAJAYT010000082.1 GCA_903949285.1 uncultured Burkholderiales bacterium
AGATGCTACCCAAGTAAGGAAAGATCTTGGCCTGGATCATTAAGTACACAGAGTGTTCAAGTAAGCAGCTCAAAAAATTAGATAAGCAAACTGCATTACGCGTACTTGATTACATGGATGAGCGCGTTACGGTATTGGATGGCCCAAGTTCTTTGAGTAAAAATTTAAAAGACCCAAAAATAGGTCAATATTGGCGGTACAGAGTGGGCGATATTAGAGTGATCTGCAATATCGTAGACGGACAGATGATAGTCTTACTGATCGAGATTGGAAATCGTAGTGAAGTTTATAGATGAGTGAAGTTATTTATTCATCTCATCATGGAGTGCATCCCAAGATTTCAGGCACTCAATCAACAGATTGAAAATATAAAACAAGATGTCATAAAAAATACCGCCTTAGACTATTGCTCTCAGGATGCAAGGCTAGTAGCCCTTGTCTCGATACAAATGAACTTGGCAGCAACAGCCATGTGGATTAATGGACTCAATTCATTAGCGAATTCTTGCACTGCTGGTGGTGTGCTTAATAAAAGTCAATTCTTAAATTCTGTCGGTAGTGGGTTAGAGCTTGCTGAAATTGAAGTCGAGATCTTCGAAGCAATTAAGCTTGGACATGTTATCCATATTTTTGTAAATTGAAAGATGAACGGCTGAAGTGGCTAATTCGGTTCATAACAACCGACCATAAACTCCATCATCTGCGTGGCATCTTTGCTGATATAAAACCTAACCATTTTTTCGTTGAACTCTTGGACTTTCGCTGCGGGTACGCTGATTGCATCAATTCCAGCGGACATCAAAATCCCGTTCATCATGAGCCTAGATGTGCGCTTGTTGCCATCAAAAAAGAATTGCTGCAGTGCGCCGAATAGGAAAAATGCCAGTCCTTTTTCAAATTGAAGATTCACTTGGTTGTTAAGCTCTTGAATACCTTGCATGAAGACTTTATTTAAATCTGGAGCTCCTTTGATAGTTCGCAAAGGCGTGTGGCGCCCATGTTCTCCCAGTGCAACATCTGGTGAATAAGATGTTTCCTTCCCTTCGCCCCTAAAGTGCCCCCATTCCAAGGCTTCATTTCGAGCCACGAGACTGTGCAACTCAGTGAAAGTCGCTTTGTCTAATTTAAACTTGTTCGCTTTGACTATTGCCAGGAGATGTTTGCAGCTTTCGGCAAGATTGAGCACCTGTTCTTGATCGGAAACTCTCCGTCCACCGACAGTAACCCCATCAAGCAAAGTCTTGACTTCAGGATAGGTGAAGGGGTTTCCTTCAAGGACAGAGGCATCCCAAACAAAAACCGATAGCATTTGTTGGAAACGAAAGCTAACGCGTTCAACTGAATGCGTTGAAATGGAATTAGGAATTTTTGATCGATCCCATTTGAAGCCAAGTGCAGAGAAAAGGTCCATATGCTAAATTTTTTATGGTTTTTTACGATTACACAAATGATTTCGGCATGAAAAATATTTCACATCATTGCTACTATCACTGATCTTAGCTGGGCAAGCCTACCTTGTCATTAGAAGTTTGCCAACTTAACGTCTATTTCAGAGTATTTGATTGAGGTTGCCCCTAAACATACTTCTTAACTGCTTGAATTATGCAACGTCTTTTCGTGTTGCATGCCCTCGTCTCTCAAACTCCATGGAGCTTACATAACCTGAAGTTGAGTGTAGCCTTTTGCAGTTGTAGAAACTGATCCAGTTCATCACCTCATCCATCAAGGCTTGCCTTGTTGCAAACCTTTGCCCGTATAGTCGAGCCATACTTGGCTTACCCCACAGACTCTCCCTTGGGGCGTTGTCCCAGCAGGCCCCCTTGCGCCTCATTGAACTTTGCATCTGAGCTCAGCAATAACTCTTTTGAAGTCATCATTGCAATACTGCCTCCCCCTGTCGGAATGGAAGATCACCCCGTACTCTTAAAATTTCCAATTGAAGATTCGGTATAAACAGAAACTCCAGAACGATTAACACTATATAAAGACTCCACAAACCTAAATAACATCCTAAGTCCCTAGAAAACCAGACAACTCATTAGTTACTGACAATGTAGAAACGGTTGTTGACACGGTCTCGAATCGTTGATACACTTGTTTCAACAACTTAAGGGACAGA
Source organism: uncultured Burkholderiales bacterium (assembly GCA_903949285.1). Classification (GTDB taxonomy): domain Bacteria; phylum Pseudomonadota; class Gammaproteobacteria; order Burkholderiales; family Burkholderiaceae_C; genus Limnohabitans. Next base: position 2,120 of record CAJAYT010000082.1, read on the forward strand.
TATGGGCACTGTTGCAAGTCAAATAAGCGTATGGGGTAATGGCTTAGCGCTTCGGCTCACAAAGCCAATGGCGAAGGCTGCGGGCGTTGTAGCGGGTACGCCTGTGCGCGTAATTGTAAAGCCTGGTCGTATCGTAATCGAGACAGAAACTGAGCCAACACTTGAGGAAATGTTAGCGGCCTTCGACAGCGTTAAGCACGGTGGTGAACTTCTGGCTGATGGGCCTCGCGGTGTAGAGGCTTTTTCCTAATGAGTACTAGTAAATCTGCATTTTGGGTACCTGATCGTGCCGAGATAATTTTTGTCCAGTACAGTCCTCATGTTGGTGCTGAAATGCCTGACGATCACCCAATGCTAGTAATTTCAACAAAAGCATTTGCCGAAAAGACTGGAGTGGTCGTGGGCTTTCCGATGACGCACTCTGCACAGCACGCAGACAATCCCTTCGCAATAACGGCGCCAGGTGCAAGGGGCGAAATCGGCTACGTACTTACTCATCAGCCAAAGTCATTTGATTGGCGTCAACGAAACGCACGTCCGCATTCATGGGGAACTGGGCACACAAAGTTGCTGAGTGTGGCTTTGAAACGCTTTGACACCATATTCAATATTTGTGCACCTTAAAAGAGCCCTAGATATATTTAGCCCAAAAGCACAATAACAGTAGGGCGAGCAACGGTGCCGTGTACTTGGATTTATCGGTGACCGACTCTTCTCCGTGGTGTTCACTCCCCGCGCTGGCAAGGTGCACGTCAATAGCCTGCGCAAGGCGAACAAACGAGAGGTGAAACAGTATGAACAAACCCCCAACCCTGAACTACTGGACGACGAAAACCCAGAATGGACGGTGGAAAATTACAAGAAGGCGCGTCCGGCCAGCGAGGTGTGGCCTCAGATTTTTGGTGCCAAGGTCGCCAAAGAAATGCTAAAACCGCGTGGCCGCCCGCGTGTCGAGTTTCCGAAAGATCGCATCAACAAGGCTATCGATTAACAGTTTGAGTTGACACCACGGCTCCAATAATTGTTTAGTGACATTTTGACATCCTCCCAGACCTAAAGGGCGGGGATTCCCCCAGCGGGAAGGCCATGCCCGGCCTCGGCTTTCGCCTCATTCAAAACAGGTTCATCGGCTTTCGCCTCCGCTGCTTTGGAAATTGCTAACTGCGCCAGTCCTTTTGCCATGATGTTCGTCGCAGCGTTGATGTCTCGGTCGTGCTCAGTTGCGCACGATTGACACACCCACTGGCGAACGCCCAAACCCTCAAGACCTTTCGGCCCTTCGACACTTGCGCAGCATGAACAAGTCTGGGTGCTCCAAGCTTCGTTCACTTCCTCAAAGACGACACCTGCATGATTGCATTTGTATTCCAACATCGTCTTGAACAGAGACCAACCAGCATCCAGCGTGGACTTGGCCATCTTGGTCTTGACCAGCTTTGCGCTGGCCACATTGCCCACAAAGATCGCAGCGTTCCCCACCACCAACTTGGTGGACAGTTTGTGCATCGCGTCCTTGCGGCGGTTTGCGGTCTTGGCATGGATAGCCTTGACGCGCTTTTTCTTCTTGGATCGCTGTGCCGTAGCCAACGATACCTCTGCGTTTCGATACCAACGGCTTGCCAGCACCTGACCGTCTGAGCAGGTGGCCGCCTCCTTGAGCCCCAGGTCAATGCCAACGCAGGCTGTGCCCTTACTAGGTGCAACCTCAAGCTGCACGCACACGTTTAGATACCAACGACCACGGCTGTCTTCACTAAGCGACCCACCACGGAGTTCAAACTTATCAAGGCCGTAGCTGTCCCACAGACTGAGCAGCTTACCTGCGTAGCGCACTTGGCCTGCCTTGTAGACGACAGCGCCTTTTTTGAGCGGAAGCCAGCCAAGGCTGTATTTGCTGGACTTCGGATTGCTCACGCGCCAGTTGAGGCGGTGTTTTTTGAACTGCTTTCGCCGGGTGGCGTATTCCTCACACACCTGCTGGAGCGTTTGGCTTGGAATGCTCAGGGCGTCTTCGCCTTTGGTTGAGCCTGAGACGAGCTTTTGCAAATCGTAGCCTGTCAACCACTTGGGCTTGCCGCTGTAGGGGTTCGATGCCTTCATCGAAACCTCGTTGCAGAAGTTGAACACGGTGTTGACTTCGCGCGCCAAGCCACCAAGCCAAGCGGCATGCTTGTCTTTGATTCGTAGCTTGAGCGTTTTGGTCTGCATGAGTGTTAGCGTATCACAATCTCAACTTTCTGCAATTGGTCTTCAATGTTTAAAGCAAATAAAGGGCGGCATTGCGTCTACTCCCTTACGGCCCATCTTATTTTTGTGTGCAAGCACACAGGCAAGGTGTTCAACGACGAGCGCTTGCTGGCTTTGCGAGACATACTCGACAAAGTGTTGGACGACTTTGAGGCCGAGTTGTTGGAGTTCAACGGCGAAGAGGACCACGTTCATTTGCTTGTGTCTTATCCACCGAAGCACAGCATCGCTTCGATGGTGAACAGCCTCAAGGGTGTTTCAATTCGTCGGCTGAAGGAACAGTTCCCCGAAATCGAATCGTTCTGGTCTGTTGCCAAATCAAAGAACTCGCTATGGAGCCCAAGCTACTTTGCCAGCAGCACAGGCGGTGCGCCCATTGAAGTGCTCAAGCGATACATCCAAGATCAGAATCGCCCCGAATAGCGTTGTCCTCCCCCTGAAGGGGGAGGCTTATCCCGGTGGTAATTTGGCGGCCATTTTTTCCGCCCTCAAGCACGAGCTCAAGGTTGAAATTCACGCGCACGCCGTCAGCATCGCTTAAAACATAGGTAGCCTGAGTATTATGTGCATAGGTTCCTTCTCGGAACCTATAGTGCTACAATGGACCATAATTAAGGAGAGCTAGCATGTCCGTCAACGTCAAATTGTCTGAAGGCCTAGTCGAGCAGGCCAAGGTTTATGCACACATTGAGCATCGCTCGGTGCCCAAACAGATCGAGTACTGGTCTCAGATTGGCAAGGTTGCCCAAGAAAATCCAGATTTACCCTTTGCCATGATTCGCGACATCCTGATCGCAGACCAAGAACCGGTCATTGGCGAATACGTTTTTAACTGATGCGTTTACTTGTTACGGCTTCATTTGCTCGGGCCACAAAAAAACTACATCCACCGCAAAAAGTTGAACTGGATGCGGCACTGAAAACAGTCAGCTCAGACCCAATGATCGGTGAAGCCAAGATCGGTGATTTGTTGGGAGTCCGCGTTTTTAAATTCAAACTCTCTCAACAACTCTGTTTGCTGGCCTATCGTATTTTGGATGAGGAAAGCATCAAGCTGTTGACGTTTGGTCCTCATGAGAATTTTTATCGTGATCTGAAACGTATCGATGACTGAGACAAGTTCAGCTTGCCCCCGGTGTCAGGGTAGTTGTCGCATTTAGTTTAGTGTAGAA
>CAJAYT010000083.1 GCA_903949285.1 uncultured Burkholderiales bacterium
AGCTGAGTGACTGCTTTAGCCGCCCAGTAGTAGCGTTTCATGAGGTCCTCACTGGCAGAGCGGGCGTGAGCAGGAATATCCTCCTCTTTGGGGTTGCCGAGATGAAGGTTTTCAGCGACCTTGCTTTGAAGGTCAAAGACCAAACGGTCCTCACGTCTGCGGGCAGCAAGGTGGAGTCTGAAGCGAATCAAAAACAGTAACGACTCATTGCGTTTAATTTGTCTGGCTTCAAGCGGAGTTGCTATACCGGCCTTTGCAATTTCGTCCCAATTAACCCCAAATCCGCTCGCATTAGACAGCCATAAGATCAGCTGCAAATCCCTCAACCCACCCGGAGACTCTTTGCAATTGGGCTCAAGGGAGTAGGGTGTGTTTTCAAACTTGTTATGCCGCTGGCGCATCTCGAACAATTTGTTCTTGTAAAAAGCTTTGGCATCTAGGTTTGATCTGAATTCAGTGTAAAACTCTTGATAGAGATTTTTGTCCCCCGTCAAAAATCTGCACTCAAGAAGAGCCGTTTGTATCGTAACGTCCTTTAAAGACTCATCGATACATTCGTTTAAATTTCTGACACTAGAGCCTATCTCTAAGCCCGTGTCCCAACATGCACCAATAAATTGTTCTAGCTTGGTCTTTAGATCAGGATTTAATTCAAGATCGAAGTTGCGTGGCAAAAGCAGTAAAACGTCAACGTCAGAGAAGGGGAAAAGCTCCGCTCGTCCAAACCCTCCAACTGCAACGAGTGCAAAAGGTACCGCAGCGGACGATCCAAATTGAGTGTTCCACAATTCAACCAGAGTCTGATCGGTTAAATCACTGAGTTGTTTCAGATGCCTCGGTATCTTGCGGGCAGACTGAATATGAAGTGGTGCATCCCATTCATTCAAAAGGTCCGCTTTTTTTTGTTTAAAGGTAAGATTTTTGAGTGAGTTAGGCATCGAGTGGATTACCGAGTTAGGGAGTCATTTCAGCAAACGGAAGTTGACACAAAATCGGGTAAGGGGGGGCTGCCCGCAGAGAGCGTTAAAACCTCATAGCCAGTTTGTGTTACCAAAACCGTATGTTCCCACTGAGCAGATAGGGAGTGGTCTCGCGTCACGATAGTCCAGCCGTCTCCAAGCTCTTTGATGTCACGTTTACCCGCGTTGATCATAGGCTCAATGGTGAAGGTCATCCCCGGTTTTAGTTCCTCCATTGTGCCGGGCTTGCCGTAATGCAGAACCTGTGGCTCTTCGTGGAAGACTCTGCCAATCCCGTGACCGCAAAACTCACGCACAATTGAGCAACCCAAGCCTTCCGCAAATTTTTGAATCGAATACCCGATGTCCCCAAGCCTAGCGCCTGGCTTGACTTGGACAATGCCGTGCCACATCGCATCGTAGGTGATTTGACATAGCCGCTTGGCAGCGATGGAGGATTCCCCAACCAAAAACATTCTGCTGGTGTCACCGTGCCAACCGTTTTTGATCACGGTGATATCGATATTCACAATGTCGCCCTTTTTTAGCGCTTTATCATTGGGTATACCGTGACAAACTTGGTGATTGATTGAGGTGCAAATTGATTTTGGATAGGGCTTATAGCCTGCCGGGGTGTAGTTCAAAGGCGCTGGTATGGCCTGTTGAACACCGGTGATGTAATCGTGGGCGAGTTGATCGAGTTGGTTTGTTGTGATTCCAGCGGTGACGTGCGGCGTCAAGTAATCAAGCACCTCTGAGGCGAGTCTCCCAGCCAGGCGCATTCCCTCAATATCGTCTTTGTTTTTAATGGAAATAGTCATTTCTGTATTATCTCAGGAAACATTGTCTTCCCCTCCGCTAAAATGGTCATTTTTAGTTGATCAGGTGTGCTCAAAATATCCACTTAACCCGGTTTTTGAAAGGCGTTTTGGCCTTATAGAAATGGATTAAATGCTAATATTTTCAAAAACACTATTTTCCGTTGTCTCTCCTGTGGAATAGCCGATTTAAGTCACCCGTCTTGTTCTTAGCTGTTCCTTTACACTCATCTTCTCCACTAGCTTAAAAAGATCCCCAGTGAGCCTCATTTTTAATCAATTCATGGGTGGTGTCGCACTCAGCTCCTTTAAGTCTGCCCAATTGCTGAGCAAGGTTCAAACCATTTGCCCTGAACTCCAAAGCATTCAAGCTCACTTTGTTTACTGGGTAGCTACTTCTGAGCCTGTAAGCCAAGCGCGTCTTGATCAAATACAGCAATTACTCGCCCCAGCAGGTGCAAAGGGTAGCGAGTCAATTCAAGAGCGCTCCAATTTAGAAAATCCGCTGTGGGTCAGTCCCCGGCTTGGCACCTTGTCCCCGTGGTCTTCTAAAGCGACCGATATTGCGCACAACTGCGGCTTTGAGGTCAAGCGTATTGAGCGGATCGTGCAGTATGAGTTCTGCTGCAAAGGCCGTAAAAAGCTGGACACAAAGAGGCTAGAGGCTCTTGCAGTCTTGCTTCACGACCGTATGACCGAGTCTGTCCATTTCGCGAAGGACACGGTGGGACGTCTTTTTGACGTGATCACAGCTCCCGCTATGCAAACTGTAGATGTTTTGTTACACGGCAGGTCTGCCTTAGTCACAGCCAATTCTGAGCAAGGCCTTGCCCTCGCCGACGATGAGATCGATTATTTGGTCGATGCTTTTATAACCCTCAAAAGAAATCCAACTGATGTTGAGCTTTTGATGTTTGCTCAGGCCAATAGTGAGCACTGTCGGCACAAAATATTCAATGCTACTTTCACCATAGACGGCGTCCCTCAGGCGCAATCCATGTTCGGGATGATTCGTAATACACACCAAAAAAATCCCGAATTCACCGTGATTGCGTACTCCGATAATGCAGCTGTCATGCAAGGACAAATGATTGAAAGGTTTGAGGCTAGCTTTAGCTCTAGCCCAAGCTCTAACCCCAGCTCGAACGACCCACCGCTCCGCTCATATGCCGCGTTCAATGCAGTCAATCACATTTTGATGAAAGTTGAAACCCATAACCACCCAACTGCAATCGCACCTTACGCAGGCGCTTCAACTGGGTCTGGGGGCGAGATAAGAGATGAGGGCGCAACGGGGCGAGGCGCTAAGCCTAAGGCGGGCTTGTGCGGCTTTACAGTATCTACTCTTTGGTCGCAAGAGGGCCTCCAAACAACTAAGGCATTGACCGTTGATAAGCTCGATCACATCAAGCCCTCCCACATGGCTAGTTCCTTACAAATAATGACAGAGGGTCCTTTGGGGGCTGCTGCTTTTAACAATGAATTTGGACGCCCTAATCTAGGGGGCTATTTTCGTGAGTTTGAGATTACACACAACCAACGTCGATGGGGCTACCACAAACCCATCATGATTGCGGGTGGGTTGGGACAAATTGATGCACGACTGACCGAGAAAATTAAATTCCAACCTGGCGCACTGCTTATCCAACTCGGTGGAGGGGGCATGCGTATTGGGATTGGCGGTGGAGCAGCCAGCTCCATGGCCAGCGGCGCAAACGCTGTTGAACTCGACTTTAATTCTGTGCAGCGAGACAACCCTGAGATTGAGCGTAGGGCCCAAGAGGTCATCAACCACTGTGTGGCGCTGGGTGCTTCCAACCCCATTTTGGCGATTCATGATGTAGGCGCAGGAGGACTCTCCAACGCCTTTCCAGAATTGGTGAACGATGCAGGCCAAGGCGCGCGTTTTTATCTGAAAGAGGTACCGGTTGAGGAGTCGGGGATGGCGCCGCGCGAGATTTGGTGCAATGAGTCACAAGAGCGTTATGTTTTGGCGATTGACCCACAATCGAAGTCTCTTTTTGAGTCCTTTTGCAAACTCGAGCGCTGTCCATTTGCTGTTGTCGGGGTTGCCACTGAAGAAACGGAACTCGTCGTTGAGGACGCAAATGCGCCGGGGTCTCACGCCCGTGCTAACGCGCAGACCACGGCTACCCGCAAAGCGCCGTCTACGTCTGTGCACCCTGTCGATATGCCCATGAGTGTCCTTCTTGGTAAAACCCCAAAAATACACAAAGATGTTGTGCGTGTCCAGCGTGACGCGAAAGCACTGGACTTATCACTCAGCTTGTCAGACTCTGTTATTAAAGTACTCAGTCATCCAACAGTTGCGTCAAAGAGGTTTTTGATCAACATTGGTGATCGAACAGTTGGAGGTTTATCACACCGTGATCAGATGGTGGGACCTTGGCAGGTGCCAGTTGCGGACTGCGCCGTAACTTTGAGTGACTTTAAGGGGCTCACAGGAGAGGCGATGAGCATGGGGGAGAGGTCTCCCATCGCTGTGCTGAATCCGCCCGCCTCTGGGCGGATGGCTGTTGCTGAGGCCATCACTAATTTACTGAGTGCGCCTGTTCAATTAGAGCGCGTTAAGCTATCAGCTAATTGGATGGCCGCGTGCGGTGAAATTGGCGAGGACGCTGCGCTATATGACACAGTCAAAGCCGTAGGTATGGAGCTTTGTCCAGAACTGGGTGTATCTATACCCGTTGGAAAAGACAGTTTGTCCATGCGTACACAGTGGCACAGCAGTGACGGAGAAAATCATAAAGTAGTCTCCCCGGTAAGCCTTGTGATCAGTGCCTTTGCAACCCTTCCAACTATTGAGGGGACCCTCACACCGCAACTCAACCGTGAAGCACTGGACACTACACTTATTTTGATTGATTTGGGTAATGGCCAAAACCGCATGGGTGCGAGCGTTTTGGCGCTCGTTCAAAATCAAATGGGCGACATCGTTCCTGATCTGGACAACCCTCAGCAACTTAAATCATTGGTCAATGCGGTCAATGCCCTTAGAGCTCAGCAAAAGATCTTGGCTTACCATGACCGAAGCGACGGTGGCCTGCTCGCCTGTGTTTGTGAGATGGCTTTTGCGGGGCAGGTGGGGGTGGCCTTAAACGTGGATATGTTGATCACTGAGGGCGACGGTATTCAAGACTCCAAGGCAGAGTACGGCGACTCCAAAAACTGGGCATCCCAGGTCAGCGCTAGACGTGATGAGCTAACACTTAAGGCACTCTTTAACGAGGAGATTGGTGTAGTTATCCAAGTGCTTACCAAAGACCGGGACTCGGTTCTGCAAGAGCTTCGCAATCACGGCCTGTCCGCTGTCAGCCATTGCATCGGTAAAACTCGCCCCCTCAACCCCTCTCACCCAGAGTTACTAAGTGGGGTTGGGCAATTGAGTATTTGGCGTGATGCGAAGGAAGTCTTTAGCGCCCAACTCGATGATCTTCACCAAGTGTGGGATAGCGTAAGTTGGAAGATCTGTCGCGCAAGGGACAACCCCGAATGTGCGGACCAAGAGCATGCGCAAAAGATGGATACCAAACGCAGTGGACTCAGCGTGCAACTTACGCCCGCTTTTGAAAAGGTGTTTGAAGGCGCAGCAAAGGCTAGTGCAACCACGACCCCTAACGCCATCAATTCACCCATCGCACGCCCTAAAGTAGCCATCCTCAGAGAACAAGGTGTTAATTCACACGTCGAGATGGCCTACGCCTTTGCCAGCGCTGGCTTTGAGAGTGTTGATGTGCACATGACAGAGCTTCAGTCGGGGCGGGTAAGGCTTAAAGAGTTCCAAGGCCTAGTGGCTTGCGGTGGATTTAGTTACGGTGATACCCTGGGTGCTGGGGTGGGTTGGGCGAGAAGCATACTCTTTAACTCGCAACTCCGGGATGAGTTTGTGGGTTTCTTTAACAGAGCAGATACATTTGGACTGGGTGTTTGTAACGGATGTCAAATGTTTGCTGAACTCTCGCAAATCATTCCCGGCGCACATAATTGGCCGAGGTTTACAACCAATCAAAGCGAGCGATTTGAGGCTCGGTTGAGTATGGTCGAAGTACAAGCCAGCCCGAGTCTGTTTTTGAAAGACATGCAAGGACTGAGACTCCCCATTGTCGTCTCACACGGCGAGGGGTACGCTAACTTTGCACATCAGGGCAATGAGGGTCTTGTGAATGCAGCCCTTCGTTACATCGACGCAGATGGATTACCCACCCAGATCTACCCCTTAAACCCCAACGGTAGTTCAAATGGATTGACTGGGGTAACAACGCCCGATGGTCGTTTTACAGCACTGATGCCTCACCCAGAGCGTGTGTTTAGAAATGCTCAAATGAGTTGGACTGATCTAAGTAAGACTGGTGGATTGGGATCCCTGAGTCCGTGGTTCCAGATCTGGAGAAATGCCCGCAAATGGGTTGGTTAGTCAATTTACAGGCGTATGTATTCGCCGGCGAGATATGGAGCTTTGGTTGGCTTTTTGCAGGTGAGCTCTGTGTACTTCTCTTCGCCAATTGATATTACCCGTGGTGGCATTTTGCAAACTGCCGCTGTGCAATAAAAAATGTCCGTTACCTTTGATAGTAACGGACATTGATTATGAGATGCTTGTGATTAATTATTCAACTCTTGCTTTTGTGCGAAGGTCTTGTTGGTAATTATTCATCTTTAACTGCTGTAGTTGTTGAGCGATTTGGGGCTTAACTTCTTCAAACTTGGGGATCTGAGCTTCACGGACATCGTCTAATCGAATGATGTGATAGCCGAATTGAGTTTTAACGGGTTGATCTGTGAACTGACCCTTTTTCAAAGCAACCATTGCATCAGAGAACTCCTTAACAAAGTTGCTCGGAGCGGCCCAGTCAAGATCACCACCCTTAGAGCCTGATCCTGGATCTTTGGATTGTTTTTTAGCTATATCTTCGAATTTTGCACCCTTTTTAAGGGATGCAATCACCGCTTTGGCTTGGTCTTCTTTTTCAACAAGAATGTGCCTAGCGTGATACTCTTTGCCTGCATTTGCAGCTACGAACTTGTCGTATTCAGCCTTGATTTCATCATCTGTGACTGGATTTTTCTTTTGGAATTGCATGAAGAGTTCGCGAATCATAATGGTTTGGCGAGCCAATTCCATCTGTTCTTTAAAGTCGCTAGATCCGTCTAGGCCAACTTTTTGAGCCTCTTGCATGAAAATCTCTCGTGCAATGACTTCTTCCTTGATTTGATCTTCTACTTCGGGTGTTACTGGACGCCCAGATCGGATGATCTGCTGTGTCAGGGCTTCTGCGCGGCTCTTGGGTACGGCCTTGCCATTCACGATGGCAATGTTTTGAGCAAATGCGCCCAGACTAAAAGATACCGCAGTCAATACGATTGCAGATCGAAGTGTTTTTTGGAGTGGATTGAGTTTCATGGATAGATTCAAGAAATAACAAAAAATAAAAATTCGAAACTGTTTAGAAATAAGAAATTTAAATCAAAAACCTCTAATAAGGGGCGCCAAACTTAGATTTTCATCCTCTAATCTAAACATTATAAGCATAGAAGATGACTCTTGGCTGTGCGATGGTGGTTTTGCGGCAAGTTGGAGGTAAAGCTGTTATTTTTCCCGTTCAACTGTAAAAAACGCGTTGCAACAAACAGTTTACTGAGATTTAAGAATCTTTAGACTAACTCAATGGCTATGGCGTGCACGCCCGCATCTATATAACTTTGCAAAGCGTTGTAGATCAACCGGTGTTTAGCGACACGGGTAAGTCCTTCAAATTGAGTGCTGGCGATTTTGATTCTAAAGTGTGTGCCCCCGGATCCTGAAGCGGAGCCGTTTTTTTGCATCTCAGTTACACCTGCGTGCCCAGCATGATGATGGCTCTCATCAATGACTTCTAAAAAATGGGGGGTTAAATCTTCCTTTAAACACCGTTCTAGGTCGTAAGAGGTCGCGGTCATGTTTTTTCTACCTTGGGTAATTCTGAGTGGGGTGCTTCGGACTCTTTGGCTGCTTCCTCGCCCAGGAGTTCCTCCGCGCTCACGAAGCGACTCAAATACATGCCTTGTAATACGGCAAATACGATCATGAGCCCAATGCTCCCAAACAATTTGAAATTAACCCAAGTATTTAAATCAAAATTAAAGGCTACATACAAATTGAGAGAACCCATGAAGGTCAGAAAACCAACCCAACTCCACAGCAATACAACCCAGGCGTGATCGGGCAGTACGAGTTGCTCGCCCATGAAGACTTTCATTAGGTTGCGTTTGAAGACAAAGTTACTGATCAAAAGCGAGGATCCCATTAACCAGTAAAGGACCGTCGGTTTCCACTGAATAAAGGTGTTGTCATGAAAGATTAAGGTTGCGCCGCCAAATACAACAATGACCCCCAAGCTAACCCACTGCATGATCTCAACTTTGCCGTGTACTTTCTTTAAATACCCAATTTGGAGCAAGGTGGCTGCGATAGCAACGCCTGTGGCCACATAGATATCAAATATCTTAAAGGCCACAAAGAATATGGCGATAGGAAAAAAATCAACAAGCAGTTTCATGGCAAAAAGTTATGGGGGTTATTTAAAAAATGAGGAGAAAGAAAAGAGAGATCACCAAGGTTAGATTTGGTTGCGGCGGATTTACTTTTTAGGGTCAAACTCAAGGGACGCCGAATTCATGCAATACCTCTGTCCTGTGGGCTGTGGGCCGTCGTCAAATAGATGCCCCAGATGCGCCCCGCAGTTTCCGCATAAGGACTCGGTGCGTATCATGCCGTGACTTTTGTCGACGCGCTCGGTGATGGGGGAGTCCTCAGCCGCAAGGTAAAAGCTTGGCCATCCACAACCCGCATCAAATTTAGTCTCGCTTTCGAAGAGTTTAGCCCCGCAGCAAACGCATTTGTAGATCCCCTTTTCCCAGAAGTCTGCATATTTTCCTGTGAACGCACGCTCAGTTGCAGCTTTACGAGTGACCTCAAAGGCTAGTGGCTCAGCATTTTTTTCTTTTAGCAGTGCTTGCCACTGCGCGTCGGTGAGTTGTTTATTCATGATGAACAGCTAATGGAGATGGAGGAAGCCCAGTCTGGGGGGGGGTTAGCGTAAGATTGAAACTCAGGGTGCTCGTCAAACGGCGTGCTTAGTATTTTAAGGAGTATTTGAACCTCTGAAAAATCGCCCCTCTCTGCACTTTTGATTGCCGCTTCGCCTAAATGGTTGCGAAGTACAAATTTTGGATTTGTAAGAAGCATCATGCCTGAGATTTCAGCTAAATCCTCACCACTCGATGAAATAAGCTTCAAATACTGAGCGAGCCATTCATGCCAAGCATTCTGAGATCGTGTGTTTGAGAATAGTGCATTGATCTCTTTGAATTGTGCACTATGCGTCGAGAGGGTATTCGTGCCCGAGATCCTTTCTCTTAAATTGCTTACAGCAGTGCTTAGTGTTCGCCAGAAAATAGTGAAGTCCACCTCTTGCAAGGCCATCACGCTTTCAAGCTTACCTATCAACTCTTGGGATACATCAGTTGGAATGGAGTGCAGGTTGGATAGTCCCAATTTCCTTAGCACGATTTCATGCTTAAAACGGGGGTAAACGACTTTATAACTGTCCAAACATTCAACCGTAAGGTCTTTATCTGCAATCAGTGGAAGTAGCGCTTGACCTAGGCAGTATAGGTTCCAGTAAGCGACATTGGGTTGTTGGTCGTAGGCGTAACGCCCCCCCTGATCGGTGTGGTTGCAGATGTGATCTGGAATAAAAGCATCCATGAACTGAAATGGCCCGTAGTCCAGCGTCAGTCCTAATATGCTCATGTTGTCCGTATTCATCACGCCGTGACAAAAGCCAACCGATTGCCAAAGTGCCATGAGCTTGGCCGTCTTTCGGGTGACTCTGTATAGCATTAGTGCATAAGGGTTTTGAGTGATCTGAGTTCTCAACTCCTCATTGCCCAGAGCCTCTAGTTCTTCACTCTCCTCTAGTAGATGGGTGTAATGTGTAATAACAAAGTCGGCGAGTGTTCGAAGACTCGCTGTATCGCCCTTAGCAGCGAAATGCTCAAAATGACCGAACCGAATGAAACTAGGGGACACACGTGTCACCACCGCTGCGCGCTCGACCTCTTCGCGGTAGACGATGCCCTTGGAGCCCGTCAGGCAAAGTGCCCTTGTTGTGGGTATGCCGAGTGCGTGCATGGCCTCCGAGCAAAGATACTCCCTGATACTAGACCTCAACACAGCGCGACCATCCCCGGATCTTGAATAGGGGGTTAAACCAGCGCCTTTGAGTTGGATCTCCAAGTTACCCAGATCTGTTTGCGCCTCGCCCAGATAGATCGCACGACCATCTCCTAATTGGCCCGCCCAGTGGCCAAACTGATGTCCACTGTAAACACTGGCCAAGGTGTCTGAGCCTTCGATCTGAGCGCAACCACTCAAGCCCTCCAAAACCCCGGGTTGATTGTTCCAATCTGGGTGGAGGCCCATTTTCAAGGCTAAACCATGGTTACAGCTCACCCAGTGCACATCCGGCAATGGGGTGGGTTGGAGTCGAGTAAAAAAAGTCTCTCCCAACTGTGTAAAACGGTTGATCCAGTTCAGGCCCAGTGAAGCTTTGGCTTGTGTATGCATAAGGGGGTATTGTGACTCTTAGGAGAAGAACTTAGGGAAATAATGGGTTTAAACAATAACTCCCTGTCAAATTGCAGTAAAACAGCACCAACTTCAGCTCCAAAATAGGGGAATACAAGTGGTCAAGGGGCTCTTTTTGTTGGGCACAATCCAGAGTTGTTTGATGGGCTTGAGTGACAACCCAAGTCCATATCCCCCTTTTTGTAATCAAATTTTTCAGCGGAGACCCAAATATGCGTGGATTAATGCAGGGCGATCATTTACTTATTTCCTCATTAATTGAATTTGCCAATAAAAATCACGGCGACTCTGAGATTATTTCTCGACGCGTTGAGGGTGATATTCAC
>CAJAYT010000084.1 GCA_903949285.1 uncultured Burkholderiales bacterium
CTACGTCCGCAGCGATCTGTTCTACTTTAATTTTTTCGCCGGTTGACACGCGATACTGCTTGCCACCAGTTTTTATGACTGCGTACATACTAACCTCTAGAAAATTCTTTGAAGCTCTGGGAAAGGATTTTCCGCAGAGCCCTAAATTATAGCATTTCCAGTAAATTTGACCAGAAATTACCAATATCCAACCCCTTTTAGCTTAACAAGCTCCTTAATTACAACGTAATTAGCTCCAAACTCGATATTAATTGGGGCCAGACCAGGTCAGTTCTGCAAAATTAATCGGTGAAATAGCCAGACAAAAGCGCTTGATTTTGGGTCGCTTCTATAATTGCCCCGATACACTCAAAATTAACGCTTTGACACCTGCCCCTAGCAATCCACCCTCCACCCCTTTGTCTCTGATTCAAGCGGACATGGTCTTAGTGGACGCACTCACCACTCACCGTCTGGACACAAGCGTGCCCTTGGTTGGGCAGATTTGTCAATACATCATATCGGCGGGCGGTAAAAGACTTAGACCTGCACTTCTTTTGCTCATGTCAGGTGCCCTGGGATATCAACACGCCCACAGAATTCAGCTTGCCGCAGTGGTGGAATTCATCCACACAGCTACTCTTTTGCACGACGATGTCGTAGACGAATCAACGCTAAGACGGGGACGAGCAACGGCAAACGCCTCATTTGGTAATCCTGCTAGCGTATTGGTCGGTGATTTCCTTTACTCAAGAGCCTTTCAAATGATGGTGGAGTGCAAGGAAATGAGGGTGCTTGCGTTATTGGCTGAGGCCACTAACGTGATCGCGGAGGGCGAAGTCCTCCAGCTCATGAATATGCACGACCCATCCCTAGATGAGGCCGGTTATTTGCGTGTTATTCGCTCTAAAACTGCAAAATTGTTTGAAGCCAGCTGCAGGATTCCGGCCGTGATGACAGGTGCATCTGAGGTTATTGAGACCGCTTGCGCTGAATATGGACAAGCCCTAGGCACAGCCTTTCAAGTCATTGATGATGTACTGGATTACGACGGAGACACGACAGAGCTTGGTAAGAATTTAGGCGATGATTTGAGAGAGGGGAAAACAACACTGCCCCTCATCATAGCCATGCAACGCGCCAGCGAAGCACAAAAAGAACTTATTCAAAATGCAATTAGACAAGGTCGCGCAGACCAGCTCTCAGATATCGTCAGTATTGTTCATGAAACGGGTGCGATGACAGCGACCAGGGAGGCCGCAATGGCTGAGGCCCGCCGCGCCCTCAAAGCACTGGAACACCTCCATGATTCGACCTATAAAAGCGCATTGGCTCAGTTGGCCGAAGGTTTGTTAAGCCGCAAAACTTAACTCCAAGGCTTGCTCAGGGGCTCTACCCGCCCCTGTTTTGAGCCCAGCGTGCATTAGATCCGCACTGCTCTGCCTAGCTCTGTCTAGCGAGGAGGACAAGACACTCCTCCCCAAACCCGCTCAATCACAGCAAAAGGGAGGCCTGTAAAACGCAGAGCGCTAAAAATGACAAAATTGTTACAGATATTAATATATTTATTATTTTAAAAAATAAAGGTTTAGAATTTATATAAATTTTATATAAATCCACAAAGGCCGACACTGTGCGAATTTTGATCCTAATCTTGTTGACAGCCTCGCTCCTTGCATGTTCGGGCGACAAAAAAGACCCGCACGCCACAACGATTACTTTTTACGGCGATTACGGATTAAATTTTTTAACAACGGGCTTAAAGCCCCTCGCCGAGCTACCCCCTAACGCAAGCCTCATCAATTACGGCGGATTTGTCAGTGACGGCCCACTCAAGTCGCCTGTTAAATTTAATCTAATCCTGATTGGTCAATTCGATCTGCCGCAAACAACGGCCTCTAATGATTTAAGCGGCATTAGCGGCAAGATCACCTCCATCTCGCACTCTGTGAATGATCAAGTTTTAATGTCCATCTCCAATTTGAATTTGGATGCCAAGTCTTTTGTAACTCACATCAACGCCCAAGACGCAAGCGCCGCCTGGTCGGATATCGTCTCCTCCTCTGGGTCGATCACTATCTCTGCTCAAACCCCGGCTGCAACCAAGTTATATTGCACTTTGAGCCAACCCAGTTTAGGCGCAGCCCAAAGTCTCACCCTTGAACAATCGGCAACAGACGTTAAAGGGTTTATTACTCAGTGTTTAAACCACTGAAGTGCGTCCATTCGTAGCAAGGTCAGCTGCTGCGTTGTCCCTAGTGTCAGCAAGAGTGATGGCGTTTGGATTGGCCTGAACCACAGGCGGGGGTAAACTACTCATCCACCCCAAATTCTGAAACTCATTCATGCCGTCCACTTCCAGGCCCACATCCACATCCAAGCCTAGACCCAAACCATCCATTCTCACCATCGGTCTAACGGGTGGAATCGGCAGCGGCAAAAGTACGGTCGCAAAAATCCTGACCTCTCGCAAAGGCTTTGCCCTGATTGATGCGGACGCTATCTCCAAAAGCCTTACGGCTCCAAACGGAGATGCAGTGGGGGCCATACAAGCCGAATTTGGCAGTGAATTTATTGCGTCTGACAACTCCATGGACCGCAACAAGATGCGGGCACTTGTTTTCGAGGACCCGCTTGCAAAGAAAAGGCTTGAAGCCATCATTCACCCCAAAATACTTGAGCAAATTGAGCATCAACTGAGCCTTGCTGCTGAGCAAGGGTGCAAGACCGTTTTGGTTGACATACCGCTTCTTGCAGAGTCCCATGCACGCTGGCAAACCAGACTTGACGGGGTGTTAGTCGTTGATTGCCTTGCCCAAACGCAGGTGAAAAGGGTTATGGAGCGCAACGCCTTGGAGGAAGCAACGGTTCTCAAAATCATCGCCTCACAAGCGCCACGCGACGTGCGCAATGCGCTAGCCAATTGGATTATCTTTAACGAAGGGCTCACTCTCGAAGAGCTCGAATCCAAGGTATTGGCCATAGATTTCAAAATTTGAATCTAAGAACCTTATTTTTTGCTCCCAACGAGGTATGATTCGGGTTGTCTAAATCACCCAAGCCTAAGTTCTCTAAGTGATACTCTACGAGCACCCTTTTAACGAAAGAGTCCGCACATTTTTGCGCCTCGAGCACTTGTTCTCGAGATTTACGACGTTGATACAACGTCAAGATCCGATTGATCATCATTTTGCGTTCACGACACTTTTTGAAATCGTGGATGCAGGTGGGCGATCAGATTTAAAGTCAGACATCTTAAAAGATTTAGATCGGTATAAACAGCAATTTGCAGCTTTTAAAGGCAATCCATCGGTGTCTGAGGAAGCGTTAGACGAGATTTTGACGGAGATTGACCAAGCTTTCTCGGGACTGAACACCCTGGGCAATCGCATTGGACAGTGCGTAAGCGACAGCGAATGGCTCAGCGGACTTCGCAACCGGTTGGCGATTCCAGGGGGCACATGTAATTTTGATCTCCCCGCTTATTACGCCTGGCAAAACCACCCCTCAGAGGACAGAAAAGCGGATATTGAGCGCTGGACTGCTTCAATTCAGCCGCTGGGTAAGTGCATACACTTGTTACTCAAACTTCTCAGGGACGGGGGGGTTCGCCAAAGAGTGGTCGCAACCAATGGGCAACTCCAACAATCCCTTCCCCAAGGAAAGTTTCAACTCATGCGGGTCTTTATCAACCCGGATCTGGGTTTGGTTCCAGAAATCTCAGGCAATAGGATGATGGTTTGGATTCGTTTGATGAAACAAGATCGGGATTGCCGTCTCACAAACAGCACTGAAGATGCCAGCTTCGAAATCGAACTCTGCTCCTGAGGAGCCGACCATCAAACCCCGAGAGGTCAAATGTCCCGGCTGCGGCGGGGTCAGCATTTATGCATCCTCCAACCCCTTTAGGCCCTTTTGTTCGGACCGCTGCAAAAACGCAGATTTTGGAGCCTGGGCCAGTGAAGAACACCGTCTCCCCGATGAATCCCCCATGGACGATCCCGATTTTGAAGTCGGCTCTCCTCTTCAATAAATCCGTCGGGTGAGCAATAGGGGTAAGTGGCTTGTAGAAAATCCCAAGGATTAAACGGGATCGGTGTGCGTTGGTTGATCAAAGCCACGCTCTAGTGCCAACCACTCCAGTACAGGCACAGTACCCGGTAACACCGGGGACACTTGCACCGGCAAATGGGACCAAGCAAGCTCCTGACCCTCTAAAGGCCTAAGGATTCCAGTAAACACGCTCACTTTGTAGAAATGCAATTCAACTAAAGCATGCGGGTAGTCTATTCTCTGAATATGCCACTCCAGGGTGCTTTGCAAATCAATTTCAATGCCCAGCTCTTCCTTTAACTCACGTGCAAGTGCCTGAGGACCGCTCTCATCTTCTTCAAACTTTCCCCCTGGAAACTCCCAGTAACCCGCGTAGGGCTTACCCCTGGGCCTGGAGGTCAACAAGAAGGCTCCATCTGCACGCAGCAATACACCCACTGCAACGGGCACTACAGGTCGCGCTTGGGCGCCTTGGGCAGCTTGGGATTCGGAACTTAATCCGGTGCGAGCAACACCTGGATCTGCAACGATCGCAGGTTTAGCTGGACTCATGCCTACCCACAAAGTCCCTAGCGAACTGATAGGCTACGCGCCCACTTCGAGAGCCGCGCTCCAACGCCCAAACCAATGCCTCTGGTTTTGCGGTCTCATAGAGATGCTCGCCCTTTAGGCCTAGTGAATGCAACCACTGCACGACAATTGTCAGATACTCTTCCTGGCTGAATGGATAAAAACTAACCCACAATCCGAACCGCTCGGACAAAGAGATCTTCTCCTCAATGACCTCGCCGGGGTGAACCTCGCCGTCATCGGTGTGTGAATAACTTAGGTTATCTTTCATGTACTCTGGGAGTAAATGGCGTCTATTGCTGGTCGCATAAATCAACACATTCGCAGAAGCCGCAGACACAGAGCCGTCCAAAATGGACTTTAAGGCTTTGTATCCTGCCTCACCGTCCTCAAAACTCAAATCATCACAAAAGACAATAAAGTATTCTTTGCGCTCTCCAACCAACTCAACAATATCTGGCAAATCCACGACATCGGCTTTGTCGATTTCAATCAGTCTGAGTCCCTTTGGCGCAAATTCATTTAAACAAGCTTTCACCAAAGATGATTTACCCGTCCCCCTAGACCCTGTCAAGAGTACGTTATTGGCTGGCAACCCTTTGATGAACTGCTCCGTGTTGCGAACTATTTTCTCGCGCTGTGCGTCAATCTCTTTGAGCTCAGTAAGCTTTAGAGGAGCGACGTGTCTTACAGGCTCCAACACACCGTGACCGTTGGAGCGCCTGCGGTAACGAAAGGCAACACTTGCGTCCCAATCAGGCGCGCTCAAGGGACCAGGCAAGACAGCCTCAATACGCGTAATTAAGTCCTCAGCGCGCTGAATCAATCGATCAAAAGCTTCACTCATCAAAAAATCCTAATTAAAAATACAAGAATAAAAAATTCATAAGTAGTCGTTTAACCGCACAGGCCGCTCACTCACAGAAAGCGCTCTCGTCCTTTGATTAACTTCTGTAGTCTGCGTTAATGCTGACATATTCGTGACTAAGGTCGCAGGTCCAAAACGTGTCCGCTGCGCTGCCACGCCCTAAATCAACCGTCACCAAGATCTCCTCTTGCTTCATGACCCGTTGACCGTCCTCCTCTTTATAGTGAGGATGTCTGGAGCCAGAGGTCGCAACGTGCACATCGTCTAAATAAAGCTCAATACGAGACTGATCTAAATCCTCAATTCCTGCGTAACCCACAGCCGCCAAGATTCGACCTAAATTGGGATCACTCGCAAAAAAAGCCGTTTTAACAAGTGGAGAATGCGCAATCGCCAAAGCCACCTTCTTACATTCCTCAAGCGTTTGACCGCCTTTGATGTTCAGGGTTATGAATTTGGTTGCGCCCTCCGCGTCTCGGACGATAGCCTGCGCCAATTGAACGCTCACTCGCTTTAAAGCCTTCAGTAATATTTGCCCCTCATCAGAGCTCCAACTCGTGATAGGAGCGTGGGCAGCCTTGTTGGTAGCCATCACCACAAAGGAGTCGTTGGTCGAGGTATCCCCGTCCACGGTTATTCTATT
Organism: uncultured Burkholderiales bacterium; assembly: GCA_903949285.1. Lineage (GTDB taxonomy): Bacteria > Pseudomonadota > Gammaproteobacteria > Burkholderiales > Burkholderiaceae_C > Limnohabitans. Next base: position 6,114 of record CAJAYT010000084.1, read on the forward strand.
AAAAGAAGAATTGGCCAACTCAAGCGCTAAAGGTTTCATCAGTTCAGGGGCTATTTGTGCGTCGGTTGCCAAATACCCAAGCATCGTTGCCATATTGGGATGAATCATCCCCGCACCCTTGGCGATACCAGTTATGGTCAAGCTCGCTGCACCCAAGCTCACGCGTTGGCTGAACGCCTTTGCAACCGTATCTGTAGTCATGATGCTGTGGGCTGCTTGAGCCCATACATCGCTTGAGGCGGCCTTCACAGCCGCAGGCAATGCTTTGATTATTTTCTCAAAAGGCAACGGCTCCATAATGACTCCCGTAGAGAACGGTAGTATCTGGTTTGGATTTAAGTTGAGCAGTTTCGCAAGCTCGGCGCAAATCAAGCGCGCATGAGATAGGCCACTGTCTCCAGTGCCTGCGTTGGCGTTCCCCGTATTGATCACCAAGGCGCGCACCTTTGCACCACCTGGTGAGTTCAAAATGGATTCGCAAATTTGAACAGGCGCTGCTTTAAATCTGTTTTTTGTAAAAACCCCGCCCACCACAGTTTCGCTGTCTAGCAAAAAAACGGTCAAATCATCCTTGTCTGCGCGTTTGACGCCGGCTTGTGCGATACCAATTTGGATACCCGGCACAGGAAATATTTCAGCAGGATTGGGGGGAGGGAGTCTTACGGGCATATTGATTTTGAGTTCGTATGAGATGGGAGACGAAGGCCTAGCCCTAGTGGACTTTACTATCAATGAAAGCTTTCAAACCAAAGGGGCTCGCTTTAATAGTAGCCACAGTTTCGGTTCATATGAAAGATTCATCACCCATCTATTTTAGATGACAAAGGTGAATACTTCATTAACTTGGACAACCTGCCCTGGTCGTATTTGAATTTTTTCAATCGTTAGAATCTGGCTATGAGCGCTACCTCCCCCGTAACACCACATCTGTCCATCCTATCTGATGGGAATTTCATGTTGGACGGGGCCAACATGACCTTGAGTGAGCTCTTAGCCAAAGCGCTGGATTGCCACCGATCGGGAGATACAGCACTGGCAACCCACTTTTACAAAGCCATACTGGAGACGCAGCCTAGTCATTTGGCTTGCCTACACGGTCTGGGCCTTATTGCAATCGGTAAAAATGAACTTAATGAGGGACTGCATTTTCTAAACCAAGCTTTAGATATTGCGCCCGATAATGCCGCCTTGTACTATGACCGGGCGCTCTTGTTTCAAAAACAAGGCGAGTACGGTGCTGCTATTAAGAATTATGATTTGGCTTTATTTTTAAACAATTCTCTTGTGCCGGGCTATTCCAACCGAGGCATAGCACTGGAGGCCATCGGCGAAGTGGAGTTGGCCTTGGGAAACTATGAACGCGCCCTCTGCCTTGATCCAGCCTTTGCAAATGCTTGGTACAACAGAGGCAATATCTACAAATCAAACCAAGCGTTCGAACAAGCCATCAAATGTTACTTGGTTGCCCTACAGCTGCACCCCATTTTTTGGGAAGCCTTCACCAATTTGGGGCTGTCTTACTACGCTGCCAAAAAATTCTCTCTGGCTATTAACGCCTACGATCAGGCACTTTCATTGCAACCCAACTCTGCTGTCATTCACTACAACCGCGCAAACGCATTGAGAACTTCTGGCGAGACAGTTAAAGCAAAAGCTGGGTACGACCAAGCCATTGAACTGAATCCACAATTTGCAGCAGCATTTGCCAATAGAGGATTGGTTGAGAAAGACCTCAATCAGCTAGAGGCTGCGAGCCAAGACTACGCTGCAGCGCTTGCGTTAAACCCAGAACTCTTGGAGGCCACTTGGAATCAATCCATTGTCCAACTCATGAAAGGTGAGTGGCTGCAGGGATGGGAGGGCTATGAGCTAAGATTTCAGCACAACGATCTCAAAGAGAGCGTAGGCGAGCGTCACTTTGAAGTACCAAGATGGACCAGGGGATTGCCCTTGAGCGGCAAACGTATTCTCATCTACGCTGAACAAGGACTGGGGGACGCAATTCAATTTTGCAGATACATCCCACTACTGCAAAAACTGGGGGCTTTTGTCATATTGGAAGTGCAACCTGCGCTTAAAAATTTATTTAAAAACTTTGAGGGAATAAACCAACTGCTCGTCAATGACAGCGTGAACCCTGATTTGCCGTCGTTTGATTATTACTGTCCACTGCTTAGTCTGCCAAGAGAGTTCCAAACAACCCCAGAGAACGTGCCCCCTGAACTGCCCTTCAAACTATCAACAGAGTTGGTGGCTCATTGGCAAAAACTGGTAGATAAACATATCTTTGAAGCCAACTACAACGGAGCGAAAAAGATAGGTCTTGTTTGGCAAGGCAATCCAAGACATACAAATGATCACAACAGAAGTCTACGATTAAAGAGTCTTGTAAAACACCTGCCAAAGGAGTTCATTTACTTTGTAGTTCAAAAGGAAGTTAGCGATGCGGATTGTGAGCTTTTGAAAGAGCATGCAAATATCATTAATTTAAGCCCAGAACTCTGTGACCTTACAGATACAGCCTGTCTTTGCTTGCAACTTGATCTGGTTGTATGTGTGGACACGAGCGTTGCTCACTTAAGTGCCTCGCTGGGCAAATCAACTTGGCTGATGCTTCCGTTTTGCCCTGATTGGCGCTGGTTGACTGGGCGAATAGACAGCCCCTGGTACAAAAACATGAGGCTTTTTAGACAATCCTCGCCTGGGGACTGGATGAGCGCACTCGCTCGAGTCAGAGATGGGTTGATCTTAACTATGAGCAATTGACTGCTCAAACATCACCAGAGTCTAAACACATTCAAGGATTTTTGCGATCAATGCAAAACTCTTATCTGTTGCAAAGAGCAGCTTTGTTTTTTTATTATTGGGTTTAAATTCCGATCGAATATACCCGCTCTCAAGTAAACTCAAATAATGATGCCTAACAGCGGAGTAGCTGTGGCTAGCAGAGAGAAATAAATTTTTAACGTTAACCTCTAAACCTAAAGTATTTTGCTCACAGACAAATAAAATCAAATCATAGCTAATAAGGAATGAGTCGCTTGGGAATTCATTTTTGAGTATGTTCTGCTTTTTGATAAGAACTGTATAGTGATTTTTAATATGAGAGTCCATTGCTTCATAATAAACTCTAAAGTGCTACTAAGCTTGACTTTTCTTAACCTAAAGATGTCTTGAAAATACATCTTTTCGAAACCTAATTTTAAAGACGAAATGAACTTGCATTAGTTCGCAACCGAACATAAGGCAAGCAATGTTTAAGATCATTTATCCAAATTGATGGGGCCATTATTACCTGCGGCTCACTCAAGAAAGATCTCACCAAAGCGAGAGGATAAATAACTATCTTTAGTTATTCTTTTGTTATTCTTTTTTATGGTTAAAAAAATAAAACAGGGGGATTGAATAAATCTATTCAATCCCCCCGAACAAAAATTAACGCTTAGAGATAACTATACTTTTAGCATTGAATCTTTAATTTAAGCGTCCATGACAGTGCTTGTATTTCTTTCCACTTCCGCAGGGACAGGGCTCATTACGCCCCGTAGACGGGAAACCTTGTGCGCCCTGAGCAACGGAATCTTGTGATGTCACCTCTTCTTCGCCAGTCTCCGTTGGTGAGGTATAAGTGATATTTTTAAGGTCCTCTGCTTGCTCTTCAATTTTATGAGCGGCTTGCTCTAACTGTTCTCCAGACTGAACCTCTACAGTCATGAGTATTCGAGTAACCTCCTCCTTCACCTGATCAAGGAGTTGTCCAAAGAGCTCAAATGCTTCACGCTTGTATTCTTGTTTAGGTTGCTTTTGTGCGTAACCTCGCAGATGAATTCCTTGACGTAAGTAATCCAATGCCGAAAGGTGCTCTCTCCAGTGCGAGTCTATACTTTGTAACAACACCATTCGCATGAAAGGCGTGAACTGCTCTGCGCCAACATCATTGATTTTGGCCTGAAACGCCTCATTCGCGCGGCTCACTACTAACTCTAAAACGTTTTCAGCATCAACTGAATCAGCTGCGTCAATGAATTTTTGGATCTCAACATGGAGCCTCCAATCCTTTTGCAACACATCCTCCAAGCCCGCGATATTCCACTGCTCCTCAACGGACTCGAGGGGGACGTAATGACGCACGAGATCACTAAAAGTGCCTTCACGCAAAGAATCAATCTGCGCCGACAAATCGGAGGTATCTAAAATGTCATTGCGCTGTTGGTAGATGACTTTTCGTTGATCATTGGATACATCGTCGTATTCGAGCAGTTGTTTGCGAATATCAAAGTTCCTTGCCTCAACCTTTCTTTGCGCACTCTCAATGCTGCGGGTCACAATTCCAGCCTCAATGGCTTCTCCCTCAGGCATATTGAGGCGATCCATGATCGCCTTTACTCTGTCACCAGCAAATATGCGCATCAACGAATCATCTAAGCTCAAATAAAAGCGAGAGGATCCAGGATCACCTTGCCGACCCGATCGACCGCGCAACTGATTGTCAATTCGCCTTGACTCATGTCTCTCTGTAGCAATGATTCTCAAACCGCCCAAAGACTTCACGCGCTCATGGTCTACGGCCCACTTGGCTTTAAGCTTTTGGATCTCCTGCACTCGCTCTTGCTCAGAGAGTGCTTCATTGGCCTCAACCGCGGAGATCAATTTCTCAATATTTCCGCCCAGAACAATATCCGTTCCACGCCCCGCCATGTTAGTGGCAATGGTAATAGAGCGCTCAGCCCCAGCTTGGGCAATGATTTCTGCTTCACGCTCATGCTGCTTGGCATTTAAAACTTGATGCGGTAACTTAGCTTTCTCAAGCATTGCAGCAATCAGCTCTGAATTCTCAATGGACGTGGTTCCAACCAGCACAGGCTGGCCTCTTTCGTGACACTCACGAATATCGTCAATTGCCGCCTTGTACTTCTCCTGCGTTGTTTTGTAAACGCGGTCGAGTTGATCCTCTCTTCGGCTGATACGGTTGGGAGGTATAACGATGGTCTCGAGACCATAAATTTCTTGAAACTCATACGCCTCTGTATCCGCTGTACCCGTCATTCCGGCAAGCTTCTTGTAGAGGCGGAAATAGTTTTGGAACGTAATCGAGGCCAGCGTTTGATTTTCCGCCTGAATTTTGACCCCTTCCTTAGCCTCAACGGCCTGATGCAGTCCATCACTCCAACGTCGCCCCGTCATCAAGCGACCCGTGAACTCATCGACGATCACGATCTCGCCGCCTTGGTTCACATAATGTTGGTCTTTAAAGTACAGGTGATGAGCACGCAAAGCCGCGTACATGTGGTGCATTAACCCAATATTTGCCGGATCGTACAAAGAGGCACCTTCTGGTAGGAGGCCCATCTCAGTCAAAATACGCTCGGCATTTTCGTGCCCTTGCTCGGTCAAGAAAACCTGATGCGACTTCTCATCCACCGTAAAGTCACCCGGTGTGATGATGCCCTCTCCAGTTCGCAGATCCTCCTCCCCCTCTTGCTTGACCAAATGCGGAACAGCTTGATTAATCGCCAGATACATCTGTGTATGGTCTTCAGCTTGCCCACTGATAATCAAAGGCGTCCTCGCCTCATCAATCAATATGGAATCGACCTCATCGACAATTGCGTAATTCAAAGGCCGTTGAACACGGTCAGCCTGTTCGTAGACCATGTTGTCGCGCAAATAATCAAATCCAAATTCGTTATTGGTCCCGTACGTGATATCCGAGTTGTAAGCGGCCTGCTTCTCAGACCGAGACATTTGGGGCAAATTCACCCCAACGCTCAGCCCTAGGAAGTTATACAACTTACCCATCCACTGTGCATCTCTGTTTGCCAAGTAATCGTTCACAGTGACGACGTGCACCCCCTTGGCTGCGAGGGCATTAAGATAAACAGCCAGCGTAGCGGTAAGGGTCTTACCCTCGCCCGTGCGCATCTCTGAGATATTGCCTTGGTGTAGCGATATGCCTCCTAAGAGCTGCACATCAAAGTGTCTCATTTTCATGACCCGCTTTGAGCCTTCTCGCACAACCGCAAACGCTTCAACAAGTAGATCATCTAACGTCTCGCCGCCTGCGATCCGAGCTCTAAACTCCTGGGTCTTACCCCGCAACTGCTCATCACTAAGTTGCTCCATGGAGCTCTCTAATGCGTTAACTGCAGTAACAGATTTTTGAAATTGCTTGAGTAGGCGCTCGTTGCGACTACCAAAGATCATTGTGAGTAAATTAAAAGCCATGCCCTATCTGCAACTCTTAGCCCCTAAAAATTTGGGGCTTGAATGCAGTTTCCTTATGAAAGATTTATATTTTAACCTGGCTACCAAAGCGATAATGTGACTATGACGCAACCCCCTTTACCAGACTCATCCAAGCCACTCGCAACGGGTGAACCGACGTCCCCTACCAGCACCCGCCGTAGTGCGCTGGCCGCTTACAGGGCTTTGGGATATTCCAAAGTCCCATACTCTGCCCCACTTTTAAGAGGAAAGCCTCAACTGGCAGCAAAAGCTATTAGTAACGCCCCCATTTTGGCTCACCTTCTTGAGCTGACGCGTGACTCGGAGCAACGCCTTTATGCCATCAAATCTTTGTTACCACCACAGTTCAGGGAAGCAGTAAAGCCAAGCACTCTTGAGGGTGAGACATGGTGTCTTTTGGTTCCCAATAATTCCGTCATGGCCAAGCTCAAACAAATGCTTCCTGCATTGGCTTCGCATCTAAGGAGTAAAGGATTTAGGGTTCAGACTATTCGATTAAAGATCGAAGGTAAGTAGTATTTTTTGCCCTATATTTTGAGCTAATTCATTACACCTTTCGTAGAAGGTGGTGCCCCCTGTCCGACTCGAACAGACCACCTACTGATTACAAATCAGTTGCTCTACCAGATGAGCTAAGGGGGCACGGTACATATTGTAACCAAAAGTCGCAATTATTTTTAAACCACTCAAAGAGACTGCTCAATGAGTTGTTTGTCTACGACTTTATGGGGTTTAGACGCAAATCACAGGCATCCCACAAGAACTAAACTGTGAATCAAGCCTATTTGATAAGCGTTAATTTAGGACGACCATTTGCAGGAGTTGTTGGAGAGGTAGGATTCACTGGAGCTGGCTCGGAACTGCTCTCAACCCCCTCTAGCTTCCCACCTTTATCTTTCGAGTACTTCGAATCAAGACTCTCCTCATTGGTCATGAGAGTAAGCGGTGAAGGTCCAGGACCCATAGTATGGGTTTCTGTTGAAGATTTAGCCCAGCCCGGATCTGCCTGCGAACTTGGCGCAGGGGCTGGAAAGGCCATTCCCTGCCCGTTTTCCCTTGCATAAATGGCGATGACCTGCCCAATTGGGACAATAATTTGTCGAGGAGTTCCACCAAAGCGCGCTTTAAACTCTACGAACTCATTGCCCAACTGAAGTCCGCTTGTGGCATCGAGACTAATGTTCAAGACGATTTCACCGTTTTGAACATACTCCTTAGGAACTTGCACGCCAGCATCAACTTTTACTGCAATGTAAGGCGTGAACGCATTGTCGTTACACCACTCAAACAAGGCTCTAATTAAGTAAGGTCTTGTAGAGGCGGTTTGTAGCGCGTTTTTCATAAGAGGGGTGCGGATCGATTAAATCCACCAAGTCAACAGTAGGTGATCTTAATATATCACCAACTGAGGACCTAATGATTTACTTTCTCATGACTTTCTCTGAAGGCGTTAACGCCTCAATGTAGGCAGGCCTTGAGAAAATACGCTCAGCGTACTTTAAGAGTGGCGCTGCATTCTTAGACAACTCAATCTCATAGTGATCCAAACGCCACAACAATGGGGCGATAGCCACGTCCAGCATCGAGAAATTCTCGCCCAGCATAAACTTGTTCTTTAAAAACACGGGAGCCAATTGGGTCAACCTGTCTCGAATGTGTGAGCGAGCTTTATCCAATGATTTGTCATTGGGTTTGGCGCCCCGGTTCTCCAGCAAACTGACGTTTGTGAATAACTCTTTTTCAAAATTCAACAAGAACAATCTTACACGTGCACGGTCAACTGGGTCTCCGGGCATTAACTGTGGATGAGGAAAGCGCTCATCAATGTATTCATTGATAATATTTGACTCATAAAGAATAAGATCACGCTCAACCAAAATGGGAACCTGACCATAAGGGTTCATGACATTAATGTCCTCTTGTTTGTTGTATAGGTCAACATCCCGAATTTCGAAGTCCATTCCTTTTTCAAACAAAACGAAACGGCAACGATGAGAAAAAGGACAGGTTGTCCCAGAATATAAGACCATCATAGGATTTAGCTCTCCAGTAAATGCAAACAGCGAGGGGAAGATTCCCATCGCTTTAAAAGGCTACAAATCCCTAAAAATTGTAGAGAAATAAGTAGCAAAAATAAATAGACATTAAACCCAGGTTCTAGTTTGTGCATTTTTTATGCACAAACCAATTCCCTTAGATCCTTAGCGAATATCTTTCCAATACGCAGCATTTAAACGCCAAGCGATAACGGCGAAACACAATAAGAAGAGGACGACCCAAACGCCCACACGCACACGGGTGTTTTGAGCGGGCTCAGCCATCCACTGCAAATAATTGACCAGATCACCAACAGCTTGATCATATTCCGTACTGCTCAACTGCCCGGGTGTATCTTGCTCCCAACCATTAAAAACTTCAACCTCTTCGCCGTGTACTTCTTGTTTTGTGTAAACGGGATGACGGGTTCCTTGAAGTTCCCAAAGCACATTTGGCATTGCTACATTTGGGTAAGCCAGATTGTTCCAACCGGTGGCCTTGGTTGGGTCACGGTAGTAAGTTCTGAGATAGGTATAGATGTAATCACCACCACTGCCTGAGTGGCTTGAGCGTGAACGAGCGATAACGGTCAGATCGGGTGGATTGGCACCAAACCAAGCCTTAGCTTGTTTGGGGTCAATATTGGCCTTCATTGTGTCTCCCACCTTGTCGGTAGTGAAGAGCAAGTTTTCTTTGATTTGTTGCTCTGAAATACCGATATCTTTTAATCGGTTGTACCGCATGAAGGCAGCAGAGTGACAATTTAAACAGTAATTAACAAACAGCTTTGCACCGCGCTGAAGCGAAGCCAAGTCAGTCGTGTTGTTAGGAGCTTTATCCCAGTTAAAACCACCCTCATTGGCGCTAGCAATATTAGCCCCTGCAAGAGAAAGTGTTGCGATAAGGATTAGTAATAGTTTTTTCATGTTGTTACCTTAACCCTGGTTCAATGAGCTTCAAAGGTGACACGATCAGGCACCAGTTTAAATTCACCAAGTTGTGTCCACCAAGGCATCAACAAGAAGAAGCCAAAATAATAGATAGTTCCGACTTGAGCAATCAAAGTTCCAACTTCTGAGGGAGGTTGAATCCCGAGATAGCCCAAAACAAAAAAGAACACCACAAACACTGCGTAGAGAGATTTGTGCCAAGTGGGTCTGTAGCGAATTGATTTGACAGGGCTGTGATCCAACCAAGGCAAGAAAAAGAGCATTACCACTGCGCCGCCCATCACGACGACTCCCCAGAATTTAGCGTCAAATGTTTTCAGGAGCACGATCAAAATAGCAACCCCAACGACTGTAATTGCCTTGCCTTTTGTATTCAGTGCTGTCTTGAGAACAACAAATCCAGCAGACACAGCAGCAATCAAACTAAGCACATTAACCATCGTATCCGTAGTTGCACGCAACATGGAGTAGTAAGGGGTGAAATACCAAACAGGTGCAATATGAAGTGGCGTTTTGAGCGGATCAGCAGGAATGAAGTTGTTGTACTCCAAGAAGTAACCGCCAACCTCCGGCGCAAAGAAGATGATCGATGTAAACACCAACAAGAAAACAGTTACGCCCAAAATATCGTGGACCGTGTAATACGGGTGGAAAGGAATTCCGTCCAAGGGATGTCCATCAGGACCCTTCTTAGCCTTGATCTCAACACCGTCAGGGTTGTTAGATCCAACTTCATGCAAAGCAATGATGTGAGCAACGACCAAACCCAACAAAACCAATGGCACAGCAATCACGTGAAAGCTAAAGAATCGGTTGAGCGTTGCATCTCCAACAACATAATCACCACGAATCAAAAGCGCTAGATCTGGACCAATAAAAGGAATCGCAGAGAACAAATTAACAATAACCTGGGCACCCCAATAGCTCATCTGTCCCCATGGCAATAGATAACCCATAAAAGCCTCAGCCATGAGACACAGGAAAATCGCGCATCCAAAAATCCACACCAGCTCGCGCGGCTTTCTGTAAGAGCCGTAGATCAGTCCGCGGAACATGTGCATGTACACAACGATAAAGAAAGCTGACGCTCCAGTGGAGTGCATGTAGCGAATCAACCAACCCCAAGGCACATCTCGCATGATGTACTCAACACTGGCAAATGCCACAGTTGCATCAGGCTTGTAATGCATAACCAAGAAGATACCCGTCAAAATCTGAATGACAAGCACCAAAATAGCCAAAGAACCAAAGAAGTAAAAGAAGTTAAAGTTCTTTGGCGCATAGTACTCAGAGAGGTGCTCTTTGTACATTTTTGAGAGAGGGAATCTGTTATCCACCCAGTTGAGCAACTTCTCACCGTTGCTTGCGTTAGGGGAAATTTCCTTAAATTCAGCCATTGTGTCTTCCTGTTTTAGCAGTGTCTTATATCAACGAAAGGACGGGATTCACGCAGATTTATCTTCACCAATCAACAACTTGTTGTCGGTCAAATACATGTGAGGAGGTACTTCTAAATTATCTGGAGCAGGCTTGTTTTTAAACACACGCCCGGCCATATCAAACGTAGAGCCGTGGCAAGGGCACAAGAAACCACCCGGCCAGTTGTCAGGCAGCGAAGGCTGAGGACCAGGAACAAATTTATCACCAGGCGAGCAACCCAAATGCGTACAAATTCCAACAGCCACAAAAATCTCAGGCTTAATGGAGCGCCCCTCGTTCTTTGCGTAAGCGGGCGTTATTTCACCCGGCTTACGGTCCGAATTGGGATCTGCAAGCTCTGAATCAATCTTGGTTAATTCAGCAAGTTGTTCTGGCGTTCTGCGAACGATCCAAACTGGCTTTCCGCGCCACTCGACCGTCAGCTTTTCGCCGGGCTTGATAGCTGATATATCAACCTCTACGGCTGCCCCTGCTGCTTTGGCACGCTCTGAAGGCTGAAATGTACTCACGAAGGGAATGGCCGTTGCCACTCCACCAATAGCTCCGGCACATCCAGAGGCTATGAGCCAGGTTCTTTTACTGCTGTCCATGGGGGTATCGCTCATTCAATGATCCTTGATGATCCGAGATAATCACTCTAAAAAGGGTTAACCCCTGATTGTATCTGAGTCTGAACTCAAAAGTCTATCACTGGGAGCAATTGCGGATTTCGGTGGGGTTAAATTTGCATCCAAACCCAAGGTTTTGGCGCAACCGCAAGGCCTCATCCCCCGCTTTGGACTGAGAAAAGAACCTAAAAAAGAAAAACCCAGGCGTCAGCTTAACGCGCCAATTGGTGATTCGAATGAAAATTCCAATAGCAGAACTGATAAAAACCAAAGTCAATTCAAAAATGCTCTAGCAAGCTCGACAGCAGCCCACATGCTGGAGGGATCGGCAACCCCTCGTCCGGCTATTTCAAATGCCGTTCCGTGGTCGGGACTGGTCCTGATAAGGGGAAGCCCCAAAGTGACGTTCACACCTTGGTCAAGACCCATATATTTAATTGGAATCAATCCTTGATCGTGGTACATCGCAATCACAACGTCATAGGAACCCGTTCTCGCCTGCATAAAAACAGTATCTGGGGCAAATGGTCCACTGACCCTCATACCAGGATCAATGGACTTGGCGTTGTGGATGGCCGGCCCAATAATCTCCAACTCCTCTTGCCCCATCAATCCCCCTTCACCAGAGTGTGGATTGAGCCCTGCGACCGCGATTCGGGGAGCGCGCCCGAGTACTTTGCTCAAGGATTCATGGGTGATTTTCAGAGTTTGCACAATGTTATGTACCGTGACCTGCTCGATTGCACTTCGCAATGAGAGGTGAATACTCACCAATACAACCCTCAACTCTGGGCTAGCCAGCATCATACGAACAGGCATCTGAGAAAGGGAAACTCCTATGTGTTCGGCACTCACAAACTGAAGCATCTCTGTATGCCCCGCAAACTCGACGCCAGCCAGGGCCAAAGATTGCTTGTTAATAGGTGCCGTCACCAAAGCGGCGACCTCAGAGCGCAGCGCTGCCCGAGCCCCCCAAAATATATTCTTCGCGGCAATATGTCCCGCAAAAGCGCTGATACGGGAGATAGGCGCAGTTTCTCCTGCCCCTAAAGTTAAGTCGGTTTCTTGGGCTTTCTTGGTTTCTTTGTCGACTACTTCCAGCACAGGAACAGATCTGCGTCCATCACTGCGTACTTCTATAAACCCATCCTCAAAGATCTCATCGATGCTCTGGATTCGCTTTAATTGGAGCAACCCTGCAGACTCACCCAAACTCAGTCGTGCCCGCTCCAAATGAGGCAAATCGCCCACAACGAAGGCCTCCTTCATCACCTCACGAGAATGATTAGTCTCAAGACTTTTTAAAAAACACTTGAGCACAATCTCCGGACCAATGCCCCCAGGATCCCCCATAGTAATCGCCAATGGTTTATGCATGTTGGGCCGCCAAACGTTGAAAGGGATTATTTCGTTGCAATTATTGTTAAGCTGGATTGTCGATATCAATGAATTGATGCTCGATTTGAAACTCTTGTGCGAGAGCGGTCCCAAGCGCTTGCGCCCCGTATCTCTCAGTAGCGTGGTGCCCACAAGCTAAAAAAGCAACCCCACTCTCTTTGGCCAAATGAGCTTGGGGTTCGGATATTTCACCCGTCATAAAAGCATCAGCCCCGGCCTTGATTGCATCCTCAAACCACGACTGCGCTCCGCCCGTGCACCAAGCCACTCGCCTGAGCACACGCGTGGGATTTGGATTGATGACGACAGGCTCCTTGCCCAGTGCTTTAGACACCCTCAACGCCAAGTCTTTGGTTGTGAAGTTGTCCGCAGAAGAGACATCTAAGTTAACGCCTAAATGGCCAAGATTTTGGTCGCCAAAAGTAGATACAGTTTGAAGTCGTAGTTGGAGTGCTAATTGCGCGTTGTTGCCGTATTTTTCGTGGGCATCAAGGGGTAAGTGATAGGCAAGAAGGTTGATGTTGTGCTCGATCAGTTTTGCCACCCGCTCTCGCATCCACCCAGTCAACGTGCCGTCCTGTCCCCGCCAAAAGAGCCCGTGGTGAACCAAAATGGTATCTGCGCCGTGATCGATTGCAGCGTGTATCAACGCTAAGCTCGCGGTGACGCCACTGACCAAACTGCGCACCTCCCCTCTTCCTTCAACTTGGAGACCATTGGGGCAGTAATCCTTAAACCGCGCAGGCTGCAACCACTCATTTGCACGCTCAACCAAAGCGCTTCGGGCTACAAAAGGGGTACTCAATTAACGCTCCAAAAATTCATGCTGAACGCCCATTTGCCGCTTGGCCTTGGGTCGTTGAGCGGGGGTCACAGACAGCGCAGTTAGGCTATCTTTGCGTTGCAACTTAAACACAGTCGTCACACCGGGCTTTAAAGCAGCAACCAACGATAAAAGCTCACTCACATTAGTAACCGGGTGTCCATCGACTTCCAAAATTTGGTCTCCTGGTCTGATCCCCGCACTGAAAGCTGGCCCCCCCTGCAACACGCCGGTCACAATCACACCGTGATCAGCCTTTAGGCCAAAGGTCTGCGCCAACTCTGGGCTTAGCTCGTTGGGCTCAATGCCTATCCAGCCGCGTTTGACTTGTCCATCTTTTAAGATGCTTTCAAGTACCTGCTTGGCAGTGACCATCGGAATAGCAAAGCCTATTCCAGTACTCGCCCCAGAGCGAGACACAATAGCTGTGTTGATCCCCACCATATTCCCGTACACATCGACAAGAGCTCCACCGGAGTTGCCCGGATTGATAGCCGCGTCCGTTTGGATGAAGTTCTCAAACGTATTGATACCCAATTGGTTGCGCCCCAGCGCTGAGACAATACCGCTGGTCACGGTTTGCCCTACCCCAAACGGATTTCCGATAGCAAGCACTTGATCCCCAATTTGCAAAGTGTCCGAGTTACCAATCACAATGACGGGCACATGCGCTAAGTTGATTTTGATAATGGCCAAATCCGTATCCGGGTCGGCGCCAATCAACTTACCAGTGGTGTGTCTTGCATCATTTAGAACCACTTCGATCTCATCCGCCCCTTCAATCACGTGGTTGTTGGTGAGGATATAGCCCTCAGGACTCACAATCACGCCACTACCGAGACCAATTTGGGGGGACTCATCGCGCTCTCCTCCAAAGAACCGGAACCAGGGGTCCATCTGCGACTGGACAGAATCGGATTTGCGGCGGGTGCTGATGCTGACAACTGCGGGAGACGCTTTTTTAGCAGCTAAGCTAAAACTCCCCGGCGCAACGGATCCAACACCTGACGAACCCAAACCCAAACCCGAATCGGTGCGCCCCGCTTCAGTCACACCAATTGCGCCCCATCCAGAATCCCCACCACTGGCACCAAGTCCCCTAACCCAATCAGGTTTGAGGGTCACGAGCACAAACCAAACTGCGACCAAGACGGTCACGACTTGGGAGAATAAAAGCCAGGCTCGTTTCATAGATTTAAGAACCGCTTGTGTCTTCGCCACCAAGACCACCAGGAGCACTGTCTTCAGGCGCTTGTGTGTGTTTAATAAAAATGACCGCGGCCCAAATTCCTAACTCATACAGTAAGCACATGGGTATCGCCAAAGCGAGTTGCGAGACCACATCTGGGGGAGTTACTACAGCGGCGACGATGAATGCCAAAACAATGAAGTAGGACCTAAAGTCCTTTAATTTTTGCACAGACATGATCCCTAAGCGCGCCAAAACAACGACCACAATAGGGACCTCAAAGGTCATACCAAAAGCCAAAAACATAGTCAATACGAAGCTCAAATAAGCTTCAATGTCTGGTGCTGCGGTGATGCTTTTTGGAGCAAAGCTTTGTATAAATTTAAAGACCTGACCAAATACAAAGAAATAACAAAAGGCAACGCCTGCAAAGAAAAGCAGCGTACTGGAGATGACCAACGGAAGCACCAAACGTTTTTCGTGAGCGTACAGTCCAGGCGCAACGAACGCCCAGGCTTGATACAAGACAACGGGTAATGCAATCAAAAACGCTGCCATCATCATGATCTTGAGGGGCACCATGAACGGAGATATCACAGAAGTTGCAATCATCGTGGCACCACTGGGCAAGTGTGCAACCAGCGGGGCAGCCAAAATATCGTAAAGAGGGCCTGGTCCGGGGTAAACGGCCAAAACGATTGTCACTACCGCGACTGCTGCAACAGCCTTTACCAGTCGATCTCGGAGTTCAATTAAATGCTGAACAAAGGGCTGCTCGGTCCCGGCTAGTTCGTCTTGCGCTTTAGGTGCTGTATCTGACATTAGATGGAGTTACTCGTTCTAGATTGGGGCCTAAACCGGGCCACCCGCGCTGCGCCCGATTGAGCCTTACCCCTGATCCCGCGCTGCGCCTTGAACCACTGCGGCATCGCGGACTGTTTGATCCGCCACTTTTTATTTGGGTTTCTGTAAAGAGGAGAAGGTATGTTGATCTCTGACAAGGGGCTAGCCCCCAGATGAGCCGAGTCAGCTGAGCTGGATATTGAATTGGATAGCGCGCTCCACTCTTGCTCGACCTCTCTTGAGGTCATGTTAACGCTCGTTTGGACTTCCTTGGCAGCACTCTCAAAGGACTCTCTCATTTTCTTGAGGTCCTCCATCTCCATTGCTCGGTTCACCTCAGCCTTGACGTCGCTTACATAGCGCTGTGCCTTGCCAACCAAAGTACCAACAGTACGGGCGACTTTGGGCAACTTCTCGGGGCCTATGACGATTAAAGCCACTGCACCAATTAATGCAATTTTTGAAACATCTAAATCAAACATAACAAAGCGGTCCGCAAAAGCTGATTTCTTTTACGCCAGCAAAAGAATTGTTGTAAGACACTAACTTAGCTTTTGTGTTTAACTTCGACGTCAATGGGCGCTTGAGCGGAGTGTGTGCCAGCGGGATGTGTCACCTGCGGCGACACGCTGGGAGCAGCGCCAGCAGCGGCGTTAGGATCCTGCGCAGGCCCGCTTCCATCTTTCATTCCGTCTTTAAAGCCTTTGACGGCACCACCTAAATCTGTTCCGATGTTTTTCAGCTTCTTAGTGCCAAAAATCATCATCACAATTAAAAGAACAATTAACCAATGCCAAATCGAAAATGAACCCATGGAGTTACTCCTAAAAACTTAACAAAATTTTAGTCGACTTAAAGGTTGTCCCTGAAAGTGTTGACAAATAACCGGTTTTTAATTTTTCCCGCCAGACCTAGCCCTTTAGCCAAGGTCTGGGACCCGCTAAAACGTGCACATGCAAATGGTGAACCTCTTGCCCCCCGTCGCTGCCCGTGTTGCATACTATCCTAAACCCGCCCTTTGGGTATGGGCTAGCTCCCTGCTCAAGGGCCAACTTAGGTGCCAAGACCATCATGCGCCCCATCATCTGGGCATGCTCATGCCCAATTTGTGCCATGGAGGGGAGATGTATTTTGGGAATTATCAAGAAATGGATCGGAGCCCAGGGGTTGATGTCGTGAAAAGCCAGAAACTCCTCATCCTCGAAAACCTTTTTAGACGGAATGGCGCCACTCACTATTTTGCAAAACAAGCACTGGGGGTCAGAATGTTGAGACATATTCAAGGGTTCTAAGAGTTAAACAATTACCACTCTAGCGCTGGGAGATTTACTCCCCACTTAGCTCTCGAGCACGAACTTTACGCAGGGCTTTTTCTTCGATCCCACTCGTACCCACGCGCCGCTCAAGCTCTGCAAACACATCCTGAGGACCCAAACCATAATGTGCGAGTGCAATTAAACAGTGAAACCATAAATCAGCCATCTCGCTCACCACGGGTTGGGACGCGCCGCCGTGGGATAAATCCTTGGCCGCCATCACAACCTCAGTTGCTTCCTCGCCAATCTTTTTCAAAATCGAGTCTGCACCCTTGGACAGTAAACGGGCCACATAACTCGCCTCTGGGTCTCCCCCGTTGCTGGGTAGACGAGTCTGGATCATAGCGGCCAAGCGAATCAATGTATTGAGCTCTTCGGGTGAGTTGTTTGTATCTAAGCCGGCGCTCGCACTTGTACTTTGCGTCATGATTTATTGAGTGGATTAATGGATTAATGGATAGAGGTATTTCGGCTGAAGATTTTGACTTGTAAGCGATGGATCGAGATTAAGAATTTTTAATGTTTGAATCAATTATTATCTGTGAATGAACATGCAAAGCTCGGCTAGGCTTACCTAAACAACGCAATCCATGCAGTGCACGATCATTTGTAAATGGTATCCGGATCCTTAAGCACAGGCTCGACCGCAGTCCACTCCAAAGGCTTAGACCCGCCCAAACCTTCTAGACTTTGATAAAAACAACTGTGCCTACCGGTGTGACAAGCAATGGAGGGATGATGACCCTCTTGCGTCACCGACAAAAGTACCACATCGTTATCGCAATCTAAGCGAATGGAGTGAACCCGTTGAACGTGTCCTGACTCTTCGCCTTTAAACCATAACTTTTGCCTGGATCGACTGAAATAAACAGCCCGCCCAAGCTCTGCCGTCTTTTGGAGTGCTTCTGCATTCATCCAAGCAAACATCAAAATATCGTTGCTGCCTTTTTCCTGAGCAATCACGGGCACCAACCCATCAGCGCCCCAAGTGACTTGGGCGATCCAGTGATGAGCGCCCTTTGAGGGCAAATCAATTTTAGAGGTTGAATTGGTAGACATGGCTTAATTGTGCTCTAAAAGCGAGATGACTCTGTGGGCAATTAATCTAAGGGGGCAGCAACACTGGTAATTTCAGACTCCAAGTCACAATATCCTTGACCCCGTCGCCCCGTTAACGACTAAAGTCGAACTGCAATCCCTTTTTGCGCCATACACTGCTTTGCTTGACCCACCGTGAACTCGCCGTAATGGAAAATGCTAGCAGCAAGTACGGCGTCAGCCCCGCCAATCGTGATGCCATCACACAAGTGCTCAAGCGTGCCCACCCCGCCTGAGGCAATCACGGGCACGTCCACCGCGTCCGCGACAGCGCGGGTCAGGCCTAAATCAAATCCAGATTTAGTTCCGTCTTGATCCATACTGGTTAGCAAAATCTCGCCTGCACCCAACTCACTCATTTTGACGGCCCACTGGACAGCGTCTAAACCAACGTTTTTTCTACCTCCGTGGCTAAACACATCCCAACCGGGCCCGACCGCTTTTGCGTCATCTCCTAAGCGGGCCTCCTCTTCAAGGGTACGCCGCTTCGCGTCTATGGCAACAACAATGCACTGGGATCCATAGCGACTAGAAACCTCTTTGATCACCAAAGGATTGGCGATGGCTGCTGAGTTAAAACTGGTTTTATCGGCCCCAGCGTTGAGGAGCCTGCGAACGTCCTCAACCGTTCTTACGCCGCCACCCACAGTCAGGGGTATAAATACCTTAGATGCGACGGCCTCTATGATGTGCAGTATCAAATCTCGCTCATCACTGGTCGCAGTTATATCTAAAAAAGTTAACTCATCCGCGCCCTGATCGTTATATCGAGCGGCGATCTCAACAGGATCACCCGCATCTCTTAGGTTCACAAAGTTAACGCCCTTGACCACTCTGCCGCCTGTGACGTCTAGGCAAGGGATTATTCTTTTAGCAAGCATATTTTTTAAAACTCAAAGATGTAGGCACAGACTGGAACAAACAAAAACGTTATCTAAAACTTATGCAGTCAATATGAGAAATTAATGCCTAGACCGTCTGAGGTCTAGACTGTGCGAGAAACGTTCAAAGCGTTAGCTCATCCGCGCGGGCCTGGGCTTGCTCAAAATCCAAATCCCCGCTGTAAATAGCGCGTCCACAAATAACGCCTTCAATACCCTCATCTGAGAGGGAACAAAGGCTCTCGATATCAGACATACCGGACAAACCCCCCGATGCTATAACGGGGATGGATAAGGCCTGGGCCAATTTGACGGTAGCATCCAGATTGATCCCCGAGAGCATACCGTCTCGCCCAATGTCTGTGTAAATGATGGACTCAACCCCGTAGTCTTCAAACTTCTTGGCCAAGTCGACCACTTCGTGTCCCGTTAACTTACTCCAACCATCGGTTGCAACTTTTCCGTCCTTGGCATCCAACCCCACGATAATGTGACCACCAAACGCACTACACGCATCTTTTAAGAATCCAGGACTCTTCACCGCCGCAGTTCCAATAATGATGTAGCGAATACCCGCATCTACATACTTCTCAATCGTATCTAAGTCCCGAATTCCACCGCCGAGTTGTACGGGAATATCGTCCCCTACAGCTTTTAAAATGGATTTAATGGCGTTGAAGTTTTGAGGTTTACCCGCAAAGGCGCCGTTTAAGTCAACCAAATGCAACCTTCTCGCACCTTTATCCAACCACTTGAGGGCCATCGCAACTGGATCCTCACCAAATACGGTGGATTGCTCCATATCACCTTGCTTGAGGCGAACACACTGACCGTCTTTTAAGTCTATAGCTGGAATAAGAATCATGATGATCGAATGGAGGGGCTAGCTCGTGACACTGAAGAATAATTAAAAGATTCGGATTAAGGCTTCCAAGACAAAAAGTTGCTGTATAGCTTTAACCCCATATCTGCGCTTTTTTCGGGGTGAAACTGTGTTGCAAAAATATTATCACTGGCAATGACTGATGTAAAGCGGTGGCCATATACTGTTTCCCCCGCAGTGTAGCGCACATCCGACGGACGGGCATAAAAACTGTGCACAAAATAAAAGTAACTGTTTTGCGGCACGTCTTGCCAAATAGGGTGCGAGCCGCATTGAGTGACTTGGTTCCATCCCATTTGAGGTACCTTAAAGCGACTCCCGTCGGGTTGCAGTTGTCCAGCCAAACTAAACTTTACCACTCGCCCAGGTATCAGCCCCAAACACTCGGTGCCCTCATCAGAGAGCGAATCTCCCTCCTCACTATGGTCTAAGAGCATCTGCATTCCAACACAAACACCAAATAGTGGTTTGTGCTTAGCCGCATATAAAACCGCCTCCTTAAGACCCGCGCGGGAGAGCTCCTGCATGCAATCTTTCATGGCACCTTGGCCAGGCAAGACAACGCGAGTCGATTTCAGTACAACCTGTGGATCCGATGTAATCACAACCTGTGTCCCACTCCCCTGTGCCGCCTTCATAACGGCTTGAGAGACTGAGCGCAGATTGCCCATTCCGTAATCAACAACAGCAACAAGTTCAGTCATATGAATTGCGATCCAAGCGTGAATGCTGTGACGACGAAGTTCACAGCACGCCCTTTGTGGAGGGGATAACTCCAGCGCTGCGCGGATCTAACTCAATCGCCATTCTGATGGCTCGCCCAAATGCCTTGAATACAGTCTCTGCTTGGTGGTGAGAGTTCTCGCCGCGTAAATTATCAATATGCAAGGTTACGAAGGCATGGTTGACAAAGCCCTGAAAAAACTCAAACGCCAATTGCGTATCAAACAAGCCGATTGCGCCACTCTTGAACGGCACATGCATCTCAATTCCAGGTCGACCAGAAAAATCGACAACAACACGCGATAGCGCCTCATCCAAAGGAACGTAGGCGTGGCCGTAGCGGCGAATACCCGTCTTATCACCAACCGCTTGCGCCAAAGCCTGACCAATCGTTATACCCACATCCTCGACCGTATGGTGTCCATCAATATGCAAGTCACCCTTGGCAACCACCTCCAAATCAATCATGCCGTGACGCGCAATTTGATCCAGCATGTGGTCAAAAAAACCAATGCCTGTGTCTAGCTTAGATTGCCCGGTTCCGTCAATATTGAGTTTGACGGTGATTTGTGTTTCACGAGTGTTCCGCGTGACTTCTGCTTTTCTTGGCTGCATTTAAATTATGGACTTTATAAATGTTTAGGAATGATCAACACATAACTCATCTAATGCGCTCAAGAGTTGTGTATTTTCCTCTGGAGTACCAACAGTGAAGCGCAAGCACCCCATCAATAAGGGATGCATTTTAGAAACATTTTTCACCAAAATACGTCGACTCTTCAAACCCTCGAAGATTTTGGTTGCGAAGCTATTATCGCCCCCAGCGTCTGAAACACCAGTTGCCGCAGGAGCGCGTTTTAATGGCGAATCGATTTGATTTTGAACAAAGCGAACTAGCACCATATTTCCCTCACTCTTAAAAGGCTTCACTCCTTTTAACCGCGATAGGTGCCTGATCATTTTCTCCCGCTCCTCGCAAATGATTCGTGCTTGTTCGCCGAATACGCTTTCATGCTCAAGCGCAAACAATGCACATTCGGCATTCAAAACACTGATGTTATAGGGAGGTCTGATTTTCTCAACCTCATCCACCACAGCGCTTGGGCCCATCAAGTAGCCAATACGAACTCCTGCCAAACCAAATTTAGACAGAGTGCGCATGAGAAGTACTTGTCGATGTGCTTCGGGTGCGCTACGAATCTCATCTAACCAGGAGTGAGTTGAAAACGGTTGATATGCCTCATCCACCACAACCCAGCCGCCGTAAGCACTGACTCGCTCAATAATGCGACTGATAATCTCCTTACTCCAAAGATTTGCACTAGGGTTGTTCGGGTACGCAAGGTACACCAGTGCAGGCATGTGCTCATCGACAGCCTTTAGCATTGCAACCTCATCGAGCTCAAAATCAGCAAGCAGTGGAACCCCCACATACTTCAACCCTTGCAATTGAGCGCTCACAGCGTACATCACAAAACCAGGCTCAGGCGCTAAAACGGTGTTAGTGGCCTTAGCTCCTTGAGCACACGCTAGACTCAGCAACGAAATCAACTCATCCGAGCCATTTCCCAACACCAACCCGTAACCCTTGGGCAACCCGGCGTAATCCGCCAAAGCTACTTTAAGCAATTGGACCTGGGAGCCCGGATACCGATTAACGGCAACACTTGCCAACCTCGCCCCCAACTCCGCCCCTAGCTGAGGAGGGAGGGAAAACGGATTTTCCATTGCATCTAGCTTTAACATGCCCTGTGCATCTTGGACAACATAGGCATGCATCTTTTTAACGTCTTCACGAATAAAGCGCAGGTCAGAGCTGTTTGTGTTGCTCTGCTGGTTGGGGTTAGCTTGCAGGTCCTTCACTTTTGAGCTCCTGGCTTAGCCGAGTTGCCCTCAGGGCTGAAGGAATCCAAACGCATCTCAGCGGCCGTTGCGTGCGCCTGCAAGCCCTCACCTCGGGCCAAGACGGAGGCAATACCCCCCAAGTGCTGAGCACCGGCGTGACTGACTTGTATCAAACTGCTGCGCTTTTGAAAATCGTAAACACCCAAGGGTGAACTAAATCTCGCCGTACCAGATGTTGGCAATACATGGTTGGGTCCAGCGCAGTAATCCCCTAGAGATTCACTCGTGTAGGCTCCCATGAAAATTGCGCCTGCGTGAATCAGGTGTGGCTCCCATTTTTGAGGATCTCGGCTGGATATCTCCAAATGCTCGGGCGCGATACGGTTGCTGATCGCACAGGCCTCCTCCATACTTGCCGTTTGAATAAGTGCTCCGCGACCGTTCAAAGACTTGGCGATGATTTCGCTTCTTTGCATTTGTGGCAAGAGTCTATCGATCGCATCTTGAACGAGATCAATGTAAGCAGGGTCAGGACAAAGCAAAATACTTTGCGCCAACTCATCATGCTCGGCCTGAGAAAACAGATCCATCGCAACCCACTCTGCGGGCGTAGAGCCATCTGCGATCACCAGTATTTCACTTGGACCGGCAATCATGTCGATACCCACTTTACCAAAAACACGTCGCTTGGCAGCAGCAACATAAGCGTTACCTGGACCGGTAATTTTGTCCACGCACGGGATAGTCTGAGTCCCGTAAGCCAATGCGCCCACAGCCTGCGCGCCGCCAATGGTAAATACTTTGCTCACGCCGGCCACATAGGCCGCCGCCAGTACCAACTGATTCCTCGCACCCCCGGGGGTGGGCACAACCATGATGATCTCGCCTACACCGGCAACATGCGCGGGCACTGCGTTCATTAAAACACTCGAGGGATAAGCAGCTAAACCCCCTGGCACATAAATACCCACTCTATGTAGGGGCGTTACCTTTTGTCCGAGCAAATTACCTTGCTCGTCCGTGTAGCTCCAACTCTCGCCGCTGGCTTTTTTCTGCGCCTGATGGTAAGTTCTAACTCGGCTCTCAGCCTGTTGAAGTGCCTCACGTTGACTTGCGGGTATTGCATCAAAAGCCTGCTTTAAAAGCTCAGGGGCGATACATAGCTCAGCAACACTTTTTGCACTCAAACGGTCAAACGTGTGCGTGTACTCGAGCACCGCAACATCGCCCCTGGACTGAACATCGGACAAAATGCCCGCGACACGCTCCTCAATGGCTTGATCTGTTGAGGCTGACCAGTGCAACCGTTTAACAAAGGCCTGCTCAAAGTCTGCACTTTGCGTGTTAAGCCTTAAAGGGCGAGCACTGATCGGGGCAGTCGTTTGCAAGGCAATATCACTATTCATGATGCTTTACCTTCAACTTTCTCATGCACTGCATGTGCAAAGGCATCTAATAAAAACTTAATGGAAGATTGCTTGAGCTTCAGTGCAGCTTGATTGATCACGAGCCTTGAACTGATAAGCATGATTTGCTCAACTTCTATCAGGTGATTGGCTTTGAGGGTGTTGCCGCTTGAGACCAAGTCCACTATCGCGTCCGCAAGTCCCGTGAGCGGCGCCAACTCCATGCTTCCGTAGAGTTTTACCAAATCAACGTGTACGCCCTTTTGTGCAAAGAACTCCCGCGCAATCGTCATATATTTGGTTGCGACCTTCAAGCGAGATCCTTGCTTGACGACACCCGAATAATCAAATCCCTCGCGCACTGCGACGGACATTCTGCATTTTGCAATTTGCAAATCAAGGGGTTGATAAAGCCCAGAACCCCCGTGCTCAATCAATGTATCTAGGCCCGTTACACCCAGATCCGCGCCCCCGTACTCCACATAAGTCGGCACATCTGAGGCCCTGACCAAAACAACACGCACCAAGGGTTGGTTGGTTGGAAGAATTAACTTTCTGGAATCCTCAGGATTTTCTAAAACCTCCAAACCTGCCGCCTTAAGAAGGGGCAAGGTTTCGTCAAAAATTCTGCCCTTTGACAATGCCAAGGTGATGGGCGAGGTGATCTTGGGCTCGCCTGCAAAGCCCCCAGAACCTGCACTCAATGTCTTATTAGTTGTATTCATAAAAATTTCTACTGCACGCGCTCTATATCTGCGCCCAAACTGCGTAACTTAACTTCCATGCGGTCATAGCCTCGGTCAAGATGGTAAATCCTGTCTACCAAAGTTTCCCCACTCGCCATCAACCCCGCAATGACCAAACTAGCAGAAGCCCTCAAGTCTGTTGCCATAACGGTTGCCCCTGACAACAGTGGTACACCTTCAACCATGGATACTTTGCCGTCAATTTGAATTTTTGCGCCTAGGCGCAGTAGTTCGTTAACGTGCATGAAACGGTTCTCAAAAATAGTCTCAGTCACATGGCTAGACCCCTGTGAGACCGCATTAAGCACCATAAACTGCGCTTGCATGTCGGTTGGAAAGCCTGGGTACTCGGTTGTCCTAAAGGTTTGTGCACGCAAATGCTCATAAGCCGGCCCAGGACTCTTCACCCGAATGCCATCAGCCGTACTCTGGACACTTACCCCTGCATCCCTTAACTTATCAATCACCGCACCCAAGTGCTCTGCTCTTGCATGCTTTAAAAAAACGTCCCCTCCAGTGGCTGCAACGGCGCATAAAAAAGTCCCCGCCTCAATCCTATCTGAGACTACTTTGTGCGTTGCACCTTTCAAAGAGTCAACGCCTTGAATATGAATTTGACTGGTACCGTGCCCTTCTATTTTGGCACCCATTGCAATTAAAAGCTCTGCCAGATCCGTGATTTCTGGCTCTTGTGCGGCGTTCTCTAGAAGAGTCTCTCCTTTCGCCAAGGCTGCGGCCATCATGAAATTCTCAGTTCCGGTCACAGTCACCATGTCTGTCGCTATACGTGCACCGTGCAACTTTTCAAGGCCTGGAGCTAAGCCAGCAATCATGTATCCATGCTCAACAGAGATTTGCGCACCCATTGCCTGCAAACCTTTTAAATGCTGATCCACAGGGCGAGAGCCAATTGCACACCCACCTGGCAAAGAAACCTTCGCATGCCCACAACGTGCCAAAAGAGGACCGAGCGCTAAAACAGATGCGCGCATAGTTTTAACCAGCTCATAAGGTGCCTCGGGAGTGGTGATCTCACCCGCATTCAACACAAGCTCTCCGTCCCCCTGTAAATCGGCTTTAACACCCATGTTGCGCAAAAGCTTCAACATGGTGCTCACATCTTTAAGCGAAGGAACGTTGAGCAAAGTAAGGGGCTCAGCACTTAGCAGTGCGGCGCAAATCTCGGGCAAAGCAGCATTCTTTGCTCCCGCAATGCTCACCTCTCCGTTTAAAGTCCTACCGCCGCGAATGAGTAACTTATCCATAGATCAAATTTAATTTAACAACTGCTTTTGATCCTGTACCGCCCACTCCGCAGGGGTAAAGGTCTTCATCGATAGCGCATGAATTTCATCGTTGTGCATTTTGTTTCCCAAACAGGCGTAAACCTTTTGATGCCTTTGCAGAGGTCTTACACCCTCAAATAAATTAGAGACAATCACACCAAACCAGTGTCTTCCGTCCCCGGTTATTTGAATGAAATCACAATCGAGTTGCGCCTTGATGATGTCTTCTACTTCTTGACCCGTCATGAAAATACTCCAAATTTAACCGCGAATTTTGTAACCGCTCTTGAGCATCGAAAGCGCAACGCCTGAGACCACCACCAAAGCACTTGACACCAAACCCAGACTCAACCAAGGAGACACATCGCTTACACCGAAGAAGCCGAATCTAAAACCGTCAATCATATAAAAGAACGGATTCAAATGGCTGAGCGTTTGCCAAAAAGGCGGAAGCGAATGAATCGAGTAGAACACACCACTCAAAAACGTCATTGGCATGATCACAAAATTTTGGAACGCCGCCATTTGATCAAACTTCTCAGACCATATCCCTGCAATGAGACCAAGCGCGCCAAGCATTGCCGCACCCAGCAAAGCGAAAACCAAGATCCAAAGCGGTGCTGCGGCAGTGATGTCGGTGAAAAACAAAGTAACGCTTAAAACGCCCAATCCAACAACCAATCCTCGCACCATCGAGGAGCCGACATAGGCCACAAACCAACTCCAATGATTAAGAGGGGCTAGTAGTATGAAAACCAGGTTCCCCATGATTTTGCTTTGAATTAAAGATGATGAGCTGTTTGCAAATGCATTTTGCAAAACACTCATCATCACAAGCCCGGGCACCAAAAAGGCTGAGTAACTCACCGTGTCATAGACCTTCACCCGGTCCGCCATCACATGCCCAAAGATCAGCAAATATAAAAGAGAGGTGAGCACAGGAGCAGCAACTGTTTGAAAACTAACCTTCCAAAATCTAAGTATTTCTTTATAAAAGAGTGCTTGCCATCCCATCATGATGCCTCCCCCATTACCTCAATAAACACATCCTCTAGGTCGGCCTTACGAATTTCAACATCCTCCGCAGTCAAACCCGCAAGTCGAATGCTGGAGAGATAGCCCTCAATTTGCTCTGCGTTGTGAGCCGGAAGTTGCACAATGCGCCCCGTCACACGAGCCAATTTGGCAAGCGCCTCGGGTAACGCTGCGTCAAGCTTAAAGCGCAGCACATTGCTTGAGGCCGCTTTAAGGAGTTCACTGGTTTTGTCAAGCGCAACAACGCGCCCCGTCTTGAGCATCGCAATTCTTTGGCAAAGCGCCTCCGCCTCCTCCAAATAGTGGGTCGTCAAAAGAACTGTGTGCCCTTGCTTATTCAAGCGGTCGATGAACTGCCAAAGCGTTTGACGCAACTCCACATCCACACCCGCAGTAGGCTCATCGAGCACAATCACAGGAGGCTTATGAACAAGAGCCTGAGCCACCAGCACACGACGTTTCATCCCCCCCGAGAGTTGTCTCATATTGCTGTTGGCCTTGTCAGCCAACCCCAAACTCACCAAAAGCTCTTCAATCCAATCGTCGTTTTTGGAAACACCAAAGTAACCCGATTGGAACTTTAAGGCCTCTTTGACGGTAAAGAACGGATCAAAGACCAACTCCTGGGGAACGATACCCAAAAGTTTGCGCGTCTTAAGAGGTTCGTGTTGTACATCCAATCCACTCACCTTGATCGAACCGCTTGTGGCCTTTGCAAGGCCAGCAAGAATGCTAATCAATGTTGTTTTGCCAGCCCCGTTGGGACCCAGGAGACCAAAGAATTCGCCCTCCTCAATATCAAAGCTCACCCCATCTAAAGCGGTTAGTGAGCCTTTGGCAGTTTGAAATGTCTTGGTAACGGACTGAAATGAAATAGCAGGCATTTAGTTTTTATGATTTGCAGAAAAACATTTGAAAATTCGAAGCTTGAACGCACACGCAGAAAATACAGAGAAAACGAATAAAAGTGGCAATCCTTATTGCGCCCAAAACGCATCTCAAATGAGCACTAAAGCACTAGACCGCAGCTAAAGTGGGCAAAAGTTCGGCAACGCCGTAAACACGGGCAAGCGCTTTTGCGCGCTCGGGCAAGCCAGAGATTTGAAGCACCCCGTTTCGTTCTTTCATATTTCGCACCAAAGTCAACAGCAACGATAACGCACAAGAATCAAACTGCACCAACTCACTCGCATCAATCAATGTAATGGGTCCAGTATCCGCGCGCATGACCGTTAAGTACTCACGCGCGAGCGCATCCGCATTCAGATGCGTGAGTGAAGGGGGTAGCCTGAAGGTGGTCACTTTTTAGAATTTGCTTTATTGCGTTCAACAAGAGTAGCGATGAGTCCATCGATACCTTTTGCATTGATCTCTTGGGAGAACTGGCTTCTGTAGGTCTCAACCAACCAAACTCCTAGCACGTTTAGGTTGTATATCTTCCAACCTGATCCGTTACCAGGCGTTTTCTCAAGCCTGTAATCAAGCTCGATTGGCTCGCCCTTACCTTTAATCTCCGAGCGGACCAAAACCTCATTGTCATCTGGTGATCCGCGTAGCGGCTTCACATTGATAGTGATATCCGTAACCTGAGATAAAGCGCCCGCGTAAGTTCTAATCAACAAAGTTTTAAATTCATTGGCCAATTTGGTTTGCTGCTCGGGAGTCGCTGTTCTCCAAGCTGGCCCGACAGCGGAAGAGGTCATACGAACAAAGTTCAAATGCGGCATGATACGCGTATCAACCACAGCGCTCGTCCTTTGCAGATCACCAGACTTTAAGGCGGGATCGTTTTTAACAACATCTTGAAGCTCAACTGAGAGCCTCTTGATAAATGCATCAGGCGCCTCATCAGCTGCGGTTGCGCTGACACAGGTACCAAGCATCAAAGAACCCATCAGCGCACAAAACAGTGCTGTACAAAAGGACCTTTTGTAAAAGTTCGAGTAGTTAGCAATTGTCATTTTTAGTTACCTTCGCCGGAATCATCTGCATCATCTGTATCCGGTGGATTTCCGTCGTAAATTTCATAAAGCCTTCTTTGCAAGTAAGCGTCTCTGATAAACGAGTACCTATCAAGCGCAATAGAGTTAAGATTATCCTCCACTCCCAACAAGCCCTTCCTAACGTCCACAGCATTGATCACATAAAGTGAGTTTCGAACACGAACGTTTTTGATGTCACGATAAGTTGGATTGAGCTTCACATCAACCACAAAACCAGAAGCATCTCGAAGCGTTGAAGGGCCAAAGAAAGGCATTACCAGATAGGGTCCGCTTGGCACTCCCCAATAGCCTAGTGTTTTTCCAAAATCTTCCCTGTGCTTATTCAGGTTCATCGGTGTTGCAACATCAAACAAACCCACCACACCGACCGTTGTATTTACCAACACACGCCCAGCCAACTCAGCCGTTTCGCCCACCTTTAGTTGAAACGCACTGTTTACTGTGCTCCATACATCTCGCAAATTTCCAAAGAAATTATTGATCCCCTTTTGCGCCAGTACTGGGGTGTAGTCTTTGTAGGCAACGGCAACAGGGCGAACCACAGCTTGATCAACCGAGTCGTTGAGCGCAAATACCTTGCGGTTCATGGGCTCCCACGGATCTTTAGGATTCGCGTCCATGGAGGTTGCGCAACCCCCTAGGAGAAGCGCACCCACAACCAAGACAAAGCGAGTTAAGCCGGAAGAGCTAGACAAACTGAACAAGACTGCCCCTCTCACCGCGAGGCTCCACCGGCTGGAGAATCAGCTGCCTTGTTATACAAAAACTGGCTAATTAGGTTCTCCAAAACGATCGCCGATTGGGTCGAAGCTACTGTGTCACCCGCCTCCAAGTTTTTAGCGTCAGATCCTGCCTCAATCCCAATGTACTGCTCCCCCAGGAGCCCACTCGTCAAAATTTTCAGTGAACTGTCCTTTGGGAATTGAAACCGCGAATCCATGGCCAAACTAACTGAAGCTTGGAAGTGCGAATCGTCAAAATTAATATCCTTGACTCGGCCAACAACGACCCCAGCACTTTTGACGGCGGCTTGTCTTTTTAATCCACCAATGTTATCAAACCGCGCAGATAAATTGTAGGTGGTATGCCAATTTAGCGATAACAAATTAGCCGACTGAAGCGCCAAAAACAAAAACGCAATAGCACCCAAGACCACCAACAACCCAACCCATACATCGCTCTTTGATCGCTGCATGAAGTACCCCTTAAATTACAAACTTGAAAATCACAAACTAAACATTAATGCGGTCAGCATAAAGTCCAAACCCAACACAAGAAGTGATGCAACCACAACCGTACTCGTGGTTGCGCGAGAAACGCCCTCTGGCGTTGGCTGAGCTTCAAAGCCTTGATACAAAGCCACGAAAGTCACCGTCACGCCAAAAATCACACTCTTTAAAACACCGTTTAAAACATCCTTAAAGACATCAACACCGCCTTGCATCTGCCCCCAAAATGAGCCCGCATCGATCCCAATCATCACAACACCGACGATCCAGCCACCAACGATACCCATCGCACTAAAAACGGCCGCCAATATTGGCATCGTAAAAATACCCGCCCAAAAGCGCGGCGCCAAAATACGCCCAACAGGATCAATCCCCATCATCTCCATGGCGCTGAGTTGCTCCCCCGCTTTCATAAGTCCGATCTCTGCAGTAAGGGATGTACCCGCCCGCCCTGCAAAAAGCAGGGCGCAGACCACGGGTCCGAGCTCACGCACTAAACTAAGCGCAACCAATAATCCTAGCGCTGACTCGGAGCCGTACTTCTGCAAGGTGTAATACCCTTGAAGCCCAAGAACAAAGCCAACAAATAAACCTGAGACGGATATGATCGCAAGTGAATAGTTGCCCAAAAAATGCATCTGCTCACTTACCAGCCTGAACCGACGCATGGTGGGCTTAAAGAGACGAGTCAGCTCCACAAAGAGTCTGTAAGCTAGACCTAGTGCCGCCAAAAAGAGCCGAACAAAAGCGCCAATTTTGCTTAAAAATGCGATCATGAATTCTCCCCAAGAGTACTCTGCTGGGGCTCAGTTTGGGACCCAAGCTCAGCTTCAGACTGGGGTTTGGGCGCACTCACTGGCAAACCCAAATCTTCTGCAAAAGAAGGCGCTGGGTAATGAAATCTAACCGGACCGTCGGGGGCAGCAGTAACGAATTGGTGCACCAAAGGATCCGTACTTCTCCTGACTTGGTCGGGCGTACCCTGCGCCACTACCCGCCCATTGGCAAGCACGATTACTTGGTCTGCTATTTGAAATGTTTCATCCAAATCATGCGATACAACGATACTGGTAAGTCCAATCGCGTCGTTTAGTCTTCTGATTAAGCGAGCCGCTGTGCCCAAAGAGATGGGGTCCAGACCTGCAAAGGGTTCGTCGTACATCACAAGCTCTGGATCCAGAGCTATTGCACGTGCCAAGGCCACGCGCCTGGCCATTCCACCCGAGATCTCACTGGGCATCAAATCCTTCGCACCTCTGAGCCCAACTGCATCAAGCTTCATCAAAACAACATCTTGAATCATGGACTCAGACAATTTGGTGATTTCCCGCAGTGGGAATGCGACGTTGTCATAAACATTTAAGTCGGTAAACAAAGCTCCAAATTGAAACAGCATTCCCATTCTTCTGCGAACTGCCATTAAATCTGGATTGCTAAGTTGTCCAACATCTTGTCCGTCAAAAACAATACTTCCTGACTGAGCCTTGTATTGCCCACCAATAAGGCGCAAAATAGTTGTCTTTCCCCCGCCGGAGGCTCCCATAATGGCTGTGACTTGACCTTTTGGAATAACCAAATTAATGCCATCCAGAATCAATCGCTCTGAATATCCAAAACTCAGATCCTTGATCTCGATAAGCGGCGCTGGTGGGTCGTAAAAATTGGGGGTCATAAAACATACCCCTTCAAAACGCTAAGAATAGCGAGTGGCCTAGGGTTAACAAGTATTCGCTATTTTAAGGCTTTCTCTGTGTTTAATATGTCACAAACAAAAGACCTTTAAAGAAGGGCTGAATCCTGCTGCTGCCCCTAAATTATTAGAGCGGCAGCGGCAGGGTGCATTTATCACCGAGGCAAGTCTGATTTACCCATCAAAAACTCATCTACTGCCCGAGCTGCCTGACGGCCCTCTCGTATAGCCCAAACCACCAGGGACTGACCGCGGCGCATATCACCTGCAGCAAAGACCTTAGGCACGTTGGTCATGTAGGCCTGCTCGCCCTCAGTAGAGGCTTTGATATTGCCCCTCGCATCTTTGTCTACGCCAAAGGCGTCCAAAATACTGGCTACTGGGTTGGTGAACCCCATGGCTAATAAAACCATATCTGCGGGGTGTACCTCCTCAGTGCCCGCAATTTCGCTCAATTTACCGTCCTTCATCTCGACATGTACTGTTTTCAGACCCGTGACTTTGCCGTCCTTACCAATGAACTCTTTGGTGGAAATTGCAAATACACGCTCACAACCCTCTTCGTGACTTGAGCTGGTTCTGAGCTTCATGGGCCAATAAGGCCAAACCAACGGCTTATTCTCAGTCACAGGAGGCTCTGGCATCACCTCAAACTGGGTCACACTCAACGCCCCATGCCGGTTGCTGGTCCCCACACAATCGCTTCCCGTATCTCCCCCTCCGATCACAATCACATGCTTGCCGTCTGCGCGCAATTGATCTTTGAGTTTGTCGCCAGAGTTAACTTTGTTTTGCTGCGGTAAAAATTCCATCGCAAAATGCACCCCCTGCAAATCGCGCCCTGGAACGGGTAGATCCCTGGACTGCTCAGAGCCGCCCGTCAATAAAACGGCGTCATAATCCTTCAGCAAAGTTTTAGTGTCCACTTTCTCTTTAGACCAGTTGGTCAATTTCACACTTGCATCGATGTTGGCCACGAGCACTGAGGTCTTGAACTCTACGCCCTCTTGTTTCATTTGCTCTACGCGGCGGTCAATGTGTGTTTTCTCCATCTTAAAGTCAGGAATACCGTAGCGAAGTAGTCCACCTACTCGGTCATTTTTTTCAAAAACCGTAACCAAATGACCGGCTCTGGCAAGTTGCTGCGCCGCGGCCAAGCCCGCCGGCCCTGAACCAACAACGGCGATTCGTTTACCGCTTTTGTGCTTAGCCAACTGGGGCTTCACCCATCCTTCAGTCCAGGCTTTATCAATAATCGCGTGCTCGATGGATTTGATACCAACCGCATCATCATTGACGTTGAGCGTACACGCAGCCTCACACGGTGCGGGGCAGATACGGCCGGTGAACTCGGGGAAGTTATTGGTTGAGTGAAGTACC
The DNA here is from genome assembly GCA_903949285.1 of uncultured Burkholderiales bacterium. GTDB lineage: Bacteria > Pseudomonadota > Gammaproteobacteria > Burkholderiales > Burkholderiaceae_C > Limnohabitans. The sequence goes on from CAJAYT010000084.1 coordinate 39,169, forward strand.
TCAATTGCATTCTTCCAGTCCCCTTGGTAAACCAAATCATTGAAGTCGGGGATGATGTTGTTGACTGGGCAGCCGCTGTTACAAAACGGTGTGCCACAGTCCATGCAACGCGCGCTTTGAATTTTCGCAGCGTCGTTGTCCAGAGTTAATACAAATTCTTTGTAGTTTTTAACCCTTTGAGCAACAGGCAAGTAATCCTCTTCAACTCGCTCAAACTCCATAAATCCAGTAACTTTTCCCATCTTGTATTCCTCTGATTGGACTCTTGACTGTAAGAGCCACTAAATTAATGCTAACTTTTTAAAACTTGACTAATTCTTTTGAGTTTTTAAGGCTCACTTTGTCATTTAATCTTTACTTGGCTGCAACGGCTTTCTTTGCCTTAGGCGCAGCGCTGGCGACAGTCGTTTTAACCGTCTGCATCTCCCCCAGTGCCCGCTTGTACTCATTGGGAAATACTTTGACGAACTTCTTCAAAGCGTTTTGCCAGTCATCAAGCAATTCTCTAGCGCGTTTAGAACCGGTCCATTTATGATGTGACTCCAGCATTTGTTTGAGCTGTGCTTCATCAGTCTGCCCCATATGCCATAGCCCTTGAGCCTGCGATTTAGTTTGCTCCGCCGTGCTGAGTACTTTATCCAAACTAACCATTGACAAATTGCACCGCTCGGAGAAGGCCTCGTCTTCATCAAATACGTAAGCAATACCTCCGCTCATACCGGCCGCAAAATTGCGCCCTGTTCGTCCTAGAACGACCACGGTACCACCCGTCATGTATTCACATCCGTGGTCTCCAGTGCCCTCAACAACGGCTTTAGCACCCGACAAGCGAACTGCAAAACGCTCGCCCGCAACACCACTAAAGAAGGCCTCACCACTGGTTGCACCGTATAGCACTGTGTTACCCACAATGGTGTTCTCGATTGGATTGCCCCTGAAATCAATGCTTGGTCTGACAACAATTCGACCCCCTGAGAGTCCTTTGCCGGTGTAGTCGTTTGCGTCGCCAATCAAATAAAGCGTAATCCCTTTTGCAAGGAATGCACCAAATGATTGCCCCCCAGTTCCCTCTAACTGAATGTGAAGGGTGTCGTCCGCTAGCCCCTCTGGCCTGACTTTGGTCAATGCACCTGAGAGCATCGCACCCACTGAGCGGTTCACGTTTCTTGCAACTTCAATGAACTGCACTTTCTCCCCGCGCTCAATCGCAGCTTTGGACTTCTCGATGAGTCGCACATCAAGGGATTTCTCCAGCCCATGATCCTGTAACTCTGTGTGGAACTTAGCCACGCTGGAGGGAACGTTGGGCTGGGCGAAGATTCGGCTAAAGTCGAGTCCCTTTGCCTTCCAGTGCTCAATGCCTGAGCGGGTATCTAAAAGATCCACACGCCCAATCAGGTCGTCAAATTTTGCAACACCCAACTGCGCCATGATTTGTCTTACCTCTTCTGCGATGAAGAAGAAGTAGTTGACAACATGCTCGGGTTTACCAGAGAACTTTTGACGCAACACTGGGTCTTGTGTTGCCACACCGACTGGACAGGTGTTTAAATGACACTTACGCATCATGATGCAACCCTCGACCACCAAAGGTGCGGTTGCAAATCCAAACTCATCTGCGCCCATTAAAGCTGCAATTGCGACATCGCGCCCTGTCTTCATCTGACCATCAGCTTGAACGCGAATGCGGCTTCTAAGTCCATTCAGCACCAAAGTCTGTTGTGTCTCGGCAAGACCAATCTCCCACGGACTTCCACAGTGTTTGATAGAAGACCAAGGAGAGGCGCCTGTACCGCCGTCGTGACCTGCGATCACCACATGGTCCGCCTTACATTTGGCAACACCTGCGGCAATGGTGCCTACTCCTACTTCAGAGACCAACTTCACGCTTATCGATGCGTGGGGAGCCACGCTCTTTAAATCGTGGATCAACTGTGCCAAATCCTCGATCGAGTAAATGTCGTGATGAGGAGGCGGCGAAATGAGTCCAACACCCGGCACTGAATATCTTAGAAAGCCAATGTATTCAGAGACCTTACCCCCAGGCAACTGTCCACCCTCTCCGGGTTTGGCGCCTTGCGCCATTTTGATCTGAATTTGATCTGCTGAAGAGAGATATTCCGCTGTTACGCCAAATCGACCTGAGGCGACTTGTTTGATTTTTGATCTCAAACTGTCACCCGCGTTCAATGGTAAATCAACCTCAATTTGAGCCTCTCCCACTACGCTCTTAAGCGTATCGCCCTTCTTGATGGGAATACCTTTTAGTTCGTTGCGGTATCGTGCTGGATCTTCCCCTCCCTCTCCGGTGTTGCTTTTACCTCCAATTCGGTTCATCGCAACCGCTAGCGTTGAGTGCGCTTCAGTGGATATGGAGCCCAAACTCATCGCACCTGTTGCAAATCTTTTGACGATCTCAGAAGCTGGCTCCACTTTATCGATGGAGATCGCCTTTGAAGGATCTATTTTGAATTCAAACAGACCCCGCAAAGTTAAATGCCTACGGCTTTGATCGTTGATGATTTGCGCGTACTCTTTGTAAGTAGACCAGTTATTGGCTCGAGTGCTGTGCTGCAACTTAGCAATCGCATCAGGCGTCCACATATGCTCCTCACCCCTCACGCGCCAGGCATATTCACCGCCTACTTCCAACATATTTGCAAGCACAGGATCCTCACCAAATGCGCTCTTGTGCATCTTGATCGCTTCTTCAGCTATTTCAAACACCCCAATACCTTGAACACGACTGGCAGTACCTGTGAAGTATTTTTCAACCGTATCCGTATTAATTCCAATCGCCTCAAAGAGTTGAGAGCCGCAGTAGCTCATGTAAGTTGACACGCCCATTTTGGACATGATCTTAGAGATCCCCTTGCCGATTGCTTTGATGTAGTTGTAGACAGCTTTCTCGGGTGACAAATCAGCTGGCAATTTATCATGCAGTCGCTCAATGGTTTTGATCGCGAGGTAGGGATGAATGGCCTCGGCCCCGTAGCCAGCTAAAACAGCAAAGTGATGAACCTCCCTTGCACTTCCCGTCTCCACAACCAAGCCCGCAGAAGTTCTCAAGCCTTCTTTAACCAAATGTTGGTGAATAGCGGACAAAGCCAAAACAGCTGGAATTGCGACTTGGGTGCTGCTCACAGATTTATCAGACAAGATCAAGATATTTTTATCACTCTTGATAGCGTCTACTGCCTCTGCGCAAAGGGAGGCGAGTTTCGCCTCGACGCCCTCACTGCCCCAGCTCACTGGGTAGGTGATGTCTATCACTGCGCTTTTAAACTTGCCCTTTGTCACGGATTCAATATCCAACAACTTGGCCATGTCCTGAGCGTCAAGGATGGGCTGGGACACTTCAAGTCGCATTGGCGGGTTGATCTGATTGATATCCAGTAAGTTAGGTTTTGGCCCAACAAAGGAGACAAGTGACATCACGATCGCCTCACGTATGGGATCAATGGGTGGGTTCGTCACCTGAGCAAAGAGTTGCTTAAAGTAGCTGTAGAGTTGTTTATTCTTATCTGACAACACGGCCAACGGGCTGTCGTTACCCATTGAGCCGATCCCCTCCTCTCCGTTGATAGCCATCGGAGCAAGTAAGAATTTGATATCTTCTTGGGAGTACCCAAACGCTTGTTGGTAATCCAGTAAATTAGCGTCAACTTTCGCTACCGCTTCAAATGCAGCAGCTGCAGCGGATACGTTTGACTCGCCCACATGCTTAGCTGCTTTTTCGCTTAACGAAACCTGCGTTACATCGTCGAGTTTAATTCTTAAATTTTCAATCCACTGCTTGTAAGGCTTTGTGTTTGCAAGCGATGATTTGATTTCTTCATCGTCAATCATGCGACCTTGCTCAAGATCGATCAAGAACATTTTGCCGGGTTGAAGACGCCATTTTCTGACGATTTTGTTCTCTGGAATAGGGAGCACGCCGGACTCGGAGGCCATGATAACGAGGTCATCATTTGTGATGCAGTAGCGTGAGGGACGCAGGCCATTTCGGTCAAGTGTTGCCCCGATTTGTCTGCCGTCTGTGAACACAATAGATGCTGGGCCGTCCCAAGGCTCCATCATTGCAGCGTGATATTCGTAAAACGCGCGCCTTCTTTGGTCCATGTTAGCGTGCTGCTCCCAGGGCTCTGGGATCATCATCATCATTGCTTGACTGATTGGGTAACCTGCCATGGTCAGCAGCTCCAAACAATTGTCAAAAGTTGCCGTATCCGATTGACCGGCAAAGCTGATGGGGTAGAGCTTTTTAAGATCTGTTCCAAGTACTGGAGAGGCCATGACGCCTTCCCTTGCCTTCATCCAGTTGTAGTTTCCTTTTACGGTATTGATCTCCCCGTTGTGCGCCACATAGCGATACGGGTGAGCAAGGGGCCACTCAGGGAATGTATTTGTTGAGAAGCGCTGATGTACAAGTCCTAAGGCGGACACACAGCGCGCATCTGTTAGATCCATATAGTAAGAACCCACTTGATCCGCAAGCAATAGACCTTTGTAGATCACTGTGCGAGTAGACATACTTGCGACGTAATACTCTTTGCCGTGTTTTAAATTCAGATCCTGAATAGCGGCGCTTGCAGTTTTACGAATCACATAGAGTTTTCTCTCAAGCGCATCTTGAACGATGACGTCTTGTCCTCTTCCGATGAATACCTGGCGAATGAGTGGCTCTTTTTCTTTTACCGTCGGAGACATGGGCATCTTCACATTGACAGGCACATCTCTCCAACCTAAGACGACTTGACCCTCGGCTTTAATCGCACGCTCAAGCTCTTGCTCACAGGCCAAAAGTGAAGCATTTTCTTTAGGCAAAAAAACCATGCCTACACCGTACTCACCAACGGGTGGTAACACCACACCTTTGAGAGCCATCTCTTCACGGTAAAGCGCGTCGGGCATTTGGATCAAAATGCCTGCGCCGTCACCCATTAACTTGTCTGCACCAACGGCTCCGCGGTGATCCAAATTCTCCAAAATTTGTAGCGCTTGTTTAACTATGGCGTGACTTTTCTCGCCTTTGATATGTGCCACGAATCCGACGCCGCAGCTGTCGTGCTCTTGCGTAGGGTCATACAAACCATTTGTAAATGATGAGGGGATTGGTTGAGTTTCAACGTGCGTATCAACAGCTGAGTTCAAATCGTTAGTGCTCACCTGGTCCATGGCGGTTCCTGAAAGTATTTATAGGGAAAACGAGTGTAATGGAGTGGTACCAAAATGCAAGATATTTAATTAGGGTCAGACACTAATTAAAAACAAAACATTTAAATCAACCAATAAAACAGGGACACATCAAAATAATAACAAAGAATTAACTCAGCAGATCAACCCGAATTTAGTCCGTCAACGTGCCACTACTTGGTGCAATCGAGGCCTTGGAAGGTCGACCGGGCTTGGCTTTGGCTACTCTTCGGTGCGTGCTGCGCTGAAGATGCTCAATAAAGGTGTCATCCCCAAGAATCCACCCCCCTTTTAAAGTCTGCTCAATATGCAGGAGTTCTTCTCCTGAGAGTCCTTTTCTAATCAACAATTCGTACTGTTCTTCACGCGCAAAAGGGGTATTACCCAGATTCCAAACATCTGCGTGCGCAGTGAGAAAAACATCGTTTCGCCGCCCCGTGTAATGCAGATGACTACTCCACTCATAATCCCCCGGGACTTGAGTTGCATTTGAGCGGGAGGGCAAGTAATCCATATAAATCAAACACTTTTGTAACCATTCCCCGGGTTGGACAACGCTTGATTTGTAACGTCCACCCCACAAAGTCCCCGTTCTGTCGTAGCGATTGTTGAAGTAGCGCACATAACTTCGCCCAAGGCCTTGCATCATTTTGGACAGGCCGTCCTCGGTTCTTGGGGTAACAATCAAATGCACCTGTGAGCTTAGCAAAGTGTAGGCATGAACCAACACATCCTCGCGCACTGCTTGCTCATAAATGAAATTAAACATCCGCTCAAAGTCTAAGCGGTCTCTAAAAAGCGGCGTCCCCTCATGGCCCATCAATAAAACGTAGTGAGCTTGCGAAGGGATGGTCAAGCGGGGTAATCGGGCCAAATCTTAGTCCCCTTAGTTATAAGCGCGCATTTTAATGAAACACTTTGGCAAACCGCGTGTGCGCAGCACTTTGTAGACCAAACTCCACCACCAACGCTTTCAAACGCTCAGCAGCGCTTTTTTTCTTTTGCCCAGTGTATCGCGCCAAAATAATCTCATTTTTCATACTGTGCTCCCACCCAACCAACTCGGTCACCGTAAGACTGTAACCCTGGGATTCCAAGTAAAGGCAGCGAAGTACATTCGTGATTTGACTCCCAAACTCCCGCGTATGTAGCGGATGCCTCCACAACTCAGCCAGTGGGGTGCGCGATAAAGCAAGCGCCTTAGACCCCCTCAACACGCCTGCCATCTCCGCTTGACAACAAGGAACCAAGGCCATGAAGCGGGCGCTTTTTTCTAACCCAAAGGCAATAGCATCATCGGTTGCGCTGTCGCAGGCGTGAAGCGCGGTCACGATATCGATTTGAGCGGGTAAGCCGCTTTGGTGTATGGCCTGATCAACACTCATATTCAAAAAAGTCATGCGCTCGAACCCTAACTTACCCGCCAGGGTCTGGGAAGCTCCAACCAAATCTGCGCGCGTCTCAATGCCGTAAACATGGGCTTGCAAGGAGCCTCCCGCTTGATCCCATTTGTTTTTAATCAGCAAATCATAAAGAATAAAACCTAAATATGATTTCCCTGCACCGTGATCGGCAATGGTGAGCACGGGAGGGACTGCTGGCTTTTTATCATTCGCATCAACTGTTTCGAAGGGATGGTTTGTTTTTCGCTCGACAATTTCATGGATTCCGGACTCAATAAACTGAGTCAAATGATAGACCTGTTTAAGTTTTCGGCGTGAGTCCTGATTCATTCGTCCCTCTCGCGTCAAAATATGTAGCTCTTTTAAAAGCTCCAAGGACTGCCCCGAGCGAAGACCAAGCTCCTCCTCCAAGCTCTTTGGCGCGGCGCGGTCTCCCCCGGCGCTGGCTTGAGTGGATTGTTTTTGTGTCTTATTTTTTGACATATCTTTAGTTCTTGACATTGCTAGGGGGCACGCCAGCGGGGAGTTGCAAAATAGAGTGCAACTCATCCCACCCCATATCTCTCAACATTCTCTGATTGCGTCCCACAATCGATTCAGCACTTAGCCCTGAATTGCGAGCGCGCTCGATACTATCTTCCCTTAAAAGATGTAGCGTTGGGTAAGGCGATCTATTGGTTGCATTGGCAGCGTCATTGGGGTCGGAGCCTGCGAATTCATACTGCGGATGAAAGTCTGCCAACTGCAACACCCCCCTCACCCCAAGTGCCTTAAGTCTTTTTCGACAAGACTCGACCAGGAAGTGAAAATCTAAGAAGTCACCGTCCAGGCCTGGCAAGATCAGTAGTGTTGTCTCAATTACCGTTGGATCCGAATCTCTTAACAACCCTAATTCACTGTCCAAGCACTGCGTCACTAAGCCTTGCTCACGCTCAGCGCAAACTACGTAGCGAATCAATCCCTTATTTAGCACAGGCTTGGCAAAGGGGCACAACTGTAGTCCAACCACGACTCGCTCCACCCAAAGCCTTGTTCGGTGAATGATGAGGTCTGTGCTTTGAGGATCCAGTAGGGTCATTGTTGTTTAGATTTTGATGTTCTCAATTGCACCAAGTAAGAAATTTCTCACGCTGCGCACCCACACATCCCTCACAATGGACTTGTCTGTAATTGAGCGCTGGAGGCGCAAAGCCTGACGTGCTCCGCACCCGCAAAGCGGTCCGTCATTCCTGCAATGTAATCTGACACCGCTCGGTATACATTAGTCCTTGATTGATAGTAAGGAGGCATCTCCCTAGGGTTTTTTGTGTACGCGTGAAAGAGATCTGTCACTACCC
>CAJAYT010000085.1 GCA_903949285.1 uncultured Burkholderiales bacterium
AATTTACTGCGGTTCTATGAGTAAGGTCTTGAGTCCAGGACTTCGGGTGGGTTGGTTGGTTGGTAAGCCAGACTTTTTATCTCGTGCAACGATGTGCAAACAGTTTAGTGATGCTCACACCTCAACATTTGCTCAGGCAACAGCGGCCTTTTATCTGAAGTCAGGGCGAATGGATGCAACGCTTGCCAATGTTCGCTCCGTTTACGCAAAACGAGCACACGTGATGGAGGAGGCGATGAGTCGCGAGATGGGGCGATCCATCTCTTTTGATAAGCCGCTTGGTGGATTGTTCTTTTGGGCGAAACTGACAGGCTTGCAAAAGGACGGAACGCCCTCAAAGCACCCCGTTATTGACGGTAATGTTTTTGCGAAAAAGGCCATTGAACAAAACGTGGCATTTGTGCCTGGTGCACCGTTTTATGCAGATAATCCCGACCACAGCTCACTAAGACTCAGCTTTGCAACTGCGGATGAGGCAAAGATTCAAGACGGGATGAAGCGCCTGGGGCTGGCGCTAGAGGGATAAATAATCAATCTAATTTTTGCAAAACGCTTGGTAAGTCGCAAGATCCATTAGTGAATCCAACTCGCTGGGCTCTAGGAGTTTCACCTCTACCAACCAACCCGACGCGAGTGGATCTGAGTTGGCTAGGGCGGGATTCTCGCTCAGTTGTGGGTTGATAGCAATGACTTCAACTGAAGCGGGGCTGTAGACATCTGCTGCGGCTTTGACAGATTCAACGACAGCTAAAGCATCGCCTTTTTTGAAAAGCTTACCTACTTGCGGGAAATCAACAAACACAATGTCACCTAACGCATCTTGAGCGTGCTCGGTTATGCCAATACTGGTGACTTCCCCTTTGGACTCAATCCAAACGTGATCACTTGAAAATCTCATGCTCATAAAGCGAATTCCGTAAGTTTGAAAAAATGGATGCTAAGGCGACAGCTTTGTTTGGGGGCGAATTACATATTGGCGTAAGCAGGCCCACCACCACCCTCGGGGGCAACCCAAACAATGTTTTGCGTTGGATCTTTGATGTCACATGTCTTGCAGTGCACACAATTTTGAGCATTGATCTGCAACCTGGACGTGTTGTCCGCGTTGGTGATGTACTCATAAACGCCTGCCGGGCAGTAGCGAGCCTCGGGTCCGCCGTAGATAGCCAAGTTGGTATTGACAGGCACCGCTGCATCTTTAAGCGTTAGATGAGCGGGCTGATTTTCCTCGTGATTGGTGTTGCTTATGAAAACACTGGAGAGTCTGTCAAAGGTGAGGTGTCCATCGGGTTTGGGGTAGTGGATGGGGGTGCACTGCGCAATAGGTTTGAGGGCTTCGTTATCTGTTTTGGTGTTGTGCAGTGTCCAGGGAAAGTATCCGCGCAATACAAATTGTTCAATGCCAGTCATCACGGTGCCTACCAAGCGACCTCGTTTAAACCACTGCTTGAAGTTTCTTGCTTTATTCAACTCTTTATAAAGCCAAGAGGCCTCAAACGCTTTGGGATAAGCGTGCAGCTCATCGTGCTCTCGCCCCTGTCCAAGGGCCTCAAAGGCGGCCTCGGCTGCGAGCATGCCAGTTTTAATTGCAGCGTGGCTGCCTTTGATGCGAGATGCATTTAAGTAGCCCGCTTCGCAACCAATGAGTGCGCCGCCTGGAAAAACGGTTTTCGGTAAAGCGGTAAGTCCACCCGCTGTGATTGCCCTAGCTCCGTAGCTGATGCGCTTGGCGCCTGCAAAATAGCCTCTAATTTTGGGGTGCGTTTTGAATCTTTGAAATTCCTCAAAGGGACTAAGCCATGCGTTTGAGTAATCCAGTCCGACTACAAAACCTACTGCAACTTGGTTGTTCTCCATGTGATAGAGGAACGAACCACCATAAGTATCACTTTGTAGCGGCCACCCCGCGCTGTGAACCGCAAGTCCAGGTTTGTGGTGCTGGGGGTCAATTTCCCAAAGCTCTTTAATTCCAATTCCGTAGCTTTGAGCTGCGCGGCCTGCGGATAGGTTGAATTTATTAATCAGTGTCTTGCCGAGTTGCCCTCGTGCTCCTTCGGCGAATAAGGTGTACTTGCCGTGCAGCTCCATTCCGAGCTGAAAATTAGCAGTGGGTTGGTTGTCCCGGCCCAAGCCCAAATTGCCTGTGGTAACCCCTTTTACGCTTCCATCGGCGTTGAAGAGTACCTCTGTTGCAGGAAAGCCTGGGAATATCTCAACGCCCAAGTTCTCAGCTTGTTGGGCAAGCCAACGCGTGAAGTTTCCTAAACTGATGATGTAATTTCCGTGGTTGTTAAAGCACGGGGGGAGCATCCAAGAGGGTGTCACGACTCCAGAGGTCTCAGACAGGAATAGAAACTGATCCTCTGTTACCGGTTGATTGAGGGGGGCTCCCAATTCTTTCCAGTTGGGCAGGAGCTCACTCAGTGCGATTGGATCCATGATCGCGCCAGACAATATGTGCGCTCCAGGCTCTGCGCCTTTTTCTAAAACGATGACGGATATTTCTTTACCTGATTCGTTTGCTAATTGTTTCAAACGTATCGCAGCGGCTAAGCCGGCTGGACCCGCGCCGACTATAACGACATCGTAGGCCATGGATTCGCGAGGGCCGTATTGGTCAAGCAATTCGGATTGAATCATCTTAGAAGTCCCTATCTAGGATTGTATAAATTGAATAGTTACATTCTACTTCTAGAGCAAGCAATCCAGGGCGTGCGTGCGGGGTCTCAAAAAAATGCTAAAGTGCTAGTATTTGTGGGCTATTACCTTAAATTGCTTGCAAGAGACGGCAAATTTCTTTCTTTAAGTACATTTGGAGCATTTGGTTTATGGCTTATTCATTAGACTTATCTGGCAGAGTTGCCTTTATTACAGGGGCCTCGAGTGGGTTGGGCGAGCAATTTGCGAAAACTTTGTCTCGGGCAGGTGCTGCCGTTGTGTTGGCAGGTCGTCGCATAGAGCGTTTGAAAGATCTAAGAGCTCAGATAGAGGCAGAGGGCGGCGATGCGCATGTTGCGACCCTAGATGTGACAGATATCACCAGTATCAAAGCCGCAATTGCTCACGCTGAAACGGAGGTAGGGCCCATTGATATTTTGGTCAACAACTCAGGTGTGAGCACAACCCAAAGACTCCAAGAGGTGGGGGAGAGTAATTTTGATGATATTTTTAATACGAACGTCAAAGGGGCCTTCTTCGTAGCTCAAGAGGTTGGCAAGCGGATGTTGGCCCGCGCTAAAGGCGTCTCACCTCAAGTCCATGCGGGAGGGCGGATTATCAACATTGCGTCCACTGCAGGAATTAAAGTATTGCCTCAAATTGGCGTTTATTGCATGAGCAAGGCCGCAGTGATTCAGATGACCAAAGCGATGGCCTTAGAGTGGGGTAAGTACGGTATCAATGTGAACGCAATTTGCCCAGGCTACATTGATACTGAAATCAATCACCATCACTGGAGCACCGAGCAGGGACAAAAGCTTATTCAAATGCTGCCTCGCAAAAGAATAGGTGAAACCAAAGACTTAGACGCATTGCTGGTGATGCTAGCCAGTAGCGAAGGGCATTTCATTAACGGCGCCGTGATCGCTGCGGATGATGGTTTCTCTATCTAATCTGTAAATTACCTACTGTGCTCTGATATGAGACTCCAGATACCGCAAAACAAAAAGCTCGTCTTCCAAATGCAGATCCCCATTCGCTGGGGGGATATGGATGCGATGGGGCATGTGAACAACACGGTCTATTTCAGATACATAGAAACCATTCGAATTGAGTGGTTGAGCTCAATGGGTTATCCGCCCAACCCCCTCGGTCAAGGCCCAGTTATTGTCAATGCATTTTGTAATTTTTACAAACAACTGGAGTACCCCGGCGATATTTTGGCAAAGATGTATGTAAGCGATCCCGCAAGAGCAACTTTTGAGACCTGGTGCACGCTTGAGCCAACAAGTGATTTAGGACAAATCTACGCCGAGGGTGGGGGAACCACTTGTTGGGTGGATTTTTCGCTTAAAAAAGCTATAGATTTACCAGCAAAGCTGAAAGACTTGATGAGTAGTTGAAAATAACCATGAATCATCTCACCCGTCGTTCTTGGTTAGAATGCACGTTGGTTGGACAGTCCATACATTGCAGGCGATGAATTCACGCCTCTTTTTTTGCCCGCCGTTGAAGTTAATACAGAGTTTGCTCTACTTTAGGAGTTGAAAGTTGAATAAGATTTATCCAAGTGCAGATGATGCGCTCAAAGGGCTGACCAAAGACGGAATGCTGATCGCGGTTGGGGGCTTTGGCCTTTGCGGAATCCCAGAGGCGTTAATAGAAGCCCTGAAGGCCTCTGGCGTTAAAAATCTGACTGCTATCTCCAATAACGCAGGCGTAGACGGGTTTGGTCTAGGCAAGTTACTGGACACCCGTCAGATCAAAAAAATGATTTCCTCCTACGTTGGAGAAAACAAAGAGTTTGAGCGCCAGTATTTGGCTGGAGAGTTGGAGCTGGAGTTCACGCCACAAGGAACGCTTGCTGAAAAACTGAGGGCTGGAGGCGCGGGTATACCCGCATTCTTTACCAAAACAGGCGTTGGCACCATGGTCGCCGAAGGTAAGGAGTTGCGTGATTTTGACGGTGAGACTTATGTGATGGAGCGCGCGTTACTGCCTGAGTTGTCATTGGTCAAAGCTTTCAGAGCGGATACTTCCGGTAATTTGCAGTTTAGGTATACCGCCAGAAACTTCAACCCCGCCGTTGCGATGGCGGGCAAAGTTTGCGTGGTTGAGGTTGAAGAAATTGTTGAAAAGGGTGAGATGCACCCAGACCATATCCATTTGCCCGGAATTTATGTTCACCGAATTGTGTTGAATGCAAATCCCGAGAAACGAATTGAGAAACGAACCATTACTGAGAAAGCGGGGGTTTGATATGACTTGGAGCCAAGATCAAATGGCAGCGCGGGCTGCCCATGAATTAGAAGACGGTTTTTACGTCAATTTAGGAATTGGTATTCCTACGCTTGTTGCCAATCACGTGCCCTCCAATATTGAAGTTTGGCTTCAGTCGGAGAATGGCATGTTAGGTATCGGCCCATTTCCAAACGAAGAGCACGTTGACGCTGATTTGATCAACGCCGGAAAGCAAACGGTCACCACTATTGCCGGTTCCTCCATTTTTGGAAGTCATGAGAGCTTTGCGATGATCAGGGGCGGGAAAATCAATCTCTCCATTTTGGGTGCCATGCAAGTCAGTGAGAAAGGTGATCTAGCCAATTGGATGATCCCTGGCAAGATGGTCAAGGGCATGGGAGGCGCAATGGACTTGGTTGCTGGCGTGGGTAAAGTCATTGTTTTGATGGAACACGTTGCACGTAAAAAAGACGGTACAGAGGACTTTAAGATTCTCCCAACATGCACGCTACCGCTCACAGGTGTTGGTGTTGTTGACAAGATCATTACTGATTTGGGTGTGATGGATGTGACCGATAAAGGCCTCAAAGTGGTTGAGTTAGCACCTGGTGTTACTCCAGAATTTATTCAAAGTAAAACGGGTGTAAAACTCATTTTTAATTAAAACTATTAGCGTTGGATTTCAAGTTCATATTTAATATTCTTTACAAAACGAGCTTAGAATTTCGACCTATTAATTAAAAGGATCTCTCGAATGAAATCTAAATTAGCTTACGTCCGTTTTCTGGAGCTGATTCAAACTATTGAAGGTCGTGGTGGCTTGAGGGACATGGACCTTGACGCTAAAAAGTTGCTGGAAGTCATTGTGGTCAGTGACGCTCGGGGCAATACTTTGACAGTCACCGACACGATGCAGATGAGTACCATTGCATCGCCTGCTACGATTCACCGTAAGCTAGACACTTTGCGCGAGATGGGATTAATTGCCAATGAGTATGAGGGCGAAAACAGAAGAACCAAATATCTAAAACCCACAGCAGCTGCGCTTAAGTATTTTGATCAAGTAGGATCAATGATGGCTAAGGTTCTTAAGACCAGTTAATTTTCTCCCAAGGCTAAACTCCAGCTACCTTTTGTTGAATTTTCCTGACGCCCCCCTAGTGGGGTGTTTTTTATTTGAAAGGCTCAAATCAACCTTAAGCCGAGCTAGAGGCGGTGATTTAAAGAGCGGAATATTCAATGCCGGCGATAGGTTTAAAGCCGAGCAGTACCAAATCTATAATAGCGAATTGCGTGAACGACCATGGGGTGCACTGAACTTTCTTGCCCATCAGCTTGAGGTGCACTTTTAGCCGGGTAGTTGACATACATTTTGACTGACATTCTTATATTTCCTTATCCATGAGCACTCCCCAATTTAGCGTTGCAGATATTCGTAAAACCTTCCTTGATTTCTTTGTATCCAAGGGGCATACCGTCGTCGCATCGAGTCCCTTGGTTCCAGGCAATGATCCGACGCTCATGTTTACCAACTCAGGAATGGTGCAATTTAAAGACGTCTTTTTGGGAAGCGATAAACGCTCATATGTTCGAGCGACCTCTGTTCAGGCTTGTCTTAGGGCTGGGGGTAAACACAATGATTTGGAAAATGTGGGCTATACCGCTCGCCATCACACGTTTTTTGAAATGCTTGGGAATTGGAGCTTCGGGGATTACTTTAAAAGAGACAGCTTAAAGTGGGCATGGGAGTTGTTGACTCAGGTCTACCAGTTGCCTGCTGAGCGCTTGTGGGCAACCGTTTATTTCGAGGATGATGAGGCCTACGATATTTGGACCAAAGAGATTGGTCTACCCAAGGAGCGAGTCGTTCGTATCGGTGACAACAAGGGCGCACGCTACGCGTCTGATAATTTTTGGATGATGGCGGACACTGGGCCTTGTGGGCCTTGTTCGGAGATTTTTTTCGATCACGGGCCCGACGTTGCAGGTGGTCCCCCCGGAAGTGCTGATCAAGACGGTGATCGTTTTATCGAGATTTGGAACAACGTCTTCATGCAGTTTGATATGCAAGCCGATGGATCCGTGAAGAACCTCCCCGCCCCGTGCGTGGACACGGGTATGGGCTTGGAGCGGCTGGCAGCTATTCTTCAAGGCGTCCATAGTAATTATGAAATAGATCTATTTGATGCTTTGATTAAAGCGAGCGCACGTGAGACGGGTTGTAAAGATCTGCACCACAACTCTTTAAAAGTTATTGCCGACCATATTCGCGCAACTGCATTTTTGATCTGCGACGGCGTGACCCCAAGCAACGAGGGGCGTGGCTACGTTCAAAGACGTATTGTTCGACGCGCAATTCGCCACGGCTACAAGCTGGGTCAAAAGACCCCGTTCTTTCATAAACTGGTACCTGACTTGGTCAAGCTAATGGGGGATGCTTACCCATCACTCAAAGCCAATCAGGCTAGAGTAATGGAGGTACTCAAGGCTGAGGAGGAGCGGTTTTACGAAACGCTTGAGATCGGTATGCAAATCTTGGATTCGGCTTTACATGACCGTGCATCTGAATTATCAGGAGAAGTCGCCTTTAAGCTTCATGATACCTACGGCTTTCCGCTGGACTTGACCAACGACGTTTGCCGCGAGCGCGGCGTACAAGTCGATGAGGCTGGCTTTAACGCAGCTATGGAGCGTCAGAAATCGCAGGCCAGAGCAGCAGGTAAATTTAGAATGGACAAGGCGCTTGAGTACTCAGGTCCCGCGAATGAATTCGTCGGATACACCCAAGCAGAGTCGAGCGCCAAAGTCCTTGCACTGTACCTAGACGGTCAATCGGTCCAAAGCTTAACCCATGGACAAAACGGAGTGGTCGTCCTTGATACAACACCCTTTTACGCAGAAAGCGGTGGTCAAGTGGGGGATGTGGGTAGTCTGATCGGTGACAGCGCTGAATTCACGGTCACCGACACTTCAAAAATAAAAGCTGATGTGTTCGGACACCATGGGTTACAGACAAAAGGTACTTTGCGAGTAGGCGATACGCTCAGCGCAAAAATTGACAAAGAGGTGCGAGCTGCAACGATGCGTCATCATTCAGTGACGCACATCATGCACAAAGCGTTAAAACAAGTCTTAGGTGAGCACGTTCAGCAAAAGGGAAGCCTTGTGAATGCTGAGCGTACACGTTTTGATTTCGCCCACAACGCTCCCCTCTCCAGTGATCAGATCAAAGAGATCGAGAGCATTGTGAACCGTGAAATACTTGTCAACTCGGACACCCAAGCCAAAGTGATGGACATTGAGTCAGCCAAGAAAACGGGCGCCATGATGCTCTTTGGTGAGAAGTATGGAGATAACGTGCGCGTGCTAGACATTGGGACCTCTAGAGAGCTTTGCGGGGGAACTCACGTTAGTCGCACGGGCGACATTGGGTTGTTCAAGGTGCTCTCTGAGAGCGGGGTAGCCTCTGGGGTAAGGCGTATTGAGGCCATCGCTGGTGAACAAGTCCTGGGACATCTGCAGCAGTTAGAGCAAACTCTGGGAAGCGCTGCCAGTGCGCTTAGAGCGCCTGTGGGTGAAATTAACGCGCGTATCGCTCAAATGATTGAGCAGTCAAAGAGCTTGGAAAAAGAGATAGATGCATTAAAAGGCAAGCTCGCCAGTTCCCAGGGAAATGACATGCTCAGTAAAGCCGTTAATATTGCAGGAGCAAACGTTTTGAGTGCAGAGTTGAGCGGTGCAGATGCAAAAGTACTGCGCGATACGCTGGATCAGCTTCGAAATAAACTCAAGTCCTGCGTTTTGGTTTTGGGTAGCGCTCAGGGCGGTAAAGTCCAGTTAGCGGCTGCGGTGAGCTCGGACCTGGTTGGCAAAATCAAGGCGGGTGAGCTCGTTAACTTTGTGGCCCTTCAAGTGGGGGGTAAAGGTGGTGGTAAGCCTGATATGGCAATGGCCGGGGGCACCCAGCCTGAGCACTTGGCTAGCGCACTAGCAAGCGTTGAAGAGTGGACAAGAAAGTTACTGAGCTAATGTTGATTTAATTTAGCTCTTTTTCTGAAACACCAAGTCCCAAACTCCGTGACCTAATTTGAGCCCTCTGTTTTCAAATTTGGTAAGTGGGCGGTAATGGGGCTTAGTCGCGTAGCCACTTGGAACTTCGCTGGTGTTAGCAAGACTGGGGGACTGAGTCAAGACTTCAAGAATTTGAACTGCATAAGCCTCCCAATCGGTTGCGCAGTGAATGTAGCCACCGGGTTTTAATTTATCGACCACACTCTTTATAAAGGGCTCTTGAATCAGACGCCTCTTATTGTGCTTTTTCTTGTGCCAAGGATCGGGGAAGAAAATATGCACACCTTCTAAGCTATGGGGTGCAATCATATGCTCAAGCACTTGAACCGCGTCGTGTTGGATGATACGAATATTTTTAATATCGAATTCACCCACTCGTTTTAACAGTGCACCTACGCCAGGATCGTGCACCTCACAGCAAAGAAAGTTCAGATGGTTTAGGGTTTGTGCAATCGCTGCTGTTGCCTCTCCCATCCCAAATCCAATCTCAAGCACGACAGGGGCAATATGTCCCCTAAAAGCCTCATTCATGTTAAGGAGCTGCGGGGCATAATCAATTAAAAAATCCTTGCCCATCGTCTCTCGTGCTTTGATTTGTCCGGTTGTGATTCGACCGGAGCGTTTTACAAAACTACGGATAGAACGGGGGCGAATGGGTTCTTCAATATCAGTCATAATTTCTTACTTTAGGGGTAAAGTTCTAACCACTGCTCGCTCCAAAATGCGAGAGCCTCAGAGACGCTTGAACTTTGCTTTTGCAGCCCAAGTGTTTGTGCCGCGGTGTTCAAACACTCTAGGGGATGATTTGTGTTGGCAGGGGCTGCGCCGTTTTGTTTTGAGAGCTTCTCACCATTGGGTCCCAGCAAGAGCTGAGTGTGCAAATACTTTGGCAGCGGGTAGCCGAGTGCTTTTTGCAGTTGAATTTGTCTGGCTGTATTGTCCACTAAATCCGCGCCACGAACAATGTGAGTGATTTTGCTCTGTGCGTCGTCAACCACAACGCTCAGTTGGTAGGCCCATACGCAGTCTGAACGCTTGATGATAAAGTCACCCACCTCGGCGCTGACATCTTGGTGTTGGAGGCCCAGCCTTCTGTCCTCCCAAACAAGTGAACCCGGCGTGACCTTGAAGCGCCAAGCAGCGCCCTGAATTCTGAGATCTTCATGGTCTTTGAACTCAAGCGATCTGCAAGTTCCTGGATAAATTTTCCTTTGGTGTCGCCTCAGTTGGCCCCCATTGCCAAGTATTTCACTGAGTATTTTTGCTCTCGAGCAGTAACAGGGGTAGGTTAGATTTAATTCTTTGAGTGTTTCAAAAGCAGATTCATATTCGCGCACTCTCTTAGACTGCCACTGCACAGGCTCGGTGCTGAGGAGTTGGCACTCACTGAGTTGTTGGAGGATCAATTGATCTATGCCTTTGACGCAGCGGTCTTGGTCCAGATCCTCGATTCGAACGAGCCAAGTACCTTGGTGGGCCTTTGCATCCAACCAACTTGCCAAAGCAGCTACCATGGAGCCGGCGTGCAAAGGTCCAGTAGGTGAGGGTGCAAATCTTCCAATATATCCACTCATGAACGGGACCTGGTATGCGTATCAGTCGCAATCTTTGAAGTCAAAAATTTTGTAACTATTACTCTAAATCCTCTAATACGCCCCTGAGGGTGTGTGTAAATTAGACGAGACAAAGAGCAGCTGTGTAGCTGTGGATTATCGCAGGCACAGGCTCAAACTAAGCGCAAACTAAGCGCAAACCAAAAGAGCAAGGGAGAGGCCACTGATGAATGCGTCCTCCACGCGGTGCCCAAGGTGCCAGTCCCCGCATGTTCCAATATGAGCCTCTTGAGCCCACAAGCAGTTTTGTCCCAGAGGTGTCAAAGTCTTTGCATATCTCCACCTGTGAACAGCGCTATGGCTTGGCTCAACTCTAATTCCTGTTAACTCTGCAAAGGCGCGCAGTAATTTGGCTTTAACTCTTTCTGGATCGTCCTCAAGGTGTTCGTTGGACCATTGAGGACCTGCTTGAACAGTCCAGCGTTCGATATGACTCTTACCGGGTTTGGAGGACTCTCTGGCAACCCATGCAATCCGGTGGTGCGTGCTTTTAGCCGCATTCCACTGAGGACCGAAATGAGTCAGCCCTTGCTGGCTCGCTTGGGGGTAGGCAACCATGAGTGTCCAACAAGGCTCAGTCACCACAAGATCAACTTGTTGTTTGATGGCTTGAATAGAGGACGTTAATCCTGGGTCAATGAGTTTTTGCAGCATCGAGCGCTCAAGCAAAGCACTGCACTGTATGTTGGGTACGGCAATTAAAACGCTGTCAAAACCCTCAAATTCTTTTGAGCTCTCTCCTTGCTGGGTATGAAGGGTCCAAGTTCTGGCGGCAGGTATTTTTTCGCTTGACTCTAAACGAGTAACTTCCGTGGAGTAGTGCACAGCGTTCAAATCAACCAACGGCTGTGCCCAGTGTTTAACCAACGCGTTCATGGCAGGGACCGCAACGTAATGCTTTTCCCGGGCTGGCAGCGGCGCCTCAATGACTCGTCCCAACTCATCCAAGACTCGAACAGCGTTAACGCTCCAGGGTCTACAAATATCTTCGGTGCCTGGGACTTCCTTGATTGCTTTTTCAAACCGGGGGTCTCTAATGGTGAAGTATTGAACCCCGTGATCAAAACTGCCCCATGAGGATTCACGGGTAGACATTCTCCCGCCAGCGCCTCTACTTTTTTCAAATACGGTGACCGAATGTCCTGCTTTTAAAAGCGTCCTTGCTGCGGTAATGCCCGCCATACCAGCGCCAATGATCGCAATTTTTTTTAACATATTAGCCCTCGGTTTTAGGTCGATAAAGAAGATGATACATCAAGGACCTGAGGCAAAAAAAGTGCTGATTTTTCAGGACTGTTGCGAGATTCATTTTGTGACGCGCTTTAGGCTTTAAGTCAAATATATTTGAGATGGCTTGGGGTTAGGTCCCTTTTTTAGGCACCCCCCCCAAGCCCCCTGAGCTCCCCGAGCTCCCCGAGCTCCCGCTCTACCTTAAGTCCTGCCGCCTCTGCGGGTTAATGCTGTTGCAAATAAAATGTAGGCTTGGTTCAAATAAATTGAAAAGCGCAGTGTCCCTTTTACCTTTTGCCTATTGATTTGGATAACTTCATCCCTATATTAAGCAATGTGTAAGCGATGACGTCAGGGATAAACATTGCCTTTGTGCCATCACATTTGATCTAAACATAGACTTTTTAAGAAGAAGGACAGTTTCAATGATTAGACTTAGAAAGTCAGAGGAAAGAGGACACGCTGATCACGGTTGGTTGGTCTCCAAACACAGTTTTTCTTTCGCAGGATATTACGACCCGCAATTCATGGGTTGGGGTAACCTTAGAGTGATCAATGAAGACAAAATCCTACCTGGTAAGGGTTTTGGTACCCATGGACACAAAGACATGGAGATTATCAGCTATGTCATGTCGGGGGAGTTAGCACACAAAGACAGCATGGGTAATGTGAAAGGCATTCCACCGGGTGATATTCAAAGAATGAGCGCCGGAAGCGGCGTCATGCATAGCGAATTTAATCACGCTCCCAACAATACAACTCATTTTTTTCAGATCTGGATAGAGCCCAATGTCACTGGCATAGAGCCCAGCTATGAGCAAAAGACGGTTGCAGCAATAGCCAAGCAAGGCCAATTCGAGTTGATTGCAGGCCCTGTGGGGGGCGCTAATGCCGTCAAAATCCATGCTGACGCAAGTTTGTATGTGGGTGAATTTAACGCTGGGCAGAGCGCAAAGTTTGAGCTTGCCCCAAACAGAAGGGCTTATGTGCATTTGATTAAGGGCACTTTGCAAGTTAACGCCAATGAGCTAGAGCCAGGCGACGCGCTTTTAATTGAGTCCGAGTCCCAATTGACCTTTAGTCATGGTCAGGGAGCTGAAGTGTTTTTATTTGAATTGGCTCAGTAATTCTGAGTCAGCAATTGATCTTATTTATTTTTTAATGAGGAGTATTTAGATGTCAAAAGTTATCGTTGTCTATCATTCAGGCTATGGACATACAGAGCGGGTTGCTGATTTTGTTGCCCAAGGCGCAAAAGCACAAAAAGTAGTAATTGATGCTGACGGCAATGTGGACGAGGCAGGTTGGCAAGCTTTGAACGGCGCGGACGCCATCATCTTTGGATCACCTACTTATATGGGAATGGTGTCTTGGCAATTTAAAAAGTTTGCGGACGCAACTTCTAAGCAGTGGTTCTCAAGCGCTTGGAAGGACAAGGTAGCGGGTGGTTTTACGATCTCCGCTAGCCCAAGCGGCGATAAGTTATCCACCATTCAGTACTTCATCACATTGTCCATGCAACAGGGCATGATCTGGGTGGGCCAGCCCAGTATGAACGACGGGACTGTGAACCGCCTTGGATCCAACTCAGGTGTAATGGCACAGGTTGGGCCGACAAGCCCTGCTGCCGACATTCCACAAGGAGATTTGGATACGGCTAAGGCCTACGGTGCACGCGTTGCGGAGATTACAGCAAAACTCCGTGCTTAAGCACCAAAAAGCTTAACTAGCAATTGAATTCTTAGGGGGTGCTTGGGCGGCTTTCGCCCAACTGCCCCCTAGCTATTTGCACTGCCAGCCAAAACGAACTAAACTCTCATTACCCGTGTCCACACAACATTTTGAGGTCTAGCCGATGAATTTCAATTCTGACGAACTATTGCACGCCGCTGTACTCAGGGAGATGGAGCGGGGCGAGCGCAGGGACGGTTTATGGGCGCAGGCACTATCAGCCAGCAATTTAGATAAGAATAAAGCCACTGCCAAATACATTGAACTAAGGGTTCAGTCGATGAAAGATGATATGAAAAAATTCATCAAAGGAAGCATCAAAATTTAGCCTGCTCAAAATCTAAGAGTACAAAAGAAACAGCCCGTTGCAACCTAAGGTCGCAACGGGCTGTTTCTTTTAATTAGACGTGATTATTTCTTGAGTGGTTTTCCACCACTTTTCAAACACTCATCCATTGAGTTAAAAGGGGTAAAGTTCTTTGTTTGTTTAAAGCTTGGGCTTGTTTTGTCATGACAAATCCCACTTGCAGTTGCTTTCTTAACTGTTGGGTCAGCAGCAGGGGCAGCAGCAGCAGCAGCAGCAGCAGGTGCAGCGGCAGCAGGGGCTGCGGGCGCTGCGCTAGCTGGAGCTGGTTTAGCGCCTGGTGCTGGATCGGCCGCGTGGGCCGCACTTACTAAAACAAACGAGCTTGCAACGAGGAGGGACAGAAATTTACTTTTCATTAAAAAACTCCATTTAAAAGAAAAAATAGTTAAATCAACTTACTCTACTAACACTGGTAACACTGGTAACACTGGTAACACTACTAACTCGACTGAAAGAACTGAATCAATTAATTTCTCCAACCACGGTGCCAACCGTGTTCAGGGTGATGCCAACCCCAACCAAACTGAGTGTGATAGCTCCATACCCAACCGACTCCAGGCGTCGGGTACTCGGGGGCCACATACACCGCACCCGGGGGGACAATTATCGGCGCGGGTTGAACAACGATGGGCGCAACCGGGGTTACGATCTGCTCGGCCATCGTAGGCCCTTTGCTTATCCCTAAGCCTTGAGGCGGCAGCGCAGGTGCAGGCATTTGGCCCTGATAGCCCCCAACTTGATGCTGAAGGGGGAGGGCTGTGGGTATTGGGTTTTGCGGCAGAACTGGGGTTTGAATGAGCTGCTGAGCCGGTACCTGCAAGCATACAGAAGTAACCAATAACAAAAATGCGCTAGTGTTACGAATCATCTTGCAAATGGTAAGTTAGGACTCTTTAGAACTCATGGGTACAAGAGGGGCCGTTACAGTTTTAGTTCCCCGTGTCTAAAGGGGATCCAATTTTTGTGGTCTGGCCTGTATTGCAAACCATAGGGATTGGTGAAGAAAACCTTTAACAAAGGGGTCCCACCTTCTTTTGAGGTTTTACTGACGTCTACCAAGCCAGTAGGTAAAAAGACTTTTTCCAAGACCTCTTGAGTTGCTGGTTCGTGACCCAAAGAATTCGTGTAATTTTGAGCTTGTTCAGCAATTTTCCAAGCTTCATCAACCATATCGATGTAGCGAACTTGTGCCGTCTCTGTCATATCGTCAATCTCCTAGACTTTTTGCGCAATCAAAATTGGAATCATATATGAGATTGCGATCAAATTTAAAATTTCAATAGAAGGTATGATGATTTCAAGCTCACCAAAGTTGCATCCACGGCTCTTTAAAGGGATCCCAGGAGTAAATACTCCATTAAAGCCTTTTGGACATGAAGCCTGTTCTCCGCCTCGTCCCAAACAACGGATTGGGGGCCGTCAATAACCTCAGCCGCAACCTCCTCACCTCTATGGGCGGGTAGGCAGTGCATGAAAAGCGCCTGAGGGTGCGCCATGGCCATCATCTCTGGTCCCACACACCAATCGTTAAAGGCAACTCTTCTCGTCTCATTTTCTGCCTCAAACCCCATGCTGGTCCAGACATCTGTCGTAACCAAGTCAGCCCCCTTGCATGCTTGTCGAGGATCATCAAAGACCTTAAAGCTGTGACTTGATGTGAGACCTGCGATAGATTGATCCACCTCATAGCCGCGAGGGGTACTGATGTGAACTGTAAATCCGAGCAATTCGGCCGCTTGCAGCCAAGTATTAGCCATGTTATTACCGTCACCTACCCAAGAAACAATTTTCCCTCTTAGGCATGCCAATGGATTGCTGGGGTCACCGCGGTGCTCAATAAAGGTAAACAAATCAGCAAGTATTTGACAGGGGTGGAACTCGTTGGTAAGTCCATTGATCACTGGGACGCGCGAATGAGCGGCAAAGTTGTTGATCTTGTCTTGACCGTAAGTGCGAATCATCACCAAGTCCACCATTCGGCTGATTACGCGGGCGCTGTCTTCTATGGGCTCTGATCGACCGAGTTGACTGTCCCCGGTGGTTAAATGAACCACCGAACCGCCAAGCTGATACATCCCTGCCTCAAAACTAACACGCGTTCTTGTCGAGGCTTTCTCAAAAATCATGGCCAACGTTCTGTCCACCAAGGGTTGATGGCGCTCATAGGACTTGAATTTGTTTTTGATTAACGCCGTTCGTTTGAATAAATATTCGTATTCATCTAGCGTGAAATCAGAAAATTGCAGATAGTGTTTCAAACGTTTGCCTTTTGCAAAGTTAAATTTTGAGTGCTAGATCCTTTGAGTGCTGCTTGTTCCTTTAAGAACGTTTGAATGATCGGGACCAAGATGGAGACGACCTCATCAGCCTCAGCAATTGTCATAATCAGTGGAGGCACCAAACGGATGACAGAGTCAGCGGTTACGCTCAGAAGCAATCCCGCTTCTAGTGCCCGTCCCATAATCACTGAGCAAGGATCGTCTAGTTCAATACCAATCATCAAACCAAAAGCACGAATTTCTTTCACGCCCTTTGTGTGGCCAATAGCATTGATCAACGCTTCTTTCAAATGACTTCCTACAGTGGATGCATTTTCAAGAAGTGAGTCCTCTTCAATGATCCTGATCGTCTCCACCCCAGCACGCATGGCCAGAGGATTCCCCCCAAACGTAGTGCCGTGATTGCCGGGCTGAAAAATATGCGCAGCTCTTGGCCCTGCAACAACCGCTCCAATGGGTACGCCTGAGCCTAGGCCTTTAGCAAGTGGCATCACATCAGGCTTGATCCCAGCCCATTGATGGGCAAACCATTTACCCGTCCTGCCCATGCCGCACTGGACTTCGTCAATCATCAGTAACCAATCCTTTTGGTCACAAAGAGATCTGACCTGTTGGAGGTAATCTTTGTGCATGGGATTGATTCCGCCTTCACCTTGAATGGTCTCAAAAAATACAGCCACCACATTAGGATTGTCTTTGGTTGCAGCTTCCAAGGCTTTGATATCGTTTAAAGGAACCCGAATAAATCCACCCAATAAAGGCTCAAAGCCTTTTTGTATTTTTGTATTACCCGTTGCACTGAGCGTGGCGATGGATCTGCCGTGAAAGGCTTTTTCATAGACAACGATCTGTGGGTTGGAGATTCCTTTGTCGTGTCCAAATTTGCGGGCTAATTTAATGGCCGCTTCGTTAGCTTCTAAACCGCTTGAACAAAAAAAGGTATTCGTCATCCCCGCTAATTCAGCCAACTTCGCTGCAAGTTTTTCTTGGTCGGGGATATGGTAATAGTTGCAGCAATGCATCATTTTTGCGACTTGCTCTTGTAATGCGGGTACCAATTTAGGGTGCCCATGCCCGAGCGTGTTGACCGCTATACCTGCGAGCGCATCCAAATAACTCTTTCCGTTGACATCCCACAGACGAACCCCATGACCGTGGGACATTGCCACTGGCAATCTTCCGTATGTGTTCATCACATGAGGTGAATCTGCTTTTAGTAAAGACATAAGGAGTGGCTCCGCAATGAGGCTGTTTGTATTAATTAGAGCAATTGTAATGAACTATCGTGAACACTTGATGATACAAGACCTATTAGCGCTCCTGCGTGCGCCAGTGGGCTTGACAGGTTGGCCATGTGCCTCAACACCAGCCAGCACCAACTCAAACCCAAACCCAAACCCAAACCCAAACCCAAACCCAAACACAGATCAAGCTTGTCCTTTTACAAAAGTGTCGATCCGCAACTGAGCGCCAATTACCAACTCACCATGAGAGCGTCTTCCCGGGTCTTCTGAGTGCCTCGTGCAAATGGCTTTGGATACCCATATTGGATCAGTATAAACCCGGTGGTCTTCGAAGAGCTCGGTTAGAATGGGACGGGTCCTAGGTACCTCGGGTTTGCATCTTCAAACCCACGGCCATCCCAGGATTTACACTTCGACCTTCAAGAATGGCATCTCCCAACTCTAAAGAATTTATTATCCTGGGCATTACCCAAGACGGGAAGACCTTTCGCCCAAGTGACTGGGCTGAGAGGTTGGCTGGAGTGATGAGCCAATTCAGACCCGGCGGGGCCATGCCCGGAGACCACATCTCTTATTCACCTTGGTGCGTCCCGAACCAAATTGACGGCTATAAGTGCGTGGTCGTTCATATAGATCTTAAAGAATCTGAACCCATGGCCTGGAGCTTTGTAATGAATTTTGCGAAAGACAACCAACTCCAGGTCAAAGAACCCCACAAACCCGAATAATATTAAATCATGAAAAAAGCCGCTAATTGCTTAGCGGCTTTTAAGGGTAGTGTTTGCCAACAGCGCACCCGATCAAACGGCAGTCCCTTGAGGGGACCGTGCGAATTGCCTAGTTATTAGGCTGCGGTTGCCAAGGCTTTAACCTTGACGGATAAGCGGCTCTTATCACGAGCTGCTTTGTTTTTATGAAAAATTCCCTTGTCTGCAATCGTATCAACGATGGCTTGCATTTTCCCGAAGAGTTCAGTTGCTTTGGCTTTGTCGCCACTTACAACTGCTTTCTCAACGTTTTTGACAGCGGTACGGTATTTTGAGCGCAGTGAACTGTTCGCTGCATTGAGTTTCACGTCTTGACGTGCACGTTTACGCCCTGAGGCTAGACGCGGATTCTTTTTAGGCTTTCCAGATGCCATGAGTAATTTCCTTTTATTGTCTGTAGATGATGTTGGCGAACCTTAGATTATAGCAAATTCTGGGGTTAAAGCCCTTTTTTCCAAGCTTGAGATTTCTAGGCTGACGGGGGAAGATACACTTAGTGTGTGAGTCTCATTAAATCCGCATCCCTCGTATCCATTTTGACCCTTGTTTCCCGTGTCACCGGGTTGGCGCGCGAGCTCTTGATTGCTTCTTTTTTCGGCGCAAGCGCTCTCACGGATGCCTTTAACGTTGCTTTTAGGATACCTAACTTACTGCGCAGGCTATTTGCAGAAGGCGCCTTTAGTCAGGCCTTTGTCCCAGTTCTTGCCGCGACGCGGCAAACCAAGGGGGAGGAGGCCACGAAGGTTTTAATAGACCGTGTCGCAACGCTCCTAACCCTTGCACTTTTGCTCACCTGTATCGTGGGTGTCATTGCCGCTCCTATTCTGGTTTGGATGATGGCCAGTGGGTTGGAGTCGAGTCCAGATTCCTTTGATAACGCTGTTTATATGACGCGTTGGATGTTCCCCTACATCGGCTTTATGTCTTTGGTTGCTCTGTCTGCTGGGATTTTGAACACTTGGCGCCGCTTTGCTGTGCCTGCAGTTACGCCTGTGCTCCTTAACCTATCCATGATTTTGGCTGCGTGGCTGGGAGCCCCTTGGTTTAGATCCTTGGGACTAGAGCCCATTCACGCACTTGCTTTTGGTGTTCTATTGGGGGGAGTGTTACAACTGTGCATTCAAATCCCTGCTCTTTTGCATATCGGCTTACTTCCAAGAGTGCACTGGAGTTTTAGGGAAATCAAGACGGCTTGGAGGGATCCGGGAACAAGAAACATTTTGAGCCTCATGGCTCCAGCCTTGCTTGGGGTCGGTGTCGCTCAGCTATCCTTATTGATTAACACACAGATCGCCTCCCATTTGAGAGCGGGGAGTGTGAGTTGGCTCAGTTACGCAGACCGTCTGATGGAGTTTCCAACGGCATTATTAGGTGTGGCGTTGGGTGTCGTATTGATGCCCCAATTGGCCGCAGCCAAGGCCGCGAACGATCGTCATACTTTCTCAAAAATGCTTGATTGGGGCCTTAGGCTGGTCGTTATGTCGGCTGCGCCGTGCGCCGTCGTTTTGCTCATTTTCTCGCAGCCCCTGGTCTGCGTTTTGTACCACTACGGCGCTTTTACTGCCAATGACGTAGATCAAACCAGTCGCGCGTTGATGGGTTACGGGGTGGGGCTCCTTGGGCTGATTGCCATTAAGGTCTTGGCTCCAGGATTTTATGCAAGTCAAGATATTCGCACCCCTGTCAAGATCGCTGTATTGGTGTTGGTGTGCACCCAATTGCTGAATACGGTGTTTGTTCCCTATTTTGCGCATGCGGGGCTTGCACTTGCAATTGGCGTTGGTGCATTGATTAATGCGGGACTGCTTTGGGTAGGCTTGGTCAGAAGTGGCAAATACGCCCCCATGCCCGGGTGGTCACGATTTCTTCTTCAAACTTTGATAGCATGTTTGGTCATGGGAGCTGTTTTGTACTGGGCCAATAATCATTGGGACTGGACTGCACTGAGGGCCAGTGTGTGGCTTCGAATCGCCCTTGTCTCAGGTGTCTTGAGTTTGGCAGGATCACTTTATTTAGCAGCCCTGGTAGCCATGGGTATGAATCTGCGCGAATTAGTGAAGACATGAAGTTAGAGTACTCCAATTAACATCAAAGTCATGGACCTTAATCTATCCGTCCCAAGTGCGATCAACTTCTTTGCCTCCCTAGTGCGCGATGGGGATGACTTTGCGCTCTTAGAGGCGGCAATATCCATAGCGCAGGATGAATTTCCCCAGCTAGATATTGAGCAGACCCTTAGCCAGGTCGATCACATGAGGTTGAAACTCAAATCCCGCATTCCCAAGCACTGTGATCATTTAGGTAAATTGAGAATACTGAATATGTATTTCTATGACGAGCTTGGATTTGCGGGCAACGTTAACAATTACGATGACCCACAAAACAGTTTTATACACACCGTGATTGCTACCCGACGCGGCATTCCCATCACCCTTGCCGTGTTATGGCTTGAGCTGGCCAAAGAGATCGGCCTTAGAGCCAGCGGCGTTAACTTTCCGGGGCACTTTTTGATGAAGATTGATTTGCCCGAACCCCATGAGGGGCAGGTCGTGATGGACCCCTTCACAGGAACTTCACTCTCTAGGGAGGAAATAGGGGAACGCCTGGTGCCCTGGCTCACGCAAAGCGACCAAACCTACATTCCTGGAGGTATAGCGGATGAGACCTTGGCACATTTTTTAGAGTCCGCCAACTCCAAAGAGATTGTCACAAGAATGCTCAACAATCTCTTTGAGATTTACCGCCGTCAATACGACTCCAAACGCATGCAACTTGTCCAATCACGACTAGATGTGATTGGCTCAATATGATTCAGAGCTTTAGCCGCTTTAGCTGATAAAAACGCGTACCGCTGAGTCCTCTTTAGCGTCAGGAGTCGGACTCTTTAAGGCGATCACCTCTCCAATAGCGTGCACCGATTCGCCAAGAGACTTGAGAGTGGCAATACAAGCCTGGGCTTGCTGCGCAGCAATAATGACGACCATACCAATTCCGTTGTTGAAGGTACGGTTCATCTCGAAGTCATCGATACCAGCTGTTTTTTGAGCCCAATCAAAGAGCTCTGTTTGAGGCCAGTTCTTGCGCACCAGTTGAACGCCCATTTCGCTGGGAAGTATCCGGGGGATGTTCTCAATGAGTCCGCCGCCCGTGATGTGTGCAAGTCCTTTGATAGGATGTTTTTTAAGGGCTTCTAAAACGGGTTTTACATAAAGCCGGGTTGGAGCCATTAAAGCCTCTTTATAGGGCATGCCGTCCAAGGTTTGGGGCATCGAGGCGGCGGAGCGCTCCAGTAATTTGCGAATAAGTGAGAACCCGTTAGAGTGCACGCCACTTGAGGTCAGGCCAAGTACAACGTCCCCAGGTTGGATATTTTTTCCGTCTAAGATTTTTGATTTTTCAACGACACCCACTGCGAAGCCGGCCAAATCATATTCACCTTTTGGGTACATGCCTGGCATCTCAGCCGTCTCCCCCCCAATTAGGGCGCATCCGCTAAGCTCACAGCCCTTGGCTATGCCCTCTATGACTTGAGCTGCAGTGTCTACGTCTAAGGACCCACAGGCAAAGTAATCTAAAAAGAACAAGGGCTCAGCTCCTTGAACCAAAACGTCATTCACGCTCATTGCAACCAAATCGATTCCAACCGTGTTGTGGATGTTCCACTCAAACGCAAGCTTTAACTTCGTGCCCACCCCATCTGTGCCACTCACCAATACGGGCTCTGAGTAGTTCTTGGGTACTTCAAACAAGGCACCAAACCCGCCTATTCCCGCTAAAACACCGTTTCTGAGTGTTTTACGCGCAAACGGCTTGATTCTCTCGATAAGAGCGTCCCCAGCGTCAATGTCAACGCCAGAGTCTTTGTACGATAGGGGTAAATTCATAACTTAAGTTTCTTGGAAAAAGGGTGAAAGACGCATTGCTTAAGGACTAAATACAAATAAAGCGTCCTATTGTGGCTTAGTTGAGGCGCAGATTTACTGCCCAGCCTCAAGAGGTGCGTAAAATCGTAGTATTTTAAGTTAGTGGCAACCTCATAACTCCACCCCATTTTATGCAAACCAAGAACAATCCCCTTCAGATTTTGACCTGGCTTCTCATGGCCGTCGCATCTTGCTTGATTTTGTGGTGGCTGAGGGCAGTCCTTATGCCATTTATCTTGGCCAGCGTGGTCGCATATCTTTTATTGCCGGCGGTGCTTTATTTAACGGGGATTAAAGCTTTTCCAAGCGGTAGACGTTTAAAGGTGCCCCGGATACTCGCTGCAGTTTTGATAGAAATTCTCTTTATCGTGACCATTGCTGCTTTGTTTTTGTTAATTGGGCCTGCACTCGTTAAAGAATGGCCTCAGCTGAGGGAGCAGCTACCCGATTTGATTCAAAGCTTGGGGCAAGTATTAACACCCTATTTAAAAGATTGGGGCCTGCCCACTCAATTCGACAAAGCTACTTTAGACACCTTTTTTAAACAAAACTTTGATTTCTCCTCTGAGGCAGGTTTTGCCTCCATTTTGTCTTCTGTCAAACTGGGGGGGAGCATCGCATTGACCGTGATTGGCGACGCGGTTTTGATTCCTGTTGTTTTGTTCTACCTTTTATTAGAGGGGGACGTTTTTTATGAGAATTGTTTGGGCTGGATGCCCCAACCACTTCGACCCTCAATTGAGAGCTTTATGAACGAGTCCAACGAAATGCTAGGGCAGTACCTGCGCGGTCAGGTATCGGTGATGCTCATCTTGGCTATTTACTATTCAACAGCCCTCAGCTTATTTGGTCTAGATTTGGCTTTCCCTATTGGAGTTTTTACGGGTCTCGTTATATTTATACCGTATCTGGGTTTTGGGATCGGACTTGTTTTGGCATTGTTGGCTTGTATTCTTCAGTTTGGTCCTGTGCATGGACTCTTTGTAATCGGAGTTGTTTATGGGATCGGTCAATTATTAGAGGGTTTTATTCTCACCCCCAAGTTAGTTGGTGAGAGGATAGGCCTGCACCCCCTTGGCCTTATCTTTGCCTTGTTGGCTTTTGGCCAAATCATGGGCTTTGTTGGCGTCTTGATAGCTCTTCCAGTCAGTACCGTAACATTGGTTGCACTAAAGCGAATCAAAGCAAAATATATTGCAAGTGATGTCTACACGGGCTGATGCACCAATGACTAGGATCAAGACCAAGGTTAAGAATTAGTTCATGAAGCAAATTGCACTACCAATCACAGTGGATGTGGAGCAAACACTTCAAAATTATGTTGTAGGCTCTAATCAAGCAGTTATTGAGCACTTTAAGTTATTTGCGACCCACCCCAATCGCTCACCTGTTCCCACCTATATTTGGGGAGAGCAGGGGAGCGGAAAAACCCACCTCCTCAACGCCATTGGGAAAGAGCTCAAAGCTTTGAATCAATCCTTTGGGTGGTTGGGAGCAACCCAGGACCAGAGCAAACCAAAAGTTTTTGATCCCGCCTGGGACGCCGTATTGATGGATGATGTGCAGGAGTTCAGTCCCTCAGAACAGCAGTTTGCATTCAACTGTTTTGTGAACGCATTGACTCCCACTGTTGGACTTCAAAGATGGGTTGTAGCTACAGGTTCACTCCCGCCCCAGGACCTCAAACTAAGGGAAGACTTGAGGACACGCTTGGGATGGGGGCATGTTTTTCATCTGCAAACGCTGGATGAGCAGGGCAGTCGAGAGGTGCTAAACAGACACTCTCGCGATTTGGGTATTCACTTGCCCCTTGAGTTGGAGGATTACATCTTGAGTCGCTTTAGCAGGGACTTGAGCACTCTGATTAGACTGTTAAAGGAGTTGGATGCCTATGCCTTGCAAACCAAACGTCCGCCAACGATCCCTTTGCTCAAAGCCATGCTCGATGAGCATTAATTTTGATTTTTATCCCTTTCTCATCGACTCAATTATTAATTTACCCATTCACTCAAGTCTTGCAGATGCAGGACTAAAGATTTCATGAACCGACTTACTTTATTCGACCTAGATCACACACTTTTGCCAATTGATTCCGACTACGCATGGGGTGAGTTCACGCTTCGCCTGGGTTGGGTTGATCCAGTGCATTTCAAAAAGAAGAACGATCAGTTTTACGCTGATTATCAAAAGGGGGCTCTAGACATACATGAGTATGTAGAGTTTGCAACCCAGGCTATTCGCGAAAAGGGACACGCCCAGGCTCAACAGGCTCATGCCCAGTTCATGAGCGAGGTGATTGAGCCTGCGATCAAGGCTGAGGCAAGGCAATTGATTAAAACTCATCAAGAGCGCGGAGACCATGTCATGATAGTGACAGCGACCAATGAATTTGTAACTGGCCCCATTGCAAAGGCTTTAGGGGTTGAAGATTTAATCGCCGTTGAGCTCGAACGCGACGAGACAGGCTGGATCAACGGGCGAATCAAAGGCATTCCCTCCATGAGAGAGGGTAAGGTTGCTCGCTTAAAACAGTGGTTTGCTGAACGCGGCGACAAGTGGGAGAATACGGATATTACGTTTTACAGCGATTCAACCAATGACTTGCCTCTTTTGAGTGCCGTAAATCACCCTATTGCTACCAATCCAGATGAGAAACTTCGCGCTTGGGCGTTGGAAAAAGGTTGGCCCATTTTGGATTTATTTCCACTTGTATGATAAAAAAAATATTTGATCGACTACTGGGTCGCGGCGCTAAAGAAGAGCGTTCAAATTCAGGCGCAGCACCCAAAGGGGCTGCAAAATCTTCCCACAAACGCTTTGGTGCCCAAAGGGTCATTGCACTCAAAGAACACAAAATTAACTTAAAGCAGGTGGACGACCGCGCCATTGATGTGGTGCAGACTTTGCAAAACAAGGGCTTCGCTGCTTACATTGTTGGTGGAGCAGTCAGGGACTTGCTGTTGGGCATTAAGCCCAAAGATTTTGATGTTGCAACCAACGCTACACCCGAGCAAGTTAAATCGCTTTTTAGGCGCGCTTTTATCATTGGTCGAAGGTTTCGCATTGTCCATGTCGTCTACGGTCGGGGGCGCGAACACGAAGTGGTGGAGGTCTCTACGTTCAGGGCTTATTTGGATAGCGCTGATGCACACCAAGTTACGGGCAATGAGAAGTCGGGCAAAAAAGAACTTGCTGGTGTATCTCACGCAGTCGATGAGTCGGGTCGTGTTTTAAGGGACAACGTTTGGGGGCCAATGGATGAGGATGCAACGCGTCGTGATTTCACGGTCAATGCGATGTATTACGACCCGACCACGCAAGAAGTCATTGATTTTCATGGTGGATTTGAGGATTCCAGAAAAAGAGTCATCAAAATGATTGGGGATCCTGCCGCCCGGTACAGAGAGGACCCCGTGCGCATTATTCGAGCAGTCCGCTTTGTTGCCAAGTTGAGTGCCTTGGGCTTTAAGTTGGAAAAGCTAACCGCTAAGCCTTTGCAGGCTATGGTGAAGCTCTTAAATGATGTTCCCCCAAGCCGACTGTTTGATGAAACTTTGAAGTTACTTCAAACGGGTCATGCTCTAGCAAGCGTTGCACAACTGAACAAATTAGGTCTGGAGCGCGGTATTTATCCTATTTTAGATTTGGTTGTCGAGCGGGCAACAGATCCTATGGTTAACGCAGCACTTACGGATACGGACCGCAGGGTTTCTGAGGGCAAGCCCGTTGTCCCCAGTTTCTTGCTAAGTTGTTTATTGTGGAGCGATGTTTTAAAACGTTGGAATGAGCTCGGTGCACATCTGCCTACTTTTCCCGCGCTTCAAGAGGCGATTGATTCGGTATTTGATGCCCGTATCGGGGATGTGTCGGGCAGGGGGAAATTGGCCGCTGACATGCGAGAGATTTGGAGCATGCAAACCCGCTTTGACAAACAAACGGGACGTGCTCCGTTGAGTTTGGTGGAGCAACCCAGGTTTCGTGCTGGGTTTGATTTTTTAAGATTGCGTGCTCAGGTGGGAGAGATTCCACTCGAGCTTGCCAATTGGTGGGAAGACTTTAGCACGGCGTATCCAGATGAGCGTGAGCAAATGCTTGAAGAAAAACGCTTAGAACATCAAAACCAGCAGAGGTCTAAAAAAGCTCCTCCTCGTTCGCATCCTAGAGTCGCAACAGAGAGAGGTGCCGGTGAAATAGCAGCTCGACCCGCCGCCCCAAGGACCAAAGCTCAAAGTCAAGACAGCGAAATTTCGGTGGGTACAGAAGGTACAGACACACCTAAACCCAAAAGAAGGCGAAGAAGGAGGAGCTCTGGATCAGGGGATCCTAAATCTTTGGGCGCGTCTCCTGCATCCGGCGACATTTAAACATCGCATATGTCCGCAAAAGGCACTTCTAGGATAGACACCGTGGTTACCGCTTACGTAGCCTTGGGTTCTAATTTAGGAGATTCAAAAGCGATCATACTTGCTGCTATCAAGGAACTTGGTGAG
Source organism: uncultured Burkholderiales bacterium (assembly GCA_903949285.1). Taxonomy (GTDB): domain Bacteria; phylum Pseudomonadota; class Gammaproteobacteria; order Burkholderiales; family Burkholderiaceae_C; genus Limnohabitans. Next base: position 26,615 of record CAJAYT010000085.1, read on the forward strand.
AGAGCTGGGCTTCGCCTTATAGCCCAGTCACCCTTATTTACTTCAAAGCCACACGAAGCGACGGGGGGCGATTACGTGAATGCGGTTGTCGCGCTAGAGTGCTCGCTCAACGCAGTGGAGCTGCTTGACCTGACCCAAGAGATGGAGCAATCCCATGGGCGTGTGAGAAGTTTTGTAAACGCGCCGAGAACACTTGATTTGGATTTGATTTTATTCGGGGACGCGCAAATTCAATCCCCACGCCTAGTCCTTCCTCATCCCCGTTGGGCCGAGCGAGCGTTTGTGTTGAAACCCCTCTCTACGATTGCCCCACACTTGGTCAGCGAGGAGATGCTGCGCGCAGTGAGTGCGCAGCCTATTGCGCTTCTCGTCTAAGTGCTCGCGTCTGGCAGGTTGCAAATTAAAGCGCTAATTTGTGTGCTTCTTCGATTTGATATTCAAAGTAGCGTTGAAAGCTGTAAGCAAAGCTTGATAAGAGTACCGTTGCCCCAAACATAAGAGAAATCACAATCGCCCCAATGGTTAACCAATTTGTTTGACCAGCAGAATGTTCGGAATTCACGCCGGGATTGAATTTTTCGTTCCACGCCTGAGGGGACATCAAACCAAAGACGATTGCATTGAGTGAGCACGCAGCAGTGGTGAACCCAAAAATCGGGAGGAGCCACCAACTTAGAAAATCATCGAGACCAAACTCCTGCACTCGCTCAAAACCGTAGAGTCCAATAAGCGTGATCCAAGGCAATATCCAGCCCAAATAGTCACGCCTGCCAAATAAATAAAATCGGTGAAGTCCCAATGGACCCCCGACAAAAGCAAGCCAAGTCGCAAGAGTTTTATTTTTCATTTGACGTTTTTTTGTAATTGAAGGGCTTCTCTCGGCCAAAATGGGGGTGATTGGCCTGGAATCATGGGTATGTAAACATTTGTGGTTAGTAGGCCACAAAATAGCCCCTAGATAGTGGCTCAAAGATCTATTTTAACAATAGGTAGGGAAAAAGCTATAATAGACGGTTTACGGCGAAGTCGCTGGCCGGGTGGCTCAGTTGCGTGTCTCAATCGCCGAACAAATCATTCTCCCACCCGAAGGAATCATTATGGTCGTCATTCGACTCTCCCGCGGCGGCTCTAAAGGTCGTCCATTTTTTAATATCGTTGTTGCTGACAAACGCGTACGTCGCGATGGTCGTTTCATTGAGCGTATTGGCTTTTACAACCCAACTGCTGTAGAAGGTGAAGAGGGCTTGCGTATTGCTCAAGACCGTTTGACTCACTGGAGAAGTGTTGGTGCACAGGCGTCTCCCACTGTTGAGCGTTTGATCAAGCAAGTCGCCCACAAGGCCGCTTAACCACGAATGGAACTCGACTTCGAGGCTGCTGAGTTACCAGCGGACGCCATCGAAGTCGGGCGCATCGTAGGTGCTTGGGGCATAAAAGGTTGGTTCAAGGTCTTCGCTTATAGTGGGGATCCTGAGGCAGTCTTTAGCTCTAAGCGGTGGTTGCTTCAACCATCTATTAAGAATAAATCCCCATTTGAGGGTACGGTCAAGTTAAATATTATTGAGTCCAAAGAACATTCGGACTCGGTCGTTGCTCGAGCGGAGGGTGTTAGTTCACCTGAGAGTGCTAATGACCTGAAGGGGGCAAGAATTTTTGTCCCGCGCTCTAGTTTCCCAAGTACTGCATTAGATGAATACTACTGGGTGGATCTTATTGGCCTGGTTGTTCTGAACCGGGAAAATTTAACCTTGGGTACTGTGATTGACCTTATCAGCACGGGGCCACAAACGGTGTTAGTGCTTACTAGGCTTGAGAACGGCAAGTTGATTGAGACTATGATTCCATTTGTTAGCGCCTATATTGACAGCGTTGATCTTAAGGAAAAAAATATCAGAGTTGATTGGGGTGTTGATTACTAATCATCAGCCCAGCTTGCAATAAGCTTTACCGTTTGCAAATCCCCGCACCTCCAACTCTCTAATGACTGACTTATTGTGCGATTTGACGTAATCACTTTGTTTCCAGATATGTTTACCCCATTCTTAGAGCAGGGCGTCAATCGCCGTGCGTTTGATTCTGGGATCATGAAGGTAAAGTTGTGGAACCTAAGAGACTTCGCACCCGGGAATTACAAGAGAGTTGACGACCGACCCTACGGTGGTGGAGCGGGAATGGTCATGCTCGCAGAACCCTTGTTTCAATGTTTAAGTGCAATACGCCAAGAGCGTGGTGAAGACCGGGAAGAGGCCCCGTTGATATTTTTTACCCCCATTGGTCAGCAGCTAACGCACCAATTTGTTCAGACGTGGGGATCAAATCGAGGGGCTATTCTCTTGTGCGGTAGGTATGAAGGGGTAGACCAGCGCTTTATTGACTTGCACGTTGACCGAATGATCAGCCTGGGAGATTTTGTTTTATCCGGAGGAGAAATACCTGCAATGGCACTTTTGGATGCTATTGCACGTTTGCAGCCAGGTGTATTAAATTCGGATGAAAGTCACCAATTCGATAGCTTCCATGAAAACTTAGATGGCCTGTTGGATTGCCCTCACTTTACCCGCCCAGAGGTATGGCAAGGGATAGGGATACCGCAGGAGTTAATGTCCGGTCATCACGAAAAAATCCACGCCTGGAGAAAGGAGCAATCTTTACGGGTTACAAGGCAAAATAGACCAGAGCTCCTTGAAAAGAAGAAGCCCTAACTTACGCTAATTAGTAATAAGGTACTAAAAATATAGATTTCCACTACACGATCAGATTTGGATTTCGATTACAAAGACAGGTGTAGTTGAGTCTGGGTAAAAGGGTTATAATGGTGGGCTTTGATCCTCTGGTCGGCCGTTTTACAGTTCAAGCCTTTGCTTGGTACTTTGCATAAAACCTTTAGTGTCGCGCGACCAAGATCTATTTGAGGCCAAAATGAATTTAATTCAAACACTTGAACAAGAAGAGATCGCAAGACTCAATAAAACGATACCCGAATTTGCTCCTGGTGATACAGTCATCGTGAGCGTAAATGTGGTTGAGGGAACACGTAAAAGGCTCCAAGCCTTTGAAGGTGTAGTAATCGCCAAGCGCAACCGTGGTTTAAACAGTGGTTTTACTGTTCGTAAAATCTCTAGCGGTGAGGGCGTTGAGCGTACCTTCCAAACTTACAGTCCCTTGATTGCCTCTATTGAGGTCAAGCGTCGCGGTGACGTGCGTCGTGCCAAGTTGTATTACTTGCGCGATCGTAGCGGTAAGTCTGCGCGTATTAAAGAAAAGCTAGTCAGCAAAAGCAGCGTAGCAGCAGAGGCAAAATAAGCCGCTCTGAGTTGCACTGAACTTCTCAGTTGTGACATCTGCATCAACCCAATGCCCTCCTGTTTCGGATGCATTGGGTTTTTTTATGGCTGGAGCATGAAAAAAAATGAGCCAACCCAACATCTTTGACCCATTACTTCATCCTGCGTTAGGGGTAGACACTCATCTGCCTGTTGTTCCTGAGGAGCGATTGCGCGTTGAATATATTCGTCAACGCTTTAAAGATGGAGTTCAAGGCGAGCCTGAAGTCTTCGGCGACTATGCCAGACTCGATGCACACGCCCATCTGGATAATGCCGTCAAGGCCTCCGTTTTGGTTGCAATTGTGGATAGGGCGCAACCTACCGTGCTCTTCACGGTGCGTTCACCCAAGCTTAGAAAGCATTCTGGGCAGATCTCGTTTGCGGGGGGGCGATTAGACGAGAGTGATCCTTCGGACGTTCACGCTGCGTTAAGGGAGGCACACGAGGAGATAGGGCTCATGTCGAGTGATGTGAGGGTTATGGGGGAGATGAATAAGTACTTAACGGGTACCGGATATATAGTCACACCAGTGGTTGCATTGGTGGATCCTCGCATGCAGTTGACGCTCAACCCCCATGAGGTGACAGAGATTTTTGAGGTGCCCTTAGACTTTTTAATGAATCCCAGCAATCACAGGCGTCACTCCAGAGATTTTGAAGGCAAGAGGCGTGAGTGGTTTTCGATGCCGTATATTCAGGAAGGTCAAGTACGCCAAGAGCGTTTTATTTGGGGTGCTACAGCGGGGATCTTGAGAAATTTTTATCATTTTTTGATGCATGAATGAATTTTTAGTCCGTGAGTAGTTATTATTCGCTCATGAGCTTTTTATCACTTCTTTTTGCATTCCTAATCGAGCAGGTCCGCCCCTTTGTCTACAACTCATGGGTTCAGGGCCAAGTTGCGAGCGCTGCGCAGTGGATTCGGCTGCACTTAGATGCTGGCCTGGAGAAACAGGCCTGGGCTGCGTGGAGTGCGGTTGCTTTAATTCCTACTCTCATTGTGGCCGCGATTTATTGGTTCCTGATCGAGTGGGGAAGTTGGTTTCTTGGCTTGGTTTGGAGCGTTGGTGTGCTCTACGTTTGTTTGGGCTTTAGACAGTTTAGTCACCATTTCACTGAGATTCGCGATGCACTTGAGTCTGCAAAAGAGGAGGAGGCGAGTGCCTTACTGGCCAAGTGGAAGAATCTAAGGTCAAGTGACTGGAAATCTTCAACGCTCATTCGCCATTTGATAGAGCACTCAGTCGTTCAGGCACATCGACATGTGTTTGGTGTGCTTTATTGGTATTGCATTTTGGCTGCTGTCGGATTTGGTCCCGCGGGAGCGGTACTCTACAGGCTTTGTGAAATATTGGTTTACGTCTGGACGGAGCAAAGAGATATCGTAGAGGGTGAGGAGATTGTGAGCAGCGATTCTCTTCTTAAGCTAACCCATCAAATATGGTTTTATGTGGATTGGTTGCCTGCTCGTTTAACTGCGATATCGTTTGCAGTTGTGGGTAATTTTGAAGAGGCTATTGATTCATGGCGGTTTCACCTCAATCGCTATGACACAAGCAACGACGCCGTTATATTGGCATCTACGGCGGGGGCTTTGAACATTGAATTAGGAGTGACTCCGTTAAAAAATCAATCTATCCAAGATTCAGGCGAGCCAGAACCGCGTGAATCTCAAAGAGGCCAAGTCCCTCAAATAGCTCACTTAAAGACTGTAGTGGGACTACTTTGGCGCTCGGTTGTCATGTGGATGTTAATTTTGGCCTTGTTCAGCCTCACTCATTTGCTGGGGTAGTGAGATAAGTTGATAAGACCGCTTAATCTAGTAACGACTCTCTGAGAGTTGATGAAATAACTGGGCATATATTTTGTAACGACTTGCACTGATGAGCCCTTTTTCAAGCTCCGCGCGGATAACGCACCCAGGCTCGTGTAGGTGTGTACAGTTGTAGAACTTACAGCCCGTATTGAACTGTTTAAGGTCGGGCATTAAATGTGCAAGCTGTGTGGGCTCGATGTGATTGAGTCCAAACTCTTGAAATCCCGGTGAATCAATGAGTGCACTTGTGCGCTCTGAGTCAGTCCAGTAAAGCGTTGTTGCCGTTGTTGTGTGTTTGCCAGACTGCAAGGCTTTGGAGATCTCCCCAGTCTGCGCCTGGGCGTTAGGGATCAGTCGGTTGATGAGGGTACTCTTTCCAGCACCTGAGGGACCCATAATAAAAGATATTTTGTTCTTAAGTCGATCCGTAAACTCTGGGTTGACTGCGCTCTCCCCCGTAAGTGTCAAAGGTAATAAGTCATAACCCATGGACGGGTAGTGTTTGAGCTTGTCCAAGGCCTTCGCAAATAAATCTCGAAGATCTGCTTTATTTAGAGCAATAAATGCGGGAATGTTTTGAGAGTTTGCTGATATAAGCGCCCGCACAATTTGTTCTTCTGAGAAGTCGGGATCGCTGGCCACCAAGACAACGATTTGATCGATATTGGCTGCAAAGGACTTGGTTCTTAATTCATCGCTTCTGTAAAAGAGATTTTTGCGCTCCTCAACGTGTTCGATGATGCCAGCGTCCTCAGTGATACTCCACTGCACATGGTCACCAACGACAACTTCGTTTTTCTTGCCCCTGAAGTGACAGAGCCTTCGAAGACCGTCCTTGCTCTCGACAACGGCGTGGCGACCGTGAGTGGCCGTGACAAGTCCTTGTAGAGTCATCGATTTGGGGGCGCCGCCACTGGTCTTAAGCATTTAGGCTTTTAAGACTCCAATTTTGCAAGTCGCTGGGACGCTGGGGGGTGAGAGTGGTAAAACTTAACGTATATGGGATCTGGCGTTAGAGTTGAGGAGTTGTCTTGATAAAGTTTTAACAGAGCACTTTTAAGACTAGCTGCGTTGGCATGAATCTTTGCAAAAGCATCTGCTTCAAACTCAAATTTTCTGGACCGAGCGGAACTCAAGGGGGAGAATAAAAAGCTGACCAAAGGCACAACTTCCATAAAAAGTAACAAAGCCAATGCATCATTTGATCCGCTCAAGCTGGGCGCAACACCAAGGCCCGTATAAAACCAAGCTTGCCCAGATAAATAGCCCAAAGCCCAAAGACCCACCAAACTCATCAAAAAACTTGTGATCATCAGTTTTGGAATATGCTTTAACTTAAAGTGGCCCAACTCATGCGCAAGCACTGCCTCCATCTCCTCTAGTGAGAGTTGCTGAAGTAATGTATCAAAGAAGACAACTCTTTTGTTGGATCCCATACCCGTAAAGAAGGCATTAGAGTGTGCTGAGCGTCTGCTCCCGTCCATGACAAAAAAACCTTTTGCGGACAATCCCACTCGCGTCATCAAGTCTGTCACTTTTGCCTTCAATGTCTCATCCTCTAGGGGCGCGAATTTGTTGAACAAAGGCATGATTAAATTGGGTGCTATCCACATAACAAAGAGTTGGTAGACCACAAGGCTTATCCATGCAATTGCCCACCAGTTTGCTCCTCCCGCACTCATTAGCTTCAATATAAGCCACAAGATGGGCAGTCCCAGGACTGCACCAACCAAAAGGCCTTTGAGTAAATCACTGACCCAAAGCGATAGAGTCATTTTGTTAAAACCAAATTTCTCTTCAAGTTGAAATGTTTGTATTAACGACAAGGGCAGATGAAAGAGACCATTGATCAACATGAAGGCGACGATCAAGCAAATTTCCTGCGTCATACTCATGCTGCTTGGGATGAACAGGTTGATGGCTTGGTTTAAAGCAGACAGACCCCCCAGTAAAGTCCAGCTCATTAAAAGCAGTGTGTCTAGCATTAATTCCCAAAAGCCGATCTGTGATTTGGCAAGTGTGTAATCAGCGGCTTTTTGGTGTGCTTCTAAACTAATTGAGTCTGCAAAATCTGTAGGTACCTGATCTCGGTGTGCAAAGACACATCTGTTTTGTCTTGTGGTCAGCCAGATCTTAATCAGTAGATTCAGCAGTAGGGTTGCGGAGAAGGCTAGCGTAAAAATTTGTGATGAATTCATAGGGCACTAGTTTAGTTGGAAAAGTGAATCGATTGCGCTCTATTTAGGGGCTTAGCATCACAAAATCAAGCAAGATCAGCGACAATGGTCATATGAACGATACAAACAACGCCACTCCAACAGCGCCAAGTACAACCCACCCGGTGACTAAGGACTCAGCTTTACTTACCAAGTCGGATCAAAACCTGATTTGGCTCGATTGTGAGATGTCCGGACTCGATCCAGAGCGTGAGAGGTTGCTAGAGGTTGCGATCGTTATCACGGGCCCCAATCTAACGCCAAGGGTTGAAGGTCCCGTACTCATCATTCACCAATCAGATGAGCTGTTAGCGGGTATGGATGCCTGGAATCAGGGCACCCATAAAAGGAGTGGCCTGATTGACAAAGTGAAATCATCTACTCTGAACGAAGCGCAGGCAGAGGAAATCCTCCTGGATTTCATCAAGCAGTATGTTCCTAAATCCAGCTCTCCTTGTTGTGGCAACACGATTAGTCAAGACCGACGCTTTCTGGTGAAATACATGCCTAGACTGGATGCGTGGTTTCACTACAGAAATTTAGATGTCAGCACCCTGAAGGAGCTTGCAAAACGTTGGAAACCCGCGGTGTACTCAGCATTTAAGAAAAAACAAATGCATACAGCTTTAGCCGACGTTCACGAATCCATTGATGAACTCGAACACTACAGAGAGACTTTTTTGAACCTCCTATGATCCTCCTATGATCCTAAGTATTGGCAGGATCCCCGCAATCTAAGTTGACACCAAATTAGCAATCAAGTAACTCTTTAGTGATAGATTGGCTGATATTTTGAGGGTTCTGTCTTTAATTTGTGATAACTGAAGCTTACAGGGTTGCTATTTGTCAACAATAGTGAAATAATATGAGTCTTGCTTGAACACAAGTGTCGAGCAATTTGTACATCCGCCTCACACCTTGGGTCCATTAATGTGGACTGATCGCTCTTATACCAAAGTGCGTTGAACTTTGTCTGAAGGTTGATGTTTTTAAACCCTTCAGATGGAGTCGCCTTAGCCTTTTACAGGCCGGCGGAGTAATGTATGAGTGAAAATTTAGTTTTAAACAATTCGGTTGAGTCCTTGGATTTAACGACCCTGGATGTAGCTGTTGACTTGAGCCCCGTTCTTGCCGCGCAAGACAGTCAGTTGGATCATGATTCGATACCAACTCAACTTGATCACCAGCACAGTAAAAAGCCAAAAACACCTGAAGCACCTGTTAATCCTATGTCTGAGTTTGAGGCGTTGGGTCTAGCACGGGAGCTTAATCAAGCCGTTTTTGATCTTGGTTACACAAAACCGACCACTGTTCAGTTGCGTGCTATTCCATTGGCAATGCAAGATGCAACAGATAGTCGTTTCAATGATTTGATGGTTTCTAGCCAAACTGGAAGCGGCAAAACTGCAGCCTTTTTGTTGCCTGTTCTTAATACATTGCTGTCACAGCAAAAAGAAGAGTATGCGCAAGAGGACAAGGCTTGGAATGATAAAGTTGCGCAAGCCCTTGCAAATGGTGAGCCCCAGCCCAAGCGTCCAAAGCGAAAGAACCCGCTTGATGCAAGAAACTTCAAGCCTGCTGTGCCAGGTGCTCTAGTACTTTGTCCAACGCGTGAGTTGGCTCAACAGGTTGCTCAAGACGCAATCGGTTTGGTCAAGCACTGCAAAGGACTGAGAGTTGCCACGGTGGTCGGAGGAATGCCCTATGCGATGCAAATCTCTAAGCTCCAAAATGCAAACCTAGTGGTTGCGACCCCAGGTCGATTGATCGATCTACAAAACTCCAAGCAAATTCAACTCTCTAAGGTCCAGTTTTTAGTGATCGATGAGGCTGATCGTATGCTTGATCTTGGTTTTGCTGATGATTTGGCCCAAATCAACGAGCTAACACGTGAGCGTCGCCAGACGATGATGTTCAGTGCTACGTTTGCACCCCGCATTCAGCAATTGGCTTCCCGCATTATGCGCAGCCCCCAGCGTGTCCAAGTCGATTCTCCCCAAGACAGACACAACAACATCAAGCAAGTTCTTTTTTGGGCTGACAGCATGTCCCACAAACGCAAACTGCTTGACCATTGGCTTAGGGATACAACGATTGCCCAGGCGATCGTATTTGCAAGCACTCAAATTGAGTGCGACTCACTCGCTCAAGATTTGCAGCAGTCAGGTTTCTCCTCTGTTGCATTGCACGGGGCTTTGAGCCAAAGTATCCGTAACCGCAGATTGAACGCATTACGCGACGGACAAGTGCAGATTCTGGTTGCAACCGATGTTGCTGCTCGCGGTATCGATGTTCCAAGTATCAGTCACGTCTTCAATTACGGCCTTCCAATGAAGGCTGAGGATTATGTTCACAGAATCGGTAGGACCGGACGTGCGGGTCGGGACGGACTGGCTATTACGTTTGCTGAGTTCAGAGATCGTCGCAAGATCTCCGATATCGAGCACTTTACCCAACAGCCCCTAAGATCAGAGATCATTCCTGGTTTGGAGCCACAACCGCGGAGTAATAAATCTGCTGCACCTGCTCGTCGTGGGCGTTCAGATTCAAGGGATTCCAGGGATGGCCGAGATTCAAGAGGCTCAGAGAGAGCTTTTGGCAAACCAGCCAACAAGCCGCCAAGTGTTTGGAGAGCCGATGCACGTAAGCCCTCCGATACAGGTGCAGGAGCACCTGCTAAGCGTCACGGCGGTGGTCAAGGTGGTGGATTTGCTGGACGTGGAGCCCCCGCGGGAGGCGATCGTCCTGCGTTCAAGCCCCGGGCACCTAGATAATTCTTGAGCTCCACTAGGGATGAGCAGGTCGACAAAATCGTAGGATTGGGTCGATCTGGCTCCAAAACCTGTGACTTTTGGTTTATTTTTTTGATGAGATGTGTTGCAAAAATCTCAAAGAAATATCTAATAAAATCAACAAGTTCAGGTAAAAAGTTAATTTAGTACAATTATTTGATAAGATTATGTTAAGGAGACAATATGTCCAATCAATCTGATTCACTTGAAAGCGTAGTAATTGGCGACGGCGTCGTTGTGAAGGGTACCTTTACGGTTCCTTCAAAGGCTGTGGTCAATGGAGTTATTGAAGGCGACTTGACTGCAGAGGAAGTTCTGATCGGTCCAACTGGTCGGATAACGGGTCGCGTTTCTGCAAAAGTTATTGATGTTCGTGGCCAGCTCCACAACACGATCATTAGCGAGAAGAGCTTGATTGTGCGCTCGACCGGTAAAATTGCCGGCAAGGTTCACTACTCTGAGATCGAAATTGAAAAGGGCGGAGAAATCGAGGGCTCACTCAATCAAGATTCTGATGAGATCGCTTCGCAAACTGCTGCCCAGTCCAAGACTGCTGCTGCACCTGCCCAGCAGTCTGCAGCTCCAGCAGCGCCTGCACAACAACAGCCCGCAAATCCTGGCGCTCAGGCTAACACTCCTGCTTCAAGCACCGGCGCCAATACTGCGCCAGCTAGCGGTAGCAACGCGCCCCGAGTAGGCTAATACCGCGCCGTCCAAAGTGCGACTGTCTGCTTTAGAACATGAACATCTTGAGAAGACTCCCCTCAACCTTGCGATCTTTTAGTCGTTTGGTGGTCAACTCTTGGAATCGGGAGTATCTAGATGCGCGTATTATTTTGGAGCAAAACGGGGACCTAAAGTACTTAAACATTTCCGCAAAAATACAAAGAGTATTTATACGTAGCAGTATTGTTACAGCGGGCGTTTTGCTTTTAACCATCGTCTCCCTTGCGAGCACAAGTATCAATCTATTTACGAGTCGCGCTCGTTTAGAGAGATCCCACGAGGAGGTCTACAGGGCTTTGCTCAGCAGCGCCTTGGATGGTCGGGACGCTCAGGATGTCCAGTTGAGTGAGGACCAAATGGTTGCTCTTGCTCAAACCATACGTGATCGAGATATGAGTATTCGTCGGTTTGTGGATACTTCTATGGTGGCGGTGACTCAAGAAAACGACACGATGAAGTCACAGTTGGATTCTTCAGGCTTGACTGAGAAAATCGTTAAGATCATTCAACAAAACTCAGCCAACGGGGGCTTAACCCCAGAAAATACTTTGTCGGATAACCCCTTACTAAGGGGTAAGGTCGCTGACGAGCTCTCTACGAACCGCGCCTTACGCGAGGTTTTGTATGCCTTACCAACCCATATGCCTATTACCAATTACAGCGTTTCCTCGGATTTCGGAATCCGCAAGCATCCTGTGACTGGAATACCACATTTTCACACTGGGGTTGATTTGCTCACGGCAACCAACGATGATAACGTTCACCCTGTTAAGCCTGGCATAATTGTCATGGCTGAGTTTCACTCAACCTATGGCAACACGGTTGTTGTGCGTCACACCAACGGGGTCGAATCGTTGTACGCGCACCTCTCTTCGATTGCCGTTAAAGTGGGTGACAAGGTTGCCATGGATGACGTAATTGGACGCATTGGTAACACAGGCGTTTCAACTGGAAAGCATTTGCATCTTGAAATTTTGGTTGGTGGATATCCAGTAAATCCACAAAAAGTAATTCGTACAGCGCAATATGTTCAACAAATTCAGCAAAAGTCTCAGTAATCAAAGTCTCTCGCCAAATGAACAAAACCAAAGCGAAATACCCAATCTGCTGAAACCCCAAACTGATCTTTCAAATTCCGCTCAACCCTTAAACCAAGTTAACCAAAACGCGCAGTCTTCAAACGAGATTGCACTTCCTCAACATAATCAATCGCGTAACACTACTATGATGGACATCATCTCATCAAACTCTAATAAGCCCTCAATTTTGAGTGAGGGATTCTCCTTCCGTGGAGAAATCTCTGCGAAGGGCGCCATTCACGTTGAAGGCTCCTTAAACGGACAAGTGCAAGTTGACGAGCTAACGATTGGTTCAAGAGGCCAAGTCGAAGGCGTGGTTACCTGCTCAAGCTTGCACATTAAGGGTAAGTTCTCTGGCACTGCAACCTGCAGTGAGCTCATTGTTACATCGTCTGCATCGGTCGATGGACATGTGGTCTACCAGACACTCTCAGTCCAAAAAGGCGCCTCCATTAAAGGCGAGCTGTTGCTTGTCAAGTAATTCCAATAATTACTAAGGAAACCCTACCTACATGTCTGATCCGCTAACAATCAACGGATCCTTTCTCCGCGAAATTCGTGAATCCTTAGGATGGTCTCACGGAGAGGTAGCCTCTAGGGCTTGTTTGTCTGTCAAACAAGTTAAACAGCTAGAGGAGGGCGGAGCCAGCTCTTTTTACAGTGATAACGTTAAATTAACCGCTGCTCGCAAAGTGGCCGGAATTTTGGGTGTCAGTGAGGCTGACCTGTTAGGAGCTCCTGTGGTGGAGGTGGCATCCTTCGAGGATGACGAACTCCAGCCATCACATCAACACGGTACAACCCCCCTCGTTACAGAAAAAGAGGCCTTGCCAGAGGATGCCAATTTATTGGCTCAATTTGAATCGCAAGCAACTGCTAGCTCTGCAACTCATCTGCATCAGCCCATTTTGACGCCTGGTGTTGAAGCCTTAACCATTAGAAGTGAAGTACTTCATTTCCTGGCACAACCTCCTGAGGAGGGACAGGACGAGCATCATTTCCATGACAGTCTTGAATCCCAAGATCCCAGTTCAACGCATCACACAAGTGAAACCCCAGATGCGCAATCGGTTGGCGTCCATAGAGATCAAAATACCGAAGCGCATGAGCGCAACCTTAGTGCAAATGTAGATCAAAGCGGCGTTGCTCAACATCCAGACGTCGCGCAGTCATCAAGTCCGGCGCAAGTAAAGACTACGAGTGATCAAAGTAGTTCAAATTCTGCTTCTAATCTTTTTAAGATTATTGTTCTGTTCCTTTTGGCTTTGGGAATTGCTGCTTTTTTTGCGCAAAAAACCAATGAAGAGCATTCAGAGCCGCCTCCCCCGCTTCAAAGCGTACCAGAATCATCCTCAAACGCTGCAGATCCAAACGCCAAGACCGAGGATACCTCTAGTGCAACGCCTACTGGTGCCAACTCCGCAAGTGCTGGAAATGCAACAAACGGTAGCTCAGTTTCTACGGGCTCAAATCCGACAAACGCTGGAGTAGCGCCAGTTAAGCCTATGGCTCCCGCGACTACTCCTGCTTTTCCTGCAAAACCAAGTACAGAGCAAAAACCAGCCGCTTCGTCCTCTAATCCAGTGACCCCTTCCAGTTCAAACGCGAGCGGCACAGCAAGCTCAAATACAACGCCTACTCCGACTAACTAAGCTTTTAAGGCATTGATTAGGGGGTAAGCATTTTGGTCTATTAGATCTCGTAAACCTCGAGGGCGACTAAAAGTTCCTCTACCGTGAGGTTTACTATTTTGAACTCTAGTTGTGCCCAGCCTATTCTTTTGCGCCTAGTGCAATTGCATTTTGTTTAGAAATCAATCTTTCTTGTTCATTATTGGATTCACTTCCAGGCCAGCCCTGCATGTGCTGTTGTGCAATAGTTGCCAAAGCTTTCAACCACTGCTTTGAGCCGTTCAGGCAAGGAATGTAGTTAAATTCTTTGCCACCAGCATTTAGGAAGGTATCACGCACTTCCATGCCAATCTCCTCAAGCGTCTCCAAGCAGTCACTTGTAAATCCGGGGCATATCACATCAATGCTGGTCGTGCCTTGTTCGGCTAATGATTTTGCAGTGGGCTCGGTGTAGGGCTCTAGCCACTTAGCCCGACCAAACCTGGATTGAAAGGTAACGATGTATTCGCTCTTGTTAAGTTGCAGCCTCTCAGCCAGTAGTCGCGCAGTTTTATGGCACTCACAGTGATAGGGGTCTCCCAGCAGGAGTGAGCGTTCAGGGATGCCGTGAAAGCTCATGAGAAGCTTTTGTCCACGGCCCTTGGTATTCCAGTGCGACTCGACTTGCAAAGCAAGTGCCTCAATGTAGGCCGGATGATCATGGTAGTGATTGATGAAGCGAAACTCAGGGAGCAGCCGACTTTTGAAGCCCCATGCAAATACACTGTCAAACAAACTAGCCGTGGTGGTCGCCGAATACTGGGGGTATGCGGGAAGTAAAAGCACGCGAGTAACGCCCTCACTCTTTAATTGAGTCAACTGAGAATCGATGCTGGGTTGTCCGTAACGCATCGCATAACGAACAATTACAGGCTCGTTGTTGAGGGATTGCTGACGAAATTCCAGCTCCAATCCTTCTGCTTGTGCCTTGGTCCATACCTTAAGCGGCGAGCCTTCAGGGGTCCAGATGCTTGCGTATTTTTTTGCTGATTTCGACGGACGAACTCTTAAAATAATGCCGTGCAAGATGAGAAGCCATAAGAGTTTTGGGATCTCAACGACTCTTGAATCGCTCAAAAATTCTGCCAAGTAGCGACGCAGCGCCTTTGCAGTTGGCGCCTCAGGCGTGCCTAAGTTACAAAACAACACTGCAGTCTTATTAACTTGACCGTGCTGGTATTTTGGCTCTTTGGTAAAACGTGGTTTGATGGATAACATAAGCTTTATTTTCGCCCAACCAGGGGCTCCAATTGAAAGATAAGGTTAAAAAGTCGCACTTAATTCATCTCCAGGGTTTGAAAGGCTTCTTTTACCGCACGCATACCCGATAAAACCGCGCCCTCTAGTGTTGATGGATAGGGCCCGTCCGTGAAATCTCCGCACGCCCAAATACGCTCGCTGACTTGGATGCTAGGCCTGAGAAGCTCAGGTGTACAACAAAAGGTGGCTCGACGCTCTGTAATTGTTCCTAAGTGCTCTAGGTGGGAGAGCCCCAACTCAATTCTCGCTTGCTCGAGCACAGCGCTTGCAGTTTGATCGTTGGAGAGTGTTGCGTAACTGCTGACGAAGCTGAGAATGCGCCGGTTCAGTTGGGCTTGCTCCACGTTGATGGATCCTTTAAATAAAAATCCACGATCAAATACAAATTGAGCGGGTGCTTGAACGTGTCCTAGATTTGTTGAATCGCTTTGAAGCATTAACACTGGTGCGCCCAAACTCTCGAAGGAGGGGGCATTGCACCTCAGGTAGGTCGTTGCAATTTGAGTGTATTCAATGCGGTTCGCACTATCTGCCCACTGCGGATTGATATCTGCCGTCAACCTGGCTGCGTTGGTGGGGTCGCAAGCCACGATAACCGCATCTGGTTTGTCACTCAGGTCCCCCAAAATGCTTAGGGAGCTGAGACTCTTTATGCGTGTATTTTTATGGATTTCACAGCCCATCTGCAATAGCCAGCGTTCACAGCTTTGAGGGAAAAGTTCTCCGAGGTCACACCGTGGAATTAAAAAATCAGACCCCCCACTCACTGTGAACATGGCGTCTTTTAAAACTCTGAGAAAGACCCTCCCACTCGTCATCTCAATGGGTGTATTGAAAGCGCAAAGACACAAAGGCAAAAGGAGCGACTCCATCACCGTATCCGTCGCGCCTTTGCAAATGTCTTTGACTGAGGACTTTGATTCGCACCGAAACCCCTGAAGTGTCCACTTTATCGCCAACCCAATGAGTGAGCTTTTGTCTTTAAGACTCCAGTGCGAACAGTTCAAGATACCCAGTAAAAACTGCACTGAAGGGGGAAGCCATGCTGGGCCCTTCAGACTAAAGCCGTTGCCTTTGTTGTCCAACAAACTGAGTCGACATCGCAACAAAAGACTCTCAGGATTGAGTCCTACACTTGCCATCAACTCAAGGGTTGCGCGGTATGCGCCAATCATAATGTGCTGGCCATTATCGAGCGTGAGCCCCCCCAGTTGCACCGACCTTGCTCGCCCACCTAATTCGGATTTAGCTTCGACAAGGGTTACTTTAGCGCCTCGCCTCGTAGCTTCAACTGCAGCAGATAAACCAGCCCAACCCGCTCCAATAATGAGAATTTTTTTCAAAATCGACCCAAAGCTTGAACTCTCCAAGCTAACCAAAATTTCCTGAGAGGCGTGAGCGCTACGCGCTCATTAAGAACAGGAAACCCTGAGCTCTCAATTTCATCTAAGAGTTTGCTGTAAATACTCGCCATCATCAGCCCAGGCTTTTGCGATCTTTTGTCTTGAGCGGGTAAAAGCGATAGTGCTTGTGTGTAGATGGAGCGCGCCCGATGGCATTGAAATTGCATGAGTGCGGTAAAGCGCTCTGAAGGTATTCGTTGCAATATTTCGTGCGCTTTGACGTCAAATTGCTGTAACTCACTGATGGGGATATAAATTCTGCCCCTGAGTGCATCCTCTCCTACATCTCGGATGATGTTAGTGAGTTGAAAGGCCAAGCCAAGTCGGTGTGCATACTCGGTGGTGTTTGGGTGTGAGGAGCCAAAAATGAGGGAGGATACCTCGCCAACGACTGAAGCAACCAAGTAGCAGTAGCGACTCAGGGCTTCGAAATCGAGGTACCTGGTTTGAACCAAATCCATTTGACATCCCTCAATGACAGAGAGAAGGTGGTGGGCTTGGATGCCAAATTCGCTGCACCAAGGAAGGAGTGCTTGCATCACCGGGTGATGCGCCGATCCCTCAAAGGACTGGATAACTTCCCCGTGCCACCATGCTAATTTTTGTGCAGCTACGCTTGGATCACTGACCTCATCTACGACGTCGTCTACTTCTCTGCAAAAAGCATAAAAGGCCGTGATTGCAGCGCGACGTGCCGGGGGCAAGAAAAGAAAAGCATAGTAGAAACTACTGCCCGAGGAGGAAGCTTTTTGTTGAACGTATTCTTGTGGTGTCATCTAAGTTGGATAGGGTGGGGGATTGCTGCTCGAATGTTGAGTGGGGCTAAAAGAACTTTTAAAGCAGCATCTCCATGCGATCAAAACGTAGTCTAACCGTGTAAGTCGGGGTCTAATTAGGTGGGTATTAACTCTTTCAATCTTCTCAATCATACGCAAGCCCCCCTGGACCACTGCGCGCAACTCCCAACCTGCTCGCCCACCAATGGATAAGCAAAGTGGGGCTCCAGCGTGCATCAATTTCTTTGCAAATGCAATTTCTTTTTCCAAAGTGGAGTCAACGGGCAAGTAAAACCTGTTTCTTAAAATGTCTATGCTTATATCTTGCCAAAAATTAATAAGTTGCAGTGCGCAGCATATCGAATCACTTTGGGACAAACTTTTTGGGTCCTCTTGGTTGAATAACCTTAGCATGATTCGCCCAATGGGTGCAGCCGATTTATGGCAGTACTGGATCAACTCCTCTCTGTTTTTATAGGACAGGTTGGCTGCCGAATAAAGCACATCTTGTTCAAATGCATCTAATAATCGGTGAAGCAGCTCGGGGGGGATTTGAAATTCCTTTATTACGATACCAAGAGGGCCAAATATATGGGGCCATCTTTTGCTGGAGGTGTCAGGACCTTGGAGTTTCGAGTTCAGCTCAGACAGGCAAAGATTAAGGTCTGCTCTGTACTGCGATAGATCGTCAATCCTTTGAACCGAGCCCTGCTCGCCCTCATCAGCCAAATCATCTGCAGTTCTCGCAAAGTGGTAGACAGCGCTCACTGCATAGCGCAGTTTAGGTGGGCAAAGCCAAGACGCTACGGGAAAGTTCTCGTAGTGGTCTATAGGTTTGGGTTTCAACTTGAGCATACTGTCATTAACTTTCCGATTTGCCGCGTCCCCTTTGGGGGCGATCAAAGAATTTTGTGTTCAAAACAGTTAGATTGAACACAAATTCTTATGTTATTTTCTCATTCGCTCAACTCTTGTAGGGATTTTAGACCCCAAGCCTCGGATTTTGGGGGAGTAAGAGGTAGAATTTAGGGTTGACCGATTTCAGGCGGGTGGTTTGCAAATGTGGACCGCCCGTTGCTATTTTGAAAACCTGCGCGGGTGGCGAAATTGGTAGACGCACCAGGTTTAGGTCCTGACGGTAGAAATACTGTGGGGGTTCGAGTCCCCCCCCGCGCACCAGAGATTTTGCTCGTTCGTCCAGTTCGGGTAAATTTATTAGGAATGAATATGACAATCCAAGTTGAAACCTTAGAAAAATTAGAGCGAAAAATGACGCTGACCTTGCCAGTTGAGGTCATTCAAAACGAGGTGGATACTCGTCTTAAGCGCTTGGCAAGAAAAGTGAAAATCGATGGCTTCAGGCCCGGTAAAGTTCCGATGAATATCGTTGCGCAGCGCTATGGGTATTCAGTCCATTACGAGGTCATGAACGACAAGGTCGGTGAAGCGTTTCAATCTGCTGCCAATGAAGCGAAGCTAAGGGTGGCTGGCGCACCGAAAATCAGTGAAACAGAAGGGGCTCCTGACGGGCAGATGTCCTTTGATGCGGTGTTTGAGGTCTACCCTGAGGTAACAGTTTCTGATATCTCTCAAATTAAAGTTGAAAAATTGAGTTGCGAAGTTACACAAGAGTCATTGCAAAAAACGATCGATATCCTTCGTGCACAAAAGAGAACTTATACGATCCGTGGTTTGGATGCAAAAGCGGCAAAGACAGACCGTGTAAGCGTTGATTTCGAGGGGCGCATTGACGGCGAGACCTTTGAAGGCGGAAAAGCCGAGGATTTCCAGTTTGTGCTGGGTGAGGGCAGGATGCTCAAAGAGTTTGACGACGCTGTGCACGATATGAAGCTTGGAGAGAGCAAGACGTTTCCTCTTGTATTCCCCGCTGACTACCATGGACGCGAGGTCGCTGGAAAGACCGCTGACTTTATGGTCACGGTCAAGAAGATTGAAGCCTCTCATTTGCCTGAGGTTAACGATGCGTTTGCCAAATCTTTGGGCGTACCCGAGGGTACCGTTGATGGTTTGATGGCCGAAGTTCGTAAGAATTTAGAGCTCGAAGTTAAGTCCCGCTTGCTCAAGCGCAACAAAATCGCCGCCTTAGATGCTTTGATTGAGCATGCCCAGCTTGACTTACCCAAGTCCATTGTTCAATCAGAAATCGATCGACAAATTGCCGCAGCAAGAGCTGAGCTCAAGCAGCGCGGAGTCAAGGACGCTGATAATGCGCCCATACCTGAGGATATTTTCCGTCCCCAAGCGGAGCGTCAAGTTCGAATGGGGCTTGTTATCGGTGAGATGGTTAGAAAGCATGAATTGCATGCCACAAAAGATCAAATTAAAGCTCAAATCGAAGAGATGGCCTCCAGCTATGAGAAACCAAGTGAGGTAGCTGGTTGGTATTACAGGGACAACCGTCGTATGGCCGAAATAGAGTCTTGGGTGATCGAGAACAACGTCACAGACTACATTCTTTCTCAAATGCAAGTATCTGAGAAAGCTGTGTCCTTTGATGAGCTGATGGATCAGCAACAACAGCAGTAATAGTAATAGCTTTAATACTTTTGAATTACGGAGAGCAATTATGAATTCCTTGGACACGCAGGCCTTAGGCTTGGTCCCGATGGTCGTTGAGCAATCTGGAAGGGGTGAGCGCTCATACGATATTTATTCCCGCCTATTAAAAGAGCGGGTGATCTTCCTTGTTGGCCCTGTGAACGACCAAACAGCCAACTTGGTTGTAGCTCAGTTGTTGTTTTTGGAGAGTGAGAATCCTGATAAGGATATTTCTCTCTATATCAACTCGCCTGGCGGCTCAGTTAGCGCAGGTTTGGCCATATTCGACACTATGAATTTCATCAAGCCAGATGTCTCTACTCTGTGTATAGGCATGGCAGCCAGCATGGGAGCCTTTTTGTTGGCAGCTGGTCAAAAGGGGAAAAGATTTGCCCTCCCCAACTCCAAAGTTATGATTCACCAGCCTTTGGGTGGAACTCAGGGGCAGGCAACTGAGATTGAAATTGCTGCACGTGAGATCTTAAAAACTCGTGAGCAACTCAATAGGATTACGGCTGAACGAACTGGGCAGCCCCTAGAAAAGATCAATTTGGATACTGAACGTGACTTCTACCTCTCTGCTGAAGAGACGAAGGAATACGGAATCGTAGACCAGGTTATCTCAAAAAGACCCTAAAAGTCGTTTAATGGTTGGGTGGCACTAAAACTTGCACGATTCCTGCTTTATTTCAAAAGTAGCCGGTTTTAGGCTAATTTTAGTTATCATTTGGTATACAAATTTGAAATAGGCGGAAACGAATGGCCGAAAAAAAAGGCAACCCTAGAGAAAAGACCTTGTATTGCTCCTTTTGTGGCAAAAGTCAGCACGAGGTCAAAAAGCTAATTGCAGGTCCGTCTGTATTCATTTGTGATGAATGCATCGATCTTTGCAATGACATTATTCGTGACGAAGTGCCGACAGATAGTGTGGATGGAGTTAAACGAAACGATCTTCCCACTCCGATCGAGATAAAGAATAATTTAGACAACTACGTTATCGGCCAAGAGGTTGCAAAGCGCTCCCTAGCTGTAGCTGTTTATAACCATTACAAGCGATTGCGTCACAAAGAGCTTGCTAAGAAAGATGAGATTGAGCTTACAAAAACCAACATTTTATTGATTGGTCCAACTGGTTCTGGCAAGACATTACTTGCTCAAACGCTAGCTCGAATGCTGGATGTGCCCTTTGTTATGGCTGATGCAACGACCCTGACCGAAGCAGGTTATGTGGGTGAGGATGTTGAAAATATCATCCAAAAGCTTTTGCAAAATTGCAATTACGATATTGCTCGTGCGCAAAAGGGTATTGTCTACATTGATGAGATAGACAAAATCTCTAGAAAATCAGACAACCCCTCCATCACTCGCGATGTCTCTGGTGAGGGTGTGCAACAAGCTCTCCTTAAATTGATAGAGGGCACGATGGCAAGTATTCCCCCCCAGGGCGGAAGAAAGCATCCCAATCAAGATTTCTTGCAAGTCGATACAACAAATATTTTGTTTATTTGTGGCGGCGCTTTTGCGGGACTTGAAAAGGTTATTCAAAATAGAACGGATACATCGGGCATAGGTTTTAGTGCTGTGGTGCGCACGAAAGCAGAAAAAACGCTTACAGAAGTTTTTGGAGACGTTGAGCCCGAGGATTTAATTAAATTCGGTCTCATTCCTGAGCTTGTTGGAAGGTTGCCCGTTGTGGCGACCCTGGACGAGCTGACAGAGGACGCTCTTGTTCAAATCTTAACTGAGCCCAAAAATGCACTGATTAAGCAATACGCACAACTCCTACACATGGAGGGTGTTGATCTTGAGATTCGCCCTGCAGCCCTTAAGGCCATTGCTAAGAAGGCGCTTGCACGTAAAACAGGTGCGAGAGGACTCAGATCGATACTTGAACATTCGTTAATTGACACCATGTTTGATTTACCGAATGCTAGTAATGTTGAAAAAGTGGTGGTGGACGAGTCCACCATTGAAGAGAACAAAGCACCTTTATTGGTGTACCGTGAGGCTGCTAAAAAGGCTTAATTGCATAACCATGATCAGTGGGTGAAGTCTCTCTTAGAGATCCTATTTGCCAAGTTCATTTTTAAATGGAAATAAACCATGTCTGGACACTTATCCCTGCCCCCCGAGCCGATTGACTTGCCCCTACTCCCGCTGCGTGATGTTGTGGTCTTTCCTCATATGGTTATTCCATTATTTGTGGGCAGACCCAAAAGTATCAAGGCCTTAGAGTCCGCCATGATTGCGGAGCGCAGGATCATGTTGGTTGCTCAAAAAACGGCAGCCAAAGATGAGCCCGCTGTTGATGATATGTTTGAGGTCGGTTGTGTATCAACCATCTTGCAAATGCTCAAACTACCCGACGGTACAGTAAAGGTACTCGTTGAAGGTCAACAAAGAGCGTTGGTAAACAAGATTGAAGAGGGCGAGTCTCACTTTAGCGCTAACGTAACGCCGATTGAGCTAGACGCCTCCTCCCAGGGCGAAAATGAGATAGAAGCACTGCGACGCGCTGTCATGCAGCAGTTTGATCAATACGTTAAGCTCAATAAAAAAATCCCTCCAGAGATTTTGACATCTATTGCAAGTATCGATGATGCAGGGCGCCTAGCGGACACGATCGCTGCACATTTGCCACTTAAGCTTGATAACAAGCAGATCATTTTGGATCTCTCTAGTATCAAAGCACGGCTTGAAAATCTCTTCACTCAACTTGAGCGAGAGGTAGATATTTTGAATGTCGATAAGAAGATCCGCTCAAGAGTAAAACGCCAAATGGAGAAAAACCAGCGCGATTTTTACTTGAATGAGCAAGTCAAGGCCATTCAAAAGGAACTCGGTGAAGGCGAGGAAGGTGCGGATATAGAAGAGATCGAAAAGAAAATTAAAACCGCAAAGATGCCTGCAGAAGCGCGTAAAAAGGCAGAGGGGGAGTTGAAAAAGCTAAAACTTATGTCCCCCATGTCAGCAGAAGCTACCGTGGTTCGTAATTACATCGATGTATTGGTTAATTTGCCATGGGCAAAGAAGACAAAGATCAAGCACGATCTTCCCTTTGCTGAGGAGGTCTTGAACGAGGATCATTACGGACTTGAGAAAGTTAAGGATCGTATCCTTGAGTATCTTGCTGTACAAAAGCGTGTTGATAAACTCAAGGCACCAATCCTTTGTTTGGTAGGACCTCCCGGCGTTGGTAAGACATCGCTTGGGCAATCGATTGCTAAAGCGACTGGTCGTAAGTACGTGCGTATGGCGCTAGGCGGGATGCGCGATGAAGCCGAGATCAGAGGTCATAGAAGAACTTATATCGGTGCTTTGCCAGGAAAAGTTCTTCAAAGTCTGACCAAGGTGAGCGCTCGCAACCCACTCTTCTTGTTGGATGAAATTGACAAGTTAGGTTCAGATTTCAGAGGGGATCCTTCAAGTGCTTTGCTTGAGGTGCTTGATCCCGAGCAAAATCACACCTTTAATGATCACTACGTTGAAGTTGATTTTGATTTGAGTGATGTTATGTTTGTGGCGACTTCGAACTCCATGAATATTCCATCCGCATTGCTCGATAGGATGGAGGTCATTAGGCTCTCGGGTTATACCGAGGACGAAAAGGTCAACATTGCACAGAAATATCTTTTCCCCAAACAGTTGAAAAACAACGGATTGAAGGAGAGTGAACTCAGTTTCTCTGAGGAGTCCTTAGTTGATGTTGTAAGGTATTACACAAGAGAGGCCGGCGTAAGGTCACTTGAGCGGGAGATATCTAAAGTATGTCGCAAAGTAGTGAAAGCTATTCAGTTGGGTGAGATGAAGGCGCAGGTCAAAATCACACCAGAAAATTTGAATGATTTCCTAGGTGTACGTAAGTACAACTATGGACGCGCGGAGCAACAAAATCAGGTTGGGCAAGTGGTTGGTTTAGCATGGACTGAGGTGGGTGGGGATTTACTCACCATCGAGTCAGCCATGATGCCTGGTAAGGGCACCATCACACGCACTGGATCCCTGGGTGACGTGATGAAGGAGTCGGTAGAGACGGCTAGAACAGTTGTTCGTTCACGCTCCAAGATACTGGGTATTAAAGATGAGGCCTTTGAGAAAAAGGACATTCATATTCACGTACCCGATGGGGCAACGCCCAAAGACGGTCCAAGTGCTGGGGTTGCTATGACGATTGCAATCGTCTCAACATTGACTAATATACCCGTTCGCAGCGATGTTGCCATGACGGGTGAGATTACGCTCAGGGGTGAGGTAACGGCTATTGGTGGATTAAAAGAGAAGCTTTTAGCTGCGCTGAGAGGCGGAATTAAAACAGTTCTTATTCCTGAAGAAAACGTAAAAGATCTTCAAGAAATCCCCGAGAACGTTAAAAACGGCTTGGAGATCATCCCCGTCAAATGGATTGATAAAGCCCTTGAGATAGCGCTGGTTCGTATGCCAACTCCTCTCACTGATGAGGAAATTGCTAGTCCGGTAGTGGCAACAGAGCCGCCAAAGACGGAATCTAGTGCTGTTAAGCATTAAATAATTCGAATTAAATTTATTGATCGTGCATATTTAAGTTACTTGGGTTATAATAACAATCCACGCGGGAATAGCTCAGTTGGTAGAGCGCAACCTTGCCAAGGTTGAGGTCGCGAGTTCGAGCCTCGTTTCCCGCTCCATACCTCTAAAAAGGGAAGCTTTTGCTTCCCTTTTTTATCAGAGTTTTGCCTTACGGCGC
>CAJAYT010000086.1 GCA_903949285.1 uncultured Burkholderiales bacterium
AATAATGTACATATTTATAAGGAAACGCGATGCAAGAAGCAACATTTACCGAATTACGCAGTCATGCGAAGACTTATTTTGATGCGGTCGAAGCTGGGGACACGGTTCGTGTTTTCAGAAATGGAAAAGCAATCGCCCAAATTGTGCCCATTGAGCCACCAAATCCATCCTGGAAAAGCAATACACAGCCTTTGGCATTAAAAGGACTGTCCCTGAGTCAAGCCATTTTGAAAGATAGAGAAAGCTCAGTTTGAAAATCTTTCTAGATACATCCGCCTTCGTTAAGCTCTATGTTCGGGAAGTCAAAACAGATGAAGTATTGGGACTATTAGCCCATGCAGACACCCTTGTACTTAGTGCGATTTGCCTCCCAGAGATAATCTCGTCCCTTTCTCGACTGTGTCGTGAAGGAAGTTTAGAGAACAGAGATTACTTAGAAATTAAATCAAAAATCCTGGCTCACGTGGAAGATATTTTGATAGTCCAAATAACGCCAGAGGTGGTATCAAGATCCATTGAGTTGCTAGAGGGAAATCAACTCCGAGCCATGGACGCCATCCATATCGCTTGCGCTAAAACCCTAGGCGTTGACCTTTTTGTTTCCGCAGATCACCGTCAACTACGTGCTGCCGATCAATGCGGATTAAAAACAGCGGACGTTTCCTGACAAGATGTCCCAACATACCAACGTCACCCTAGAGCCAGCAACCTAAACAAAACTCAACTTTATGGTGCTTCGCGCCTAAGTCATGGGGTGTCCGTTACCAAAATCGAGCCCCTTTACTACTCCGAGGATTCCCCCCAAATCGTCTTTGGCCGTGAGAAGCGCTTTAGGAGGATGCTGGACGACTTGGTGATCAGGGATTCTAAAAAATGAATTTGGCATGCCTGACTACTCATATATATTTAACTAGAAAAGCCAGGCACACTCTCAGTTTGGCGAGTGGCTGAGCATTAATTTGATACTCAACTGCTCAATCAGTGACATATATTTCTGCATATCTGAGCTTAGCGTTTCATATCAACCCGTATCACCTGAGCAGAGCTGAGCAGAGTTGCGCGCCAGCGCCTCGCACGTTCCATTTACAGGACACTTCTTTTAAAAGAAACCGTAATACAAGAAAATTTAAAATTAAATGGGTCGCCCCAGTTGGAATTAACCAAACACCTGCCTTGACCACTGCTCTTGAATCCTTTTCTACTTTAATTTCGCCCCCAGGTAAACCAGTAGAGTCAAAGCCTCAATTTCTTGTTGAAATACAACCTTATCAGAAGTTGCAAAAGTCCTGCCCGCTTTTGTCTCAATAAAAGCGACAGGCTGATTCTATGCGGTTCTTTTTAAGTTCACTTTTGCGCGTCATCAATTTTAAAAAATTAAATATGGCTTCAGTTTCAATCTCTAATGTTTTTAAGAATTTTGGCAAAAGTCAAATCATCAAAGGCGTATCCATCGATATCGCTGATGGTGAGTTTGTCGTCCTAGTTGGCCCCTCTGGCTGCGGTAAGTCAACTCTTCTTAGGATGATCGCTGGTCTAGAGGAGATTGGGTCTGGGGAGATATCCATTGGCTCTCGCGTGGTCAATAAAATACCGCCCAAGGAGAGAGATATTGCCATGGTTTTTCAAAACTATGCGCTCTATCCCCACATGACGGTCAAAGACAATATGGCCTTCTCGTTGATGCTGGCCAAAGAATCGGCTGAGAACATTCACGAACGCATCACAAAAGCATCCAAGATATTGGCGCTTGACGCCCTCCTAGACCGCTTTCCCCGTCAACTCTCGGGGGGACAAAGACAACGCGTCGCCATGGGCAGAGCGATCGTGCGAGACCCGCAAGTCTTTCTCTTTGATGAGCCCCTCTCAAACTTAGACGCCAATTTGCGTGTGCTCATGAGAACGGAGATCAAGGAGTTGCACCAAAGACTTCAAACCACATCCATTTATGTCACTCACGACCAAATCGAGGCCATGACCATGGCTGACAAAATCGTCGTGATGAAAGACGGTCGTGTAGAGCAAATTGGTACGCCGCTTGAGTTGTACGATTTTCCTGACAATCAATTTGTAGCAGGTTTCATTGGCTCACCCTCTATGAACTTCCTGCCCGGCACGATCAAGGGGGGGCAAGTTGAATTGGACTCTGGTGACAAGTTGCCCATTCCAAGCAGTGCCAACCCTGCGTTAGCCACTGAGGGACGCCCAGTCACGCTTGGTATTAGACCTGAGCACCTGAGCATCACAGGGATCGGTCAAGGCATCACCAACAAAGTATTGGTGGTTGAGCCAACAGGAGCGGAGACACAGGTTTTCTCCAAAGTCGCGGGCCATCAAATATCCAGCGTCTTCAGAGAGCGTCACACCTTCAAACCGGGTGAGACCATTCACCTCATGCCAGATCTGACGCGCTCGCACCTGTTTGATAAAGCAAATGGGCAACGCTTAAAGTAATTCCAAAATTTAGAGTCCTCTAAATCTGTTTTTCAATGTGTAGATAACTTTCATAAACAAGTCGTTCACTCAAGGAGAGTCATTCATGTCTGACAAAAAGTCAAATCCAGTTCAACCGTTCGCAGCAGAGTCTGCAGACAACGCCCACACCTCATCTGCTTTGGATACGGGACGAAGAACGCTGATCAAAGCCTCCTCCGCAGCAGCAGTGGTCGGAGCAGCCTCCCCCTTCTTTTGGATGAAAGACGCTGCTGCGCAGTGGAACAACACGGTCGAAAAAGGTGCAAAACTCAGAGTACTGCGTTGGAAAAGATTTGTTCAAGGCGATATGGATGC
>CAJAYT010000087.1 GCA_903949285.1 uncultured Burkholderiales bacterium
CACGCGCTAATTCACTTTGTTCTCTCTTTTGTTCCATATTAGGATTCTTTTTTTTGGAACGCTCTTCGGCATAACGCCGCAGCGAGTACAGTCAAACAAAGGCCCCACAAAGGATAAAGCGAATAAGCCCCGCTCCACTGTGCATAGGGCGTTGGAGATGCTATCACGCCTCTAACGCTGCCTTTTAATACGCCTACCTCACCCTTGGGTAGCATCGCAACTACATACCCATTGTGGTCAATAGCTGCTGTTGCGCCCGTGTTCGTAGCCCTAAGCATCGGACGCTGCATCTCGAGTGCACGCATACGAGATGCGTTGAGATGCTGTTCTACTGCCCAAAACGTTCCAAACCATCCAATATTGCTTACATTCACCATGAGGGTCGGAGCTGCCTTGGGATCAAGAACGAAGGACTGGGCCAACTCTTCCCCAAATACATCCTCATAGCAAATATTAATGGCAATTCTTTGTCCCTCAATTTCCCAGGGCGCTTGTGCGAGCGCGCCGCGCTTGAAACTCCCCAAAGGTATTTTCATCAAGTCCGTGAACCACTTAAACCACGCCGGTATGAACTCTCCAAATGGAACCAAATGGTGTTTGTCATAAACGTAGTCCTCACTACCCTTCGCTATTCCTACCACCCTATTGGTATACCCCCCCGGGTCTTCACCCACCATGCCCAGTAAGAGAGCATGGTGCTGAGGACTTTCCTGGCTAAACGCCACCAAGAGATCATCCCAATACGATTGGGGAAGATCTCGCTTTAACACGGGCAACGCCGTCTCTGGCGTGACAATCAACTGCGTATTTGCAGCCATTATTTGATTTTTATACCATTTCAGGGCGTTCAAGCCTTCTGCTTCAAATTTTATGTCCTGAGCAACATTCCCTTGCAATAATGTGTAGCTTAATTCTTGTGAGAACTCTATCTTTTCATCTCTAATGACTTCTATTTTTTCTATAAATACTTGATTGGGCCACAACACCACCATCAGTACCGCAGCCATAACCCGGTTGCGCCAGCTGAATTTATTTATCCATTCCTTCTCGGTCAATGAAGTTATTAAGGCCCCTAAAATTTTGCTAAACACACATGCTAGTGCTGCGGCCAATAGACCTACGCCGTACACCCCTACATAGGGTGCCAAGAGCTTTAGCGGATTATCCAAATGCGCGTAGCCAATTGCTGCCCACGGGAATCCCGTAAACCACTGCGCCCTCGCTAGATCTGCGAGTGTCCAAAGACAGCCGAAAAGAATACTACTCAGCGTCCAACCCAACGGCTTATAGAGTTGACTATAGATAGAGCACACCACTGCGTAATAGATGCTTAAACCCGCCGCAAGTATCAGCACTGCCCCGACGGCGAGCAGCGAGGGTAATCCACCAAAGGTATGCAAGGATATGTATATCCACCAAAACGTGGCTGCCAACCAACTACAGGAGAACACAGCGCTGTATGTAAATGCTTTCTTTAATTTAAGACGCCTGTCCAGAATCTTGTTAATCTGCTTGTCTTCACCAATGACAGACCTTTGTGAGTCCTCTATTAGATAAATCATTACGGCCAGGCAAACTACCTGGAGCCAACCCCGCGTTTGAGCATCTAAGGGGCTGCAGACGGCATAAGTCTGCATTACTCCGGCCAAGAACAGTACCGGATAAGCTATAAAAACATGGACGTTCTCAGCTTTACTTTTAATGTTAGATATGTTCAAGGCTTTATTTTAAAAATAAACTCACCCGAATCTAATCAGGATAAGCTGGGTTGCTTTCGGACCCGAAACCATTTCACTGTGCCTGATTTTGTATGCATTACTTCAAACTTATGCGCACCGAGTACGAAAATCTCACCCCGCCTTGGTACGTGTCCCATCTCATGGGCTATGAGCCCACCAATGGTATGAAAATCCTCTTCTTCTTCGCTCTGAGTCAGCTCAATTTCAAAAGCATTGAGAACTTCACTCAACTGCGTTCGCCCTGCCACACGGTAGGATCCATCTGAGAGCCCAAATATTTCACCTGTATCTTCATTCGTGTCGAACTCATCTTCGATTTCGCCGACAATTTCCTCCAACACATCTTCAATCGTCACCAACCCTGCGACACGACCAAATTCATCCACCACGATAGCAAGATGACTTCTGTTTCTCCTGAACTCGCGCAGTAAATCAACCAGTCCTTTACTCTCTGGAATCCAAACTGTTGGACGAAGCAGCGTGCGAACATTCAATTCAGGTGCTTTTTGCAGCTTAATTAAATCTTTTGTATGTAAGATGCCGATGATATTTTCTTTTTCACCTTCGTACACTGGAAATCTAGAGTGAGCTATCTCGATGACGTAGCTCAAAATATCCTCCATAGGTGCGTCTATATTGATGACGTCCATCGCGGGGGCCGCGACCATGATTTCACCTGCACTTTGCTGCTTTAACTCCAGCACACCTTGCATCATGCGCAGTGTTTCTGCGCTAATGGCTTTTTGCTCATGCGCGTTTAACAAATAGGCAGATACGTCTGCACTATCTGTGATTTTGGGCGATAACCAATCTTTTAATTTGGTCTTTATGCTTCGTTTGGGCAAAGTATTTAACTTTATGCTGAAAGTTTACTATTGGTAACAGATCAAATCCATGATTTACGGATTTGCATGCGTACATTATCTCAGCACTTTACGTTCTCGTGTAAATCTCGCCCAAATTAGGATGATGATTTGTGTCGCGCTACTTTTACGCCGTCCCTAATTTCTTGGACATCTTTAATGAAATCCCAAAACTTTTTCATTTGGTTTTTTATGTCATAGTTGGTTCTAGCGTACTGCTCCGACATCAACTCCATCAATTGTGTATCAATTGTTGGTTTACCTAGTTCTACATACGCTTCAGTTTCAGAGCCTTCCCTGTGAAGTACTGCACCGTGCTTCTTAGCAATTTTTAACATGGGTGCGTTCTCACTCAGCGCGTGTATGTAGATCGTTTTGATTTTATTGTTGACTGCGTGTATGGAGGCTCTTTCAAACAATCGACCACCGTAACCCCTTCCACGACAATTCTCACTCACGGAGACACCGAATTCGGCTTGATTTAAATGACTATTGGACTTAGGTAGCGCCAAATGGGCCATTGCAATAAGTTCCATATCTATGTTGAAAATACCGTAGATATCGTCACTGTCAAAATCTAAGTTCTCAACGTACTGATCGATTTGATCATCAGAAGCAGGATAACCAAACCTCATATACCTGTCTTGCGAACCTAATGACTTCAAATGCTTCTTGATCCGCTCGCTTTGAACTTTGCCCAGGGAATTGATTGCAACTCCCATCAAGCCCACAGGCTTTTCCGTGAGCTCTCCCCATTTGCGCAGACTCATTCCACTCAAAAACTTAAGTGGCTCTACGAAACCTTGGCTATCCGTCGAAATATTAGTCATACCTATAATATAAGGGTTTTTACTAATTCCTGTGATAGAGTTTCATCATTAAGCATACGTTATTCACAACTTTTATACAGACTATAAGCCTAGAGCACAATCAATGTCTGAATAATGAGATTTGCAGTACATTTCTCAAAAGTCCATAAAAAAAGCCCATCCTTTTGGGATGGGCTTTTTAGGCTATTAAAGCCTGACGATGTCCTACTTTCACACGGGAATCCGCACTATCATCGGCGCTGAAGCGTTTCACTGTCCTGTTCGGTATGGGAAGGAGTGGTACCACCTCGCTATGGTCATCAGGCATAACTTGTTGTCTGCTTGATATAAATATCAAACAAACGAATTCATAGAATCAATCAGCATTTTATTTTTTGAACTGCGTCACTTGGCATAAATTCCTTGATGTAAACATCAAAGTTATAGGGTCAAGCCGCACGAGCAATTAGTATTGGTTAGCTTAACGCATTACTGCGCTTCCACACCCAACCTATCAACGTCCTGGTCTAGAACGACTCTTCAGGGGGCTCTAGGCCCCGGCAAGACTAATCTCAAGACGAGTTTCCCGCTTAGATGCTTTCAGCGGTTATCTCTTCCGCACTTAGCTACTCGGCAATGCCACTGGCGTGACAACCGATACACCAGAGGTGCGTCCACTCCGGTCCTCTCGTACTAGGAGCAGGCTCTTTCAATCTTGCAGCGCCCACGGAAGATAGGGACCAAACTGTCTCACGACGTTTTAAACCCAGCTCACGTACCTCTTTAAATGGCGAACAGCCATACCCTTGGGACCGGCTACAGCCCCAGGATGAGATGAGCCGACATCGAGGTGCCAAACACCGCCGTCGATA
>CAJAYT010000088.1 GCA_903949285.1 uncultured Burkholderiales bacterium
AATATTCAGCAGTACCTGCTTAATTTGAATGGTTATACATTTAATCTGCAATTGTGAATCAAGCTCAGAGTTGAACGCGATATCACGGCTGTTTAATTCTGGACGAATAATAGTTAAGACTTCATCTACTAGACTTTTAAGGGGAACTTGTTGGTAGGCAATTTGTTCCTCTAGGAAGATGGATCTCAGAGATTGGATGATGGTTGAAGCCCTTGAGTTATCGTTTTGCAGCGCTTCCAATATTTCTTGTGAAAGACGCAGATCCACATCTCCACTCTCTAGTTTGCGCCTCAAGAGTTGAATATTCAAATTGCTGGATCCCAAGGGTTGATTGAGTTCATGAGCAATCGAGGCGGCGAGTGCGCCGGTTGCGGCTGTTCTATTCGCAACAGAAAGGCTGTAGATCAACTTATTTTGCTCAACTAATAGTTGTTTGATCCTTTCGTTTTCTATGTCGAATTGGTGATTAGCGATTGCAATTTTCTCTGTCCAATACCCGCCAATTGCAATATATGAAATTGTATTCATGACCAATTGCAACAGCGTCGCAAATGTCAATAAAGCAGGAATTTCTTGGATTTGGTGAATCTGGCTAATGTTTGCAAGAGGAAGAGAAACTATAACGGTTCTGCTTAGCGCCAGAAACAACTCGAAAAGGGTCGCGTAAATTAGATAATTAATTTGAAGTGAATAGGAATTTTTTTTGTGAATCCGTAATTCATAAATTTGAATGCAATAA
Source organism: uncultured Burkholderiales bacterium (assembly GCA_903949285.1). Classification (GTDB taxonomy): domain Bacteria; phylum Pseudomonadota; class Gammaproteobacteria; order Burkholderiales; family Burkholderiaceae_C; genus Limnohabitans. The sequence goes on from CAJAYT010000088.1 coordinate 740, forward strand.
AACAAAAAAGCCGTTGTAGCAGAAAGTAAAGTGCGCGATTCGAAATCAGCGTTAGTTCGCAAATACTCAAATAATGTTAAGAACACAATTGTTGATAACGCAGCAAGTTGATTGGTTGATTTGCGAAGAGGAGCGTTCAAGGATGTGCAAAATAACATTTGCAAAAGGGACGCTGCATAAAAGAGGGTATTTGCGATTGTGAAGCTAAACGGAGGCCTAGAGACATCTTCAATATTGAAAATACCAAAGCCATACGTATAAAGTGCTAAAACGTTAACTGCTAGGGAAATTGTCCATAAGCGGCTCTTAACTAACGGTAGGTGAGTCTTTTGGTAGTGAAAAATACCGACCAATAGACCGAGTTGTATCGTTCCTATGATTAAGAAATAGAGTGCAAATTGCGATTTCATAATTTCAAGCTATGCGGTTGTACGCTCATACAGTTTAGTGTTGGAATGATGATGAAGCTATTAGAGCTTGATTATCTGAGATAGAAAATCCACTGCGACATACGCCAAAAGTCGTATAAAAATATAGTTTATTCTGATTAAGATGTGAGCTCTGTATGTTTTTACGCTTGGCGGCGGCTCTGCGCCATCAGTTAGTGCTACGCATGGCTATTTAATCAAAGATCCCATGGCAACAGCACTTGGCGCAGGCTTATTGGTCTTTGGGTCAGCGGGTTCTAGGGTTGTGGATTCCTGGGTTGGAACAACACGGGTCGTTATGATTTCGTTAGGCCGCGTGGTCTACAAAAATAGCGAAATAATTGGTTGAGATGAATTTGATGAGTTCCTTATTAATTGCGTTCCTCGTCATAACGGACGTTTAATGAAAGACCCAACAGTTGAAATGTTGAAGAAAACAATCGCTACAGATTCCCCGGATTCTGCGAGACGGGAGATATACGCAACTGGTAAGCATGCAGACCAAGGCATTTGCGAAATGTTCCCTGTTTCCTGCGTCGCATTACTAAAAGCATCGGTTGATTCATTACAGGGTCTTATTTCAGGGGTTAAATTAGCTCTGACGCAAAATCTTCCCGAGCTAAGGTCTGATATTGCTGTCAAGGGAGTTGACTTCACAAGTCGTGCACTTTTAAGGGGGTGGATCAATTGATACAGGAAAGCACAGGACTTTGGATTTCAATAACTAAGGACATGTTGATGTTTTTAGACAATGTTAGTGCAATGGCACTTGAGCAATTCTCTACCGCCGGCAATTTCTCTAATGACTGGATTAATTAAGGTATTTTTTTATGAGTACTAAAAATAAAGGCCATATCTACATTGTTGATGATGATTTAGAGATGAGAAATTCACTATCTAGATCGCTTGGATTCATTGGTTATGATGTACATTCTTTTGCTGATCCAAAAGATTTCTTGCAGATAAAGGAGATGTATAGTCCTGCAGTCATACTGCTGGATATGCGGATGAAAAAAGTGTCTGGTCTTGAGTTTCAAAGACAACTTCTAGAGAAAAAAGTCTCTACTCCGATCATCTTTATCAGTGGGGAAAGCGATAAAAATGAAATTATTCAAGCGATGAAAAATGGTGCTGTAGACTTCCTACTCAAGCCTTTTGATCTAAGCGTTCTTGAGAAATCTGTTGAACAGGCTCTTCTAAGAAGTAAGAGTCAAAACGCAGAACTTGAATTGCAAGCACTCAATATTGAAAAGTTTAATTTGTTAACAGTTCGTGAAAAAGAGGTATGCTTGCTTTTAATTGAGGGGCTGAAAATAAAGGAAATCTCGGAGCGTTTAGGTGTGACCATCGCCACTCTTAAAATTCATAAAGCCCGTGTGCTGAGGAAAATGGGCACTAAATCAACCCCAGTTTTGCTAAGAATGATTGATCCTATCAAACACCTTATCTGATTCAAATGAAGCTATTCCCAGCGCCGCGATAGCGGGCTTAGTTGAAGATTTCTAGGTTTTCTCATACTATTGTGCTTCGTTAGAGTATGAGGCTGTATTTCTGGGCCGTGAGCTATTTCAGTTCCAAACCCTAAGTTATATTCGGCATTCAAGACGAAATCTGATCGTCTAGCTCCGTTAAATCCCGAATGTTAGGCGTGGTGTAAAGGAGTTAAACTCTTCTTCAAATTTCGGGTGGACTCGCATGAACCTTAGGTATGAGGGTTGCCGCGTGTTTGTTCACTACGGTAAGTCGCCTAGTTAGGTCGCGGATTGATGTAAACCCATCACTCTGGGTCTGAAATGCAATTTGTGATAAGTCTACTTTTTTAATTCTTGGGTAAAACTCAATTTACTCATCACTTCACCTATTTAAGAAATGGTTTCAAATGAAAAGATTTGAAGGGAAAGTTGCTATTGTGACTGGTGCTGGCTGCGTTGCAGCCGGTTGGGGTAATGGACGGGCAATGGCTGTTCGTCTTGCTGAGGAGGGAGCTAAAGTATTCGCAGTCGACCGTGATCCGCAACGGCTTCAAGAGACTTTGTCTTTGGCGGGCGAGGCCGCTAACTCCATAACAACCTTCGAATGTGATGTGACCAGTTCGTTGAGTGTGCAAAGTATGGTGAATCACTGTGTGGCAACCCTTGGGACAGTTGATATATTGATCAATAATGTCGGAGGGTCTGCTCCTGGTGGTCCCGTAGAGATGTCAGAGGAGGTTTGGGATAGTCAACTGGCGTTTAACTTAAAAAGCGTATTTTTGACCTGCAAACATACCCTGCCCATCATGATCGCCAAAGAACACGGTGCCATTGTGAATGTTGCCTCCACCTCAGGTATTCGTTGGACTGGAAGTGCGCAAGTAGCTTACGCAGCCTCTAAAGCGGGCGTAATTCAAATGTCAAAAGTAATGGCTGTTCAGCATGCACCTCACGGTATTAGAGTCAATACCGTAGTCCCTGGGCAGTTGCATACACCGATGGTTGAGTTCCGCTTAGCCAAGCAAAGGGCGGGAGGGGATGTCGAGGCTTTACTGGCTCAGCGCATTAAACGAATTCCTCTTGGATTCATGGGAGACGGACGAGATACAGCCAGTGCAGCACTTTTCTTAGCAAGTGATGAGGCGCAGTTCATCACTGGAACTGAGATTATGGTTGACGGGGGCATGAGTGTTCGGTGTGATTGATTAAATATGAAGGCCACTGAAATGAATAAACGAACTCTATTAATACTAATTTTGAGTCTTAGTTTTGGACTAGCTGTAAAGGCCCAGCCCGCTAAGAAACCGATCAGAATCATCGTGGCTTTTGCAGCCGGAGGACCTGTTGATTTTGTTGCTAGAACTATTGCTGACCCTTTGGCCAAGGAGCTCGGACGGGTTGTTTTGGTTGAAAATAGACCCGGCGCTAGCGGTGCAATTGGAGCTGCGGAGGTCATTCGCGCGGAACCTGATGGCGAAACGATGTGGATCACAAGTGTCGGAGCAGCTGCGATTAATCCAGCTCTCTTTGAGAAGATGTCATACGATATGAACCGCGATTTCTCTGCGGTTAGCTTGGTCGTCAATAACGTAGAGTTATTTGTAACAAACACTAAGAATCCTGCAAATGATGCAGCGCAGTTTATTGCCACTGTGAAATCGAAAAAGGATGCTACCCCTATTGGTTCCTCTGGTACGGGAAGTATTCCGCATTTGGCTATGTTGCAACTTCAGGACTCAACAGGCTTGGATCTACTGCACGTCCCCTATAACGGAATGGCGCCTGCGCTTACAGACCTTATGGGGGGGCAAGTCGATGCAGAATTTGCGGATGTCCCGGCTGTTATAAATTATGTGAAAGGGGGGAGACTAAAGCCCCTTGCTATTGCTTCTAAACACCGCATATCCCAACTCCCAGATGTGAAGACTTTTGAGGAATTAGGAATTAGGGCCGTAGACTCTAACAACTGGTACGGCATATTTGTATCCTCCAAAACGCCTAGATCAGTGATTGATCAACTTAATAAAAATTTTAAAAAAGTACTCGAAAATCCAGCTACTGTTACAAAACTTGAGCAATCTGGGACCGAGCCTAAATGGTCTACTCCTGATGATTTAACTGCCATCTTGAAATCAGATACACAAAAATGGGCCAAGCTCATCAAAGATAAAAATATTAAGGTTAATGAATGAGCACAGATCACATACGAGTTCCACTGGTCGAACCAGGAACGAACTCTGAATTGCAGGCTACTGAGGCACGAATCATGGCAGAGAGAGGACGTATCTCTTTGCTCTACCAGGTGCTCTTAAACAGTGAGCCCATCGCCCAAGGGTGGGAGCAAATGTTAACGGCAGTCAGAAATAAGACCTCAGTGGCTCCAGGCCATAGAGAGATGATGATTTTGCGCGTTGCTGTTTTAAACAATGCGGAGTTCGAATTCGATGCGCATATTCCTCACGCCCTAAAGGCGGGGGTTTCGCAGGAAAAAATTGAACTCATTAAACACCTTGAGCTAAGCGGTCAATTCAATCACCAAGAGAGGTTGTTACTGTCCCTAACGGATCACATGACCAAAGACGTTGTAGTTCCCGAGAATCTCATGACTGAATTGAATTCCCACTACAGCCCTAAGGAGGTCGTGGAGATAGTTGCCACTATTGCTGCTTACAACATGGTCTCAAGATTCTTAGTGGCACTGAATATTAAGCATTAAGAAGTTGGAAAGAGTTAGATGTCAACAGAAAATAATTCGCAAAAACCGCTCAGAACTTATCTTGAGAGTCCTTCGCCGACAAAACTTCGTTTGCCCGCTCATAGTTGCGATACGCATGTCCACGTTTTCGGGCCAGTAGCAAAATTTCCTTTTGATGTGCACCGAAAAATCACGCCCCTTGACGCACCCAAGGAGAAACTCTTTGCCCTGCACCGAAACTTCGGCATCGAGCGTTGTGTCATTGTTCAATCTGTAGTTCACGGATTTGATAATTCAGTGGTTGAGGACGCGATACAGGCAGGAGGTGGCAATTATTTGGGAATCGCCTTGGTCCCTCTCAGTGTGAGTGACTCAGAGCTCAAGCGTTTGGCTGATATCGGATTCAGAGGTGTCCGGTTTCATTTCATGAAGCATATTTCTGGACAAACCAATGTCGATGATGTTGTCAAGATGACGCCTCGCTTAGGTAATTTTGGGTTGCACTTACAAGTTCATTTTGAAAGTGAGTTGATTCATCAACTCGCGCCTGCTTTAATGAAGAGTGCTGTCCCCGTTGTGATCGATCACATGGGTAGGATAGACGCGAGAGAGGGGCCTGATCACCCCGATATTAAAGCCTTAACAAAACTTCTAAAGCATAAAGATTTTCACGTAAAGGTGAGTGGTATTGACAGGATTGATGCACATGCCTTACCCGAGGAGCGCTATGTTGCTGGTGTTCAAATCGCACGTATGTTAGCGGATCAGTTTCCTGATCGATGCTTGTGGGGTACTGACTGGCCCCACCCCAATCACACCCATATCCCCGACGATGGGATCCTTGTAGATGCGCTAACGCAAATTGCTCCGAACCCAAAGGTTCTAGAGCAAATCCTTGTTCATAACCCTCAGCAGGTGTATCAATTTAGTGGCTAACACTAAGCTTAACCAATCTCGGATCTCGGATTGGGTTCGCCAATGATTACGGGTATTAAGGGTAAGGGGTATTTAGTAGTCCCAACATATTGCGCATACCGCTTAAGTAGTTGCCCATCCGTAAATTCTCATCGTAGGTGTGTTGATTATTATCTGCATTTACAGTTGGGACAATAACAAACGGCATTTGTAGTGGACTCACGATTTCATGGGTTGGAACCGTTGCACCTGATGCTCTAATCAAAATGGGATCCGGTGTACTGGAGCCGCTAAAGGCCCGAGTTTGAGCTGTTTCTACCCACTTTCTAATAGGCGTGTTGATCGATTGTCTTGTAGCCTCTGTCGGTAAGCCTTCAAGCACCTTGATTAATAAAGGATATTGCCCACGCTCTGAATCTGTGGGTTCATGGTCGAGGATACGATAACCCTGCTTTTGAATATGTTTCTTGATTAAAGTGGTGAGGTATTGAGCATTTGCCTCTGTTGTTGTCCTGATATCAAGGTCTGCGATCGCTTCTTTCGGAATAATGTTAGCAGCCTCCTTGCCAACACTAGCAGCTAAGAGGCCTCGGATGTTGAGCGAAGGATACTGAAGTGAGCGTTGGTAGTTTGAACTGACTTTGTCTGAGTTAGCAATCCCGACTCGTCTCTTCAGTGCAAGCTCATCATCCGCAACACCGTCTAAAACACGAAGGTCCTCTGGGCCAAGTTTGGTTGTGGAGTAATACCCAGGAATCGTGACGCGTCCTTGGTCATCTTTCATTGACGCGAGCAGCCTAGCTAGTTTGAAAGCCGGGTTGGGAACATAGTTACCGTAGTGACCGCTGTGAAGTGGTGCTTTGGGTCCATACACAGTTAAATTTAACCACTGAACACCCCTGTTACCAAAGACAGCAGTTGGTCGCCCACTTGGATGTGCCGCCATGTCAAAAATAACCAGTGCATCAGCCTTTAAAAAGTCTTGATTTTCCTTAACGGCATTTGGTATGCCAGGGGAATTAACTTCCTCCTCACTATCAAGAATAACCTTGATGTTTACCGCTGGATTGAGGTTAATTGATTTCATCAAGTCCATAGATGCTAAGAACATCATGATTGGACCTTTATCGTCTGAGGCTGAGCGTCCAAAAACCCTCAATTCTGGATCGAAATTTTCGTTCATCAGCTCCTGCATTTGAACTGGTTGCCACTTGTTGAGGGAGTCCTTTTTCTTGAGAACCGGATTCCAGGGGCTAGCTTGCGACCATTGAGAGGGTATTACGGGTTGCCCGTCAAAATGGATGTAGAAAAGGACCGTCTTTTGCCCTTGTGTCTTTGGGTACTCTGCTAAAACGAGCGGCTTTCCACCATTGGCGAATTGAAAGGTTTTAAATCCTCTTTTTTGAAATAACTGTTCTAGGCGCTCTGCATTGATTTGAATGTCTTTGCTGCTGGCGATAGAGTCATTGGGGAGTGTTAGTAAGTCTAGATATTCTGGGAAACTTGCTACCGCCGTAGATTTAATTAATTCGTCTGTAATGCCTTGGGGAAAGACTGGCGTAGCTGCATACGAGAGCCCGAGGTGAGCTAGCATTAAGAGTGATACGAGCTTGGTTTTCATCATCAAATCTAAGTCCTGTGAGTATTCATTAGCAAATCATTGGTTCAATGATTTAATTCTTTTTGAGGTTAGGGGCCATATCTAACCAGCTCATTCATTCTAAACAATATCGCTAAAAAAAATCTGAAATCTGCAACCTTGGTCTTGAGGCTATCGCTCACCCCGGCCCTCTTTATTGTTACTAGGGGATTACGAGTATATTGAGTGCGCATTTTTAAACCTGTATTCAAATGAATATGTACTTTCGAGTAAGTCAAGCTGAGTTTAGTTTCATCGCTAACACCTGATAGACTCTCGATTTGGGTGAAATCGTGAACCCAAACATACTGTAAGAACTGAATGTGGTCTTGATTGACCTAGGAGCCATATATGCGTATCAATAATGTTAAAAAGATTTGGCGTGATGGAAAACCAGCGGTTGGAGCCTGGTTGTCCATACCCAGCGGGTTTTCCGCAGAAGTTATGGCTCATACAGGCGTAGATTGGCTTTGTATTGACATGCAGCACGGCTGTATCGATTATTCTGACGTTGTCCCGATGCTGACTGCTATATCTACTACTTCGGTGACACCGTTTGTTCGTGTCCCTTGGAATGAGCCCTCCGTGATTATGAAAGTGCTTGACGCCGGTGCTTACGGTGTAATTGTTCCTATGGTCAGTAACCGAGCCGAGGCTGAGCGTGCAGTCGCCGCTTGTCGTTACCCACCCACCGGAGTGCGAAGCAATGGACCTAACCGTGCTCTTCTTTACGGGGGGGCTGATTATCAAAAAAATGCCGATAAAGAAATGGCCTGTATAGTCATGATCGAGACTTTAGAGGGGATCGAGAAAATGGAGGAAATCATATCCACCCCTGGAGTGGACGCAGCTTACATCGGCCCTACAGATTTGGCTCTGTCGTTGGGTCTTCCTGCTGTTATGGATAATGAGGATCCCAAGCACGTTGCTGTAGTTACAAGGATTCTTGAGACTTGCAAGAAACACAACGTTATAGCCGGTATTCATACTGCTAGTTCTAAATTCACGCAGCGCTTTATCGATCAAGGCTTCCAAATGGTTATGTTGGTAGCCGATCGCTCCGCAATGTCTAACTACGTTAAGGCCGAAGTAGGGCGCTTGACTGGCTGGAGTCCAGCTAAACCCAGCGCAGAGGGCGGTCAATATTAATGCACAATTTCTCTGATTGAATCCAATCACAATATTGAACTGTTCAGAAGCTTAAGTTTGGACTTAAGTTTGGACTTAAGTTGGGGTGGGCTTTCCTCCAGTTTGTGCTGGCTAAAGGGGCTACATCCAACTAAATAGATATTTATTCCAGTTCCAGTTCTTACTTGGATAGCTTAGTGAAGGGGCAGTTCCTTCAAACAAATAATATTACGGAAGTAACCTTTTTGGGTTAAAAAAACCGCTCTAGGATTGTTACTGCGTTGATTTTAGGAATGAACATTGTGAGGAGTTGTTAAAATTATTTAAATTTTTACAATTCCAACTTCTGAAAATGAACATCAACTCACTGCGGCATTCAGCCTATCGACTCACCCACCATCCAGTATTCCAAAACTCAATGATTGCATTAATTGTGATCAACGCAATACTGCTGGGAATGGAGACCAGTCCAAATGTGATGGATCAGTACGGGGAGATCATTCACGGGTTAGATCATGCAATCTTAGGTGTGTTTGTTATTGAACTATTGTTGATGATTTTCGCCCGGGGTCTAAATTTTTTCAAAGATCCCTGGTGTATTTTTGATTTTATAGTGATCGCTATTTCATTTGTACCAGCCTCAGACTCGTTGTCAGTTCTGCGCTCTTTGCGAGTCCTGCGAGTGCTTCGCCTTATCAATAAAGTGGCAAGCATGCGAAAGGTCGTAAGGGGCTTGCTTAACTCACTTTCTAGTTTGGGATCAGTTTTGGGACTTTTATTGGTGGTTTTTTACGTCTCCTCTGTAGTAGTCACCAATATATTTGGCAACACATTCCCAGATTGGTTTGGGGATTTAGAACACAGCTTATTTACTCTATTTCAGGTAATGACACTTGAGGGGTGGGCGGGAGACATTGCAAGACCGGTTATGGAAAAATTTCCCTATGCCTGGGTCTTTTTCTTGTTCTTTATTTTATGCGCGACCTTCGTTGTTGTTAACCTATTCATTGCGGTTATTGTTGATTCATTGTCGGCAAGCAATCAAAATGACAAATCATCAGACGAGTTGAACGAAATTAAATCTGAATTGAGTGATTTGAAACAACTCATGCTTAAACAGCAAGATCTAATTGCGAACTTGTCTGAGCGTATCACTACCAAGTGAAGTGTCATGTATAGTGCAGTTAAATGACTCCGTGACTGTATGACTGCATATAGACTTTTGCTCAACTTATGAATAGTTCTATCGCCTTCTTGAGCGATTCGCGCAATAGTTTGTTCGATCTGAGTTAAAGACCTGAAATATGCATTCGGTTTTACCGGTCACGAAAAAAACGATTGCGATTTTCTTGCATCACCCTACTTGCTCAATTGATTCTGTCAACGGGATTATCAAAGCCTTATCTACTGACTATCACATCAAAATCTGGACAAAATACAAGGTTCCAGAGGACTATTTTGAATCGGTAGATTTGGTGGTTTTCCCAGGTGGTGATGGGGACGCAAGTGTTTTTAAAAAAATAATGAAATTGAATTCAGACGATTTCAAAAAATTCATGGGTCGGGGGGGCAAGTTTCTTGGGATTTGCATGGGGGCTTATTGGGCAGATGCTTACTATTTCGATCTACTCAAAGGAACACGTGTCGTTCAGTACATAAAGCGACCTCGTGCAGATGTAAAGTCATCTTACGGGACGACAGTCCCTATTAATTGGCGTGGCCAACAAAAGCGGATGTACTTTTATGATGGACCAACATTTGTAGGTGGCGATTTTGAGGTGGTAGCCAGTTATGCGAATGGAGACCCCATGGCTATTATTCAGGGACCACTTGGTTTGATTGGCTGCCATCTTGAGAGTGAAGCAAATTGGTATACAAGGAAGTATATGCAACCTCATTGGCACGCAGGAGAGCACCACGCGTTATTAAATACTTTCATAACTGATTTCTTGTTTAAAGAGCGGCAATTGAGTTTGTTTTGAAAGTCAAGACAGCTCGTACGCTACTCCCTTGATTTGTATCTAAGTGTATGAAAGCATCATGTACCTTGGCAATCTCTTTGCACAGACTAAGACCTAATCCGCTGCCTTCGATTAATTGCGAACCGATTTCGTGGCCTCTGTAAAAACGGTCGAATGCTTTGCCGTTTAGATCTTGCGGAATATTGATGGCGCTGTTCGTTATTTCAAGATGTACTTCAGAGCCTTTTTGGATGAGTGAAAAATGAATCGTCCCATTTTGTGAGGCGTATTTGATTGCGTTGGAAAAAAGATTTAGTATTAATTGCTGAATGAGATACTCATCGCAGTTCCAGCAAATATTTTCTTCAATCTTATGCGTAATCACTAAATCAGATCTTAAAAGTGATGCGTCTTCGGTGATTTTATTGAATAGAGCTGAAATATCTACATTAGTGAGGTTGAGTGCTAAAGAGTTAGCGTCAGCCTTTGCAAGGAGTAGCAATCGATCTGTAATACCGATCAATTGGTTGACTTGCTCGGAGATCACGGCAAAGTGCATTTGTTCGGGTGAGCCGTCTCGAGCAGACTTAAGTCCTTGCTCCGCGTGTCCGCGCAAAATGGTCAAGGGTTTCTTTAGCTCGTGAGAGGCATTCGAGGAGAATCGACTTGTCTGATCAAAACTATTTTTAAGACGTACCTTTAAACTTTCAAATACGTTTATAAAAGATTGAAATTCTTTAAAATAGGCCTGCGGATTGGTTTGTATTTCTAGATTGGCCGCGTCCGTCTCTCTGACCAACAGCTGCACATCATTCAATAGAGAAATAATATAGCTACTTAAGTACAAACCGACTGCCAAACTAAATAAAGCCAATAGGGGCGCGTAGTAGCGAACGATCCTATTTCTGACACTCCAAACAAAGTCAATGATATCGTCAATCTCGTCCTTGTCAAAGGCGAGATAGTCGTAGGAGCCGTGATCTGTTTTTCTTACAGCTACCCAGTGTTTATTGCCGGTATCAATGCTTGCAGACTCGATCAGGGGTTCATTGGCTGGTGCCAATTCGTCGCTAATTTTCTGCCACTGCACGGATTCGGAAGATAGTGCAGGGCAATTGCTGTCGAAAACCTTGTAATAGGCAGAACACTTGATCAGTGTTCTGATTTGGAATCCGTGAAATACTTTGGGATTGGTGAGCTGAAAATCGATAGTATTGGATGTGAATACGGTGGTCTTTGTAATAACTTCGCGTAGCTCTATGTTTATGCTGTCAGTGATAAAGTCCTTGACAGCGTAGGGCGCAACAAAGCGGTTCAGTAAGACAAATATGAACACGCAAATGAATACTCTAACAATGATTAATAATCTAAGAGATCTAAGCATTGCGCGCCTAATGAAGGTGATAGGGTTTTCTACTAGTAAGTACGAACTTAACTTTTTGGTTAATTGTATTCTTTTGTATAAGTTGATCAGTATAGAATCCTGAATACATTAACTGGTACCCATCTTATGAGTCTGTCTTCAACGCCTACCGTTACCTCACTTAAAGTCATACCTGTTGCGGGTCATGACAGTATGCTCTTGAATTTATCAGGTGCTCATGGTCCCTTTTTCACGCGTAATTTAATCCTACTCAAGGACAACTCCGGGCGAACTGGCATTGGCGAAGTTCCAGGAGGGGAGAAGATTCGCAAGACAATCGAAGATGCTACTACCTTGGTGGTGGGTCAAAGTATTGCCAATGTTCAGTCCGTACTGTCACAAATGAGAATACAGTTTGCGGATCGTGACGCATCAGGTCGTGGACTGCAAACTTTCGATCTGCGAACAACAATCCACGCCGTAACCGCTGTTGAGTCTGCGATGTTGGATTTGCTTGGGCAGTATCTAAATTTGCCAGTAGCTGCGTTGCTGGGCGAGGGGCAACAACGGTCTTCCGTTGAAATGTTGGGGTATTTGTTCTACATCGGGGACCGAGCAAGAACTGACTTGCCTTACAGAGCAGAGCACGAGGCAGACAATGAATGGTTTCAATTGAGGAATGAGCAGGCCTTAGATCCAGCCTCTATCGTTAAGCTTGCTAAGGCGGCCCGTGAGAAATACGGATTTAACGACTTCAAGCTAAAGGGCGGCGTACTCAGTGGGGCGGCGGAGATTGAAGCAGTTCAAGCCCTTCACGAGAGTTTTCCGTCTGCGCGTGTGACGCTGGATCCTAATGGGGGCTGGCTCTTAAAAGACGCTGTCAGGCTGATGCGCGATATGCACGGGGTTGTCGCCTATGCAGAGGATCCCTGCGGCGCAGAGGACGGTTTTAGTGGACGCGAAGTGATGGCCGAGTTCAGGCGGGAGACCGGTTTGCCCACCGCGACCAACATGGTTGCAACTGATTGGCGTCAATTAACCCATTCGTTGTCTTTGCAAAGTGTTGATATTCCACTTGCTGACCCACATTTTTGGACAATGGCCGGCTCTGTGAGGGTTGCTCAAACCTGTCGAGATTGGGGCTTAACGTGGGGTTCGCACTCCAATAATCACTTTGATGTGTCCCTTGCAATGTTCACCCAAGTAGCTGCAGCTGCCCCTGGTAAAGTGACTGCGATCGATACTCACTGGATCTGGCAGGACGGTCAAGGATTGACGGAGCAACCACTACAAATCATAAACGGTCATGTCCAAGTTCCTAATAACCCCGGACTTGGTGTAACGCTTAATATGGATTCTGTCGAGAAAGCTCACCAACTCTATTTAAAGCATGGATTAGGTGCTCGGGACGATTCCGTAGCCATGCAATTTCTAGTACCCAATTGGAAGTTTGATCATAAAAAACCGTGTTTAGTTCGTTAAAAAATGATAAGGATATGATTTTTTCTTGGTAGACGCGACTGAGTATTCGGATAGAAAATCAAGGCATTTTCCGAAGGTGTCTATGTCTAATATACAAACTGAAGTTCCCAAGTCCTCAAGCTCAACTGCGCTGAATAGTTTGCCTGGGAATCATCTCTTGGGTAGCTCCCCTATCATCGATAAGTTTCTCTGTCTAAGTGCCAAATATTTAAATTTAGATGAAAACATAGCTTCAGGGTTGTAGGGGGCCGCGAGTATCGCTCATTGAGCCCCGTTTAGAGTCATTAGGGCCCTGTCTAATTGGCCGTTTCAGGTGAATTCCTAATCTGGCCCCAACTTTAGCAATTTTTTGCATGTTCTTATGCGAAATAATTGGTTTGAACGGCTAGGTATTTCAATTAAGATTGATGCATCAACCAATTTCCTGGGAGTGAGTTATGTCAAAAATCAGAAAGCATTACAACCCAATTATTACTGACCTACTGAAGCAGCACGATCTGCTCCCGTTTGAATGCACCCAGGAGCGAAATAAAATCAAGCGTCAGATACTTTTTCTGATGACGACTGTCAAAATGGCAGAATTGGTGGTTTGAAAGCCCCCAATTTCATTCAATGGCCCTAAAAAACAATTCAACCGAGTAAACCCATGACCCTTTACGCTGATAACTCCCTCTCCATAGGAAATACTCCCCTCATTAAGCTCAATAGGGTCATAGACGGAGCTGGAGCTACGGTCTTAGCAAAGATTGAGGGCAGAAACCCAGCTTACTCGGTCAAATGTCGTATTGGGTCAGCAATGATCCATGATGCAATCGATAAGGGGTTGCTACCCCCAGGTAAGGAGCTCATTGAGCCGACAAGCGGTAACACGGGTATCGCACTGGCCTTTGTTGCTGCAGCCAAAGGCATACCGCTCACGCTAACCATGCCAGAGACAATGAGCATTGAGCGAAGAAAATTGCTCACTATCTTGGGCGCTAAGCTGATTTTGACCGAGGGCTCTAAAGGTATGAACGGCGCCATTGCCAAGGCAGTGGAGATTGCAAAGTCGGACTCCAAGTATGTGCTTTTGCAGCAATTTACGAATCCCTCCAATCCTGCTATACACGAGAAAACAACGGGTCCCGAGATCTGGAACGATACCAATGGAGGTGTTGATGTGATTGTTTGCGGCGTTGGCACGGGCGGCACAATTACGGGAATTTCTCGCTACATTAAAAACACTCAGAAAAAACAAATTGAATCGGTGGCTGTAGAGCCCACCTCGAGTCCCGTCATCACTCAAAAGCGACAAGGTCATGAGTTAAAGCCTGGGCCCCACAAAATCCAGGGCATCGGAGCAGGTTTCATTCCTGATAATTTGGACTTGAGTTTAATAGACCGCGTCGAGCAAGTTACCAATGAAGAGGCTATTGACTTTGCGAGACGACTAGCCAAAGAGGAGGGTTTATTGGTCGGTATCTCCTGCGGCGCTGCTGCTGCGGCGGCTGTAAGGTTGGCAAAATTACCTGAATATGCGGGTAAAACTATTGTCGTTGTCCTGCCTGATTTAGCCGAAAGGTATCTCACCTCAGCCTTGTTTGAGGGGCTATTTGATGAGCAAGGATTGGCCGTCAATTAACTTAACGTCATTCAGCGTTAAGTTATATTTGGGGTTTAGGCACGCGATACGGTATAACAAAAATAAAAAATGAATTTTCAACAACTGCGAATAATTCGGGAAACTGTTAAATGTAACTACAACTTAACAGAGGTGGGGAACGCTTTGTTTACCTCCCAATCCGGGGTCAGTAAGCACATCAAAGACCTTGAGGATGAGCTTGGTATTGAGCTCTTTCTGAGAAAAGGCAAGCGGCTCTTAGGATTAACAGATCCAGGGAAAGAACTCTTAACAATTGTTGAGAGAATGTTGATTGATACTCAAAACATAAAATCTCTAGCAGAGCAATTTAGCCAAAGCGACAAAGGTCAACTTACCGTAGCAACAACACATACACAGGCTCGTTATGTATTGCCTCAGATTGTGAGTGAATTTAAAAAAGAATTTCCTAAAGTTCATCTGGCGCTTCACCAGGGGAGCCCCAATGAGATATCGGAGCTTTTGTTAAATGGTGAGGCCGATTTGGCCATCGCAACTGAGTCGTTATCTCAGATACCCGAGTTGGTGAGCTTTCCTTTTTACTCCTGGCATCACACTGTCATAGTGCCCAAAGGCCACTCACTTGAGAGAACAAAAACGCTCAAAATTGAGGACCTGGCTGAATACCCCATCATTACTTATCATGATGGATTTACCGGAAGAAAGCTCATTGATGAGACTTTTGCAGCAGCTCATATAACCCCTGACATCGTCATGTCAGCGCTTGATGCAGATGTAATTAAAACTTACGTCGAGTTGGGATTAGGCGTGGGTATCATTGCTTCAATGGCCTATCAAAAAGAGCGTGATACGCAACTCAAAATTTTGAAAAGTGACCATTTATTTGGAACAAACACCACCAGAATCGCTGTCAGGCGGGGACATTACCTGAGAGGGTTTGCGTATAAATTTATTGAATTATGCTCAGCTAAACTAACTGAATCTCAGGTAAAGGCCGCCTTAAAGCCTGTTGACCAAGTAGACCTTTGATCGAATATTACAAAGCTTAGGATTACGACCCAAGAGCGCACTCCAAGCCTCCAGCGGCGAGTGAGGACGAAATTGATTACAAAAGCTAAAGTTAATTCTTGCTAAATGAGGACGCTAATAGTCCTTTAATTTCGTGTAGATCAGTTTTGATGGCAATAAATTCATCGTTGATCTCTGATAAGAGTCGCTGAGCCTGTTGTTCGCGTTGAAGTTCAGCTTCTAATTTTTGTCTATCCTCGGTTTCGGTGTCAGAGTTGGAGAATGAGTCAACGATTGCCGCTATAAAAAGATTGACGACGACAAATGTTGAACACATGATGTAGACCACAAAGAATATCCAAGCGTCTGGGAACTTCTCCATTACAGGTCTTGCAACACCATCAGCCCAACTCTCAAGAGTCATAACCTGGAAGAGCGTAAATAAACTGGCTCCTAAGCTACCAAAGTAGTTGCTGAATTCTTTACCAAAGAGGTTGGTGCTGACCACAGCGGCCACATAAAAGACGACCATCATCAGGCCCATGACCGCACCCAGACTGGATAAAGAGCCGAGAAGTCCTCGAACTACTTTTTTCATGCTCTGGAATTTATTAATTAGCCTCAGTACCCGCAGTACCCTCAAGGACCTAAGAACTGCAAGTGACTCTGACGCTGGAACTAGGGCAATGCCAATCACAATAAAGTCAAAAAGGCACCAAGGATCCTTGAAAAACTGAAGCCCTCTTGCTGACATGAGCAAAACCAACTCAGCTATGAATATCCACAATATAGCGTGGTCAAGGATGTGCAGTAACTCCCCAAATTGACTCATGATCTGAGGACTTGTCTCCATGCCAAGCAACACAGCATTCAGTAATATGAGAAACACAATACCGTGCTGGATGGTAGGGCGGGCTAAGAACTGTTCAATCTTATTACGCCAATTGTTTTCTGTGGTATTTGTAAGGTCCATTGTGATGAATTGTTATTTGACTCAGTAAACACCTAGAGTTGCATTGAGTTGCAAATTAAAAAAAGCACGCGCATTTTTTATTGTAAAGATATTTAAAGTCTATTCTAAGAGGGTTTTTTAAGTGAAAACCTTTAATTTTTGGTTCATGCCTTACCCAGATTTTGATTTTAATGCAGCTGCCTAGCTTTGAACTGGTTTATTTAAATCGAGAATGCCTTTGATATGGCGTCTAGCGATTTCAACGCTACTCATTTTTTTTAAAAACCTTGCGTCATGTTGCAAACCCAGGATAAAGCTGTAAACGGCAAAAAGCATATCTAAGGGTTTGGTCTTCGCGCTCAGGTGCCCCTCTTCAATAGCCATCTCAATGGCCCTTACCAGTGTTTTTCGCCATGTTTTGACAATAAGCACGAGCTCCTCACGCACCGGCCCGGGTCTGTCATCCAATTCGAATGCGCCGGATATGTAAATGCACCCCGTTGAGACCTCCGATATGGTCTGCTCCGTCCATAGTTCAAGCATCTTTTTCAGTCGGGGAAGCCCTCTGGAGGTCTGAAGTGCAGGCTCAAAAACTACATGTCTAAAACGGCGGTGGTATTCACGAATAACTTCAATTTGAAGATTTTCTTTGGATTCAAAATGAGCGTACACACCGCTCTTGCTCATTTGCATACGCTGGGCAATAGAGCCAATAGTAATTCCTTCAAATCCGTCTCTTCCTGCCAAATAAAGCGCTGCGTCTAGGATAAGTGACTTGGTTACGTCCCCTTTGGAGGTCACTAACTCTGAGGATGGGTTTGTTAGAGTAGTTCTTTTGGGTACGTAAGGCATATTTTTGTATTTATTGAGGACAAGATTTGGCACGGCTATTTGGTGCTCCTGCTATTATTGCCGATAAATAAAGTACGACCGTGCTTTTTTATTTAAAAAACTAGATATACTGCGTTAACACTCTAAATAGCAAAGCGGTGAATGCCCCATCTAGGGAATCTTCTTATTGAAGTTAAATATTCCTGTTCATTTATTTTGTTCCAGAGTCGGAGATTCTTAATTTTTTTAATCAGTTTGGAGCCCCATCCATGAGTTATCAAGCCCCCATTAAAGACATGCTGTTTGTGTTGAACGAGCTCGCTGCAATTCAAGAGATTGCGGCTATCGAGGGTTTTGAGGACTACGGTATTGAAACCGCTGCAGCAGTGCTTGAGGAGTCAGCTAAATTTTGCTCTGAGGTTCTAGCCCCACTTAACTGGGAGGGGGATAGGTTTCCAAGCACCTTCAAGGACGGTGCGGTAACGGTTACACCTGGGTTTAAGGAAGCTTATGACCAATTTGTTCAGGGTGGTTGGCAAGGCGTCCTCCATCCTGTCGCCTACGGTGGGCAGGGGCTTCCCAAGATTATTTCAACGCCGTGCTCAGAAATGCTAAACGCAGCAAACCTGTCGTTCGCGCTTTGTCCCCTTTTGACAGACGGCGCAATTGAGGCTTTATTGACTGCTGGTAGCGATGAGCTCAAAGAAAAGTTCTTGCCCAACATGGTGAGTGGCAAATGGACCGGTACCATGAATCTAACGGAGCCACAAGCCGGCTCAGACCTGTCTATGGTTCGAACTAAGGCGGTCCCCGAGGGTAACGGCCTTTATAAAATATACGGCACCAAGATCTATATTACATTCGGTGAACACGATATGGCGGAGAATATCGTTCACCTTGTATTGGCTAGAACCCCGGATGCACCTGCAGGGGTTAAGGGCATTTCTTTATTTGTTGTTCCTAAATTTTTGGTTAATGAGGACGGCAGTCTTGGCCCTCGAAATGACGCACACTGCGTATCAATAGAACACAAACTAGGAATTAAGGCCAGTCCAACGGCGGTGCTTCAGTTTGGAGATAACTCAGGTGCAACTGGGTATTTGGTAGGTGAAGAAAACCGCGGCCTTGAATACATGTTCATTATGATGAATGCAGCTCGTTTTGGCGTTGGCATGCAGGGCATTGCACTATCAGATAGGGCTTATCAGAAAGCAGTCTCGTACGCCAAAGACCGTTTGCAGTCCAGAGATTTATCAGGATCTGATAGCGCAGTCGCAATCATTCACCACCCCGATGTCAAAAGGATGCTCACTACCATGCGCGCCTACACAGAAGGCGCTCGAGCATTGGCCTATTTTGGCGCAGGCCTGAGCGATTTGGCCCATTCCAGCTCGGATGAGAAAGTTCGTCAACATAATTTAGAGCTCTATGAATTTTTGGTGCCAATCATCAAAGGATTCTCCACTGAGATGTCGATCCAAGTGGCAAGCCTCGGTGTTCAAGTGCATGGTGGTATGGGCTTTATTGAAGAGACCGGTGCTGCTCAGTACTACAGAGATGCTCGAATTTTGAGTATTTACGAAGGAACTACTGCTATTCAAGCAAACGATTTTGTGGGACGTAAGACCTACAAAGATAAGGGAGCTGTGGCACAGGTCTTTGCAAAAATGATTGCGCAAACCGAATCTGAATTAGCCAAACGAAATTCTTTAGCGAGTCGTTCCATTTTGAGCAACCTGACCCCGGCGCGTCATGCATTTGAGGAGGTCGTTCAGTTTGTAATTACGAACTTCAAAACTGATGTCAAAAACGTCTTTGCGGGAAGTGTTCCTTATTTAATGATGAGTGGCTATTTACTAACCTCTTGGCAAATGGCAAAAGCAATGATGATTGCCGAGGATAAACTAGCTGAGGACAGGATTTTTTACTCAGCAAAAATAACCACAGCACAGTTTCATGCTGAGCATTTGTTGAATCTGGTTCCTGCACTTGCTCAGTCCATCCTAAAGGGTGGTGCCTCAGTAAATGCACTAAGCTTGGAGCAGTTCTAAGGAAAAGTCAGTTACTGACTTTTAGGACGAAATTGGAATGCGGACGGCGAGACGAGTTGCTTTGCTTGGCCTTGCCTTACTTAATGTCGATCCCGAAAAAAGGTTAAGATCTTACTTTTGAATCAAAACAAGATCAGTCCATGACTTTCACTGCTAGATTAACCTCACTTTCCCACGGCGGTGGTTGCGGTTGCAAAATTGCACCTGGAATACTGAGTGAGATATTAAAATCTTCCCCCATTCGTGCACTTCCTCCAGCTTTACTAGCGGGTTTGGATAATAACGAGGATGCGGCCGTTTACCAAATCAACGAATCGCAAGCAATTGTTGCGACCACAGATTTCTTTATGCCCATCGTAGATGATCCCTTTGAGTTTGGTCGCATCGCTGCAACCAATGCGATCTCCGATGTATATGCTATGGGCGCTCAACCTTTATTCGCTCTAGCGATTTTGGGTATGCCAATCAATGTATTACCGATTGAGCTGATACAAAAGATTACCCAAGGAGGGGAGAGCGTTTGCGCTGCTGCGAATATACCCATTGCAGGAGGACACTCCATTGACACGGTTGAACCCATTTACGGGCTCGTGGTGATTGGTATCGTTGATCCTAAAAAACTCAAACGCAACAACTCCGCAAAAGCTGGGGATAGCATCATCTTAGGTAAGCCAATTGGCGTCGGTATTTTGAGCGCCGCGCTGAAAAAAGAGATACTCTCAGCGCAGGGTTACGCCAAAATGATTTCATACACCACTCAGCTGAATACGCCGGGTATTGAGCTATCCGGTTTGAGCGGTGTGAACGCTTTGACCGATGTAACTGGATTTGGTTTGGCGGGTCATTTACTGGAGCTTTGTAGGGGCTCCAAACTCCGCGCTCATATTGATCTGCAAAGTGTGCCCTTTATTCCTGAGGCCGTTGAGTTGGTTCGCCAAGATATTTTCACGGGTGCATCCACACGCAATTGGGCTGGGTATGGTCCGGAAATTACGCTTGGATCAAATCTTGAGGAATGGCATAAAAACTTACTCACCGACCCTCAAACCAGTGGTGGTTTACTCGTCTCCTGCGCGCCAAGCGCAGAGGCTGAGGTGCTTGCAACCTTCAAGAAATTCGGATTTGAGTCTGCGGCGAAGATTGGAGCCTTTGAGCAAGGTAGTGGACTGATAGTCAATTGAGTGTCTCGGCTTAGTAGTGATATTTTCTTTTTTCATGGTTTGCCAGTTAAACACCAAATAAGCGTTTACGTCTGTCCCCAGGACGCATAAATCTTCGGAGATTTAAACATGTATTTAAAAAAGTATTTTTCTATCCAACTTAAGTGGGTTTTAAGCTGTGCGTTGTTGACGCTTTTTGCTCAAACTCTCTTAGCCCAAAATCAATCCGATCAACGCTATCCAGTCCAACCTATTACGCTGATCCTGCCCTATGCGCCTGGGGGGAGTGCAGATTTTTTAGCTCGCCCTATGATGGGGGAGTTGCAAAAGCAATTGGGACAACCCGTTGTCATTGACTACAAAGCAGGAGCCGGGGGTACGATCGCCACTGCAGCGCTTGCAAAATCAAAGCCCGATGGGTGCACCCTATTAATGGTGTTATCAGCCCATGTCATCAATCCATCCCTTTACCCTTCGCTTCCCTACGATACTAAGCGGGACTTTGCGCCTATAACGCTCTTAGCGCGGTTGCCCCAGTTGATTGTGGTTCGAGCGGACTCTCCCTTTAAGACGCTTCCGGATCTGATTGCTTATGCAAAAGCCAATCCCGGCAAATTGTCCTTTGGCTCAGCTGGTAATGGAAACACCAGCCACTTAGGCGGGGAGATGCTTCAAGCGCAAGCGGGGATTAAAATGGAGCACATACCCTACAAAGGGAGTGGACCCGTTGTGGTTGCGCTTTTGGGCGGGGAAATTGATTTGATGTTTGATAGTTTTGCCACCTCTTACCCACAAATAAAAGCGGGTAAATTTAGAGCACTTGGCTTGGCAAGTAATAAGCGTTCACCCCTGCTTCCCTCGGTTCCAACCGTCTCTGAGCTGTTGCCCGATTTTGCAATGGACGGTTGGTACGGGCTACTTGCACCAGCTGGAACTCCCAAGCCGGTGATTGACCGATTGAGTAAAGTGTTCAATGACGTAGCGCGGGATCCAAAAATTAAGGCTCAGCTTAACTCAATAGGCTATGAGGTAGTGGGCACTACTCCCGAGCAGTATGCCAAAACCATAGAGGATGATTTAATTGTATGGTCCAAAATTGTCAAGGACTCGGGCGCTAAGATCCAGTAAAGAGGCTCTATCAGTAAGGCTGCTGCTTAAAGAACTTAAGCCTTCGCTTTGACCCAGGCTTTGCTCATCACTTTAGACAGAGATTCAAAGTATTTATAGGTCTTGGCTGTAGGCACAAGGTATTTGGTTCTGCGGTCTTCGCCCTCGTGTACCAAATCTATCCAGCCTTGTTTGCGAAGAATATCAATCTTTCGGTGCATCGTTGCAGGCGAGCCCATGAGAGACATCCCCATGGCTTGTGATAATGTTAAGGCCTCATCTTTGGCGTTGCTGATGGTAATTAGTTCGAGTAACTTCACGCAAACCGTGTCTAAATCTTGACCAACTTCCTTTTGAGTCAGGGCCTGAGAGAGTTTCAGGAATTGTATGTAAGGATTTGAATTCAAGGTTAAGCTCCTTAGGATAGGAAATAAATATTAATTTATAACATTTTACCGGCTTAAGTAATAAAAGTAAACTTATAAATTTGATTTTTAAATTTGATTTTGTTTGAAATTCAATGTTTGGGTCATAACAACGAGTGGGTTTCTGGCTATATTTTTAGTGGTCACTAAAAATGCAGATTGCCTCAACCTATTGTAAAGATACTCGGAATGTATGTAAGTGTTTGTAAGTTTATGTAGTTAATATTTTACAACTATTTTTGATAAGTATTTTTAATGAATATTTTTGTTTAACCTGTTTTGCCATTCCCGCTTCCAGCATTCCCTCGGTTCTTAAGTTCTAAACCGATTTGTATTTGACCTCGGATTGGATGGATAGATTGGCCACGAATCTAGAGAGGGAGGGGCCTACAAGGAGTGTGATGAGAAAGCGCATAATTTGTAGGGCCATCACAAAAGCAATGTCTACTTTTGTAGAGGCTGCAATAATTGCTGCAGAGTCCACGCCTCCTGGACTGGTGCCCAAGTAGGCACTTAAGGGGTCAGCGTTAAGGAAGTGGACCAATACGCTTGCAAGTCCCATGCAAAAGAGGATTAAAAGGACAATGGTTATGATGGTTTGAGGCATTGCTTTTGCTGCAGCAATCAACACCTCCCGCGTAAACCTTAAGCCAACATTCCAACCAATCAGTGCAAAGGCAATTGCTAAGAGCCATACAGGTAATTCAATCTGCGCGTACCCCCCTAATTGGATAAAGCCCCCAAGTGTCATGGATAGAAGCAAAACACCACCAGAGATGCTGGGGGTAAACATAGCCAACAGGCTAAGCGCAATAACGCCCAAACTCACCGCAAGGGCTTGTAGGTGAAGAGGCGGAAACCAAACAATCGTGTGCAGTGCAGAGCTTGGAATATGCGCCCAGTACTTAGCAACTAAAGACGCCGTAACGGTTACCATGAGAACACGCAAGTACTGCATGAATGCCACTAACCTTGAGTCCGCTCCGAAGTCCTCTGCCATCATGACCATGACAGACGCAGCACCCGGAAGTAGACCCCAAATCGCCGTCGTGCCAGGTAATATTCCCAGCTTGCCTATCCCCCAACCGAGCGCAACACTTGCGATCAAAGTCATCGACACTGAGCAGACCAGAATCGGCCACTGAGCGATAAATACATTCAAAATATCTTGATTGATGGACCTTGCTATCAAGCAACCAATAACCGCCTGAGAAATATGCAAAGAGACTCGCGGAAGTCTTACGCGCGCACCTAAGGTCTCAGTGATGATGCCTGCAAACATGGGGCCTAGTAACAGAGCTGCAGGCAGTGAGAGCCACTCGCAAAAAGCGGTGGTGAGTAGGGTCACAATTAGCAGTGATACCCACTGCAGAGTGCGGGGTAGCCTGGATAAATCAAATACAGCTTGACTTGCGGTTGGTGGTCCAAATAAAGGGGGCATAAAAGGCTTTAGCTTGGGGATCTTCTTCTTAGATATTTAGTAGTAATGGCCGATACAGGCGATACTTTCATGCACATTTTGATACAGGCCTATTGAATAGCGGTTGTACCCTTCGTGATACGAAGTGTACGGCCTTGAATTCTCTCAGGGAATTCCCTAATGAAAGATCAGGTGTCGTCAGCGTCTCAAACAAATTTGTAAAGTTTGAGGCTACATGGGGCCTGATTGGGGCAGAACTTTATGCGATTAAGTGAAAGTGCCCAAGTGATGATAAACATTTTTTTAGCCTGAATGGTAAACTTTGATGTGATCTCCCTCAGGAGACGACTATTTATTTACTGAACTTTGAAAGACTCCAAGAATGACCTATGCTAATACTCAGTTGTTAATTGACGGCCAATGGTGCGACGCTGCAGACGGAAAAACACTGCCCGTTCTTAATCCAGCAACAGCGCAGGAAATTGGTCGAGTTGCATTTGCGAGTAAAGTGGACTTGGACCGAGCTTTAAGCGCAGCTCAAAAGGGTTTTGATACATGGCGCAGAGTTCCTGCTTTTGAGCGTTGCAAAATCATGCGTCAAGCAGCCGCTCTTTTAAGAGAGCGCGCTCCCGCTATTGCGGCTTTGATGACCCAGGAACAAGGCAAACCGCTCGCAGAAGCTAAAGCTGAGATTGGTATGGCAAGCGACATCATTGAGTTCTTTGCTGAAGAAGGCAAACGCGTTTATGGGCGTGTCGTTCCAGCGCGTAACTTAGCCGCCCAACAAATGGTACTCAAAGACCCTGTAGGACCCGTTGCAGCATTTACGCCTTGGAACTTCCCGATCAACCAAGTCGTTCGCAAACTCAGTGCAGCTTTGGCCACGGGATGCTCCATTATTGTTAAGGCACCTGAGGAAACTCCAGCTTCCCCTGCTGGGCTTTTGAAAGCATTTTTGGATGCAGGCGTACCCGCAGGTGTGATTGGACTGGTTTACGGTGACCCAGCTGAGATTTCAAGCTACTTGATACCTCACCCAACCATTCGAAAAATTACTTTCACCGGATCAACCCCCGTTGGTAAGCAGTTGGCTGCTATGGCTGGACAACACATGAAGCGCGCGACGATGGAGTTGGGTGGTCACGCTCCGGTGATTGTTTGTGAGGACGCTGACGTTGAATTAGCTGCCAAAGCTGCTGGAGCCGCTAAATTTCGTAACGCAGGACAAGTCTGCATCTCCCCAACCCGTTTCCTAGTTCACTCCAGCCTGAAGAAATCCTTTATTGATGCGATGGTCAAGCAAGCTGGGAGCCTTAAGATTGGCAATGGACTTGAGGACGGTACGACCATGGGACCACTTGCCAATCCACGCCGCTTAACGGCTATGGCCGAGTTCACCAAAGACGCTATCAGCAAGGGTGCAACGGTTTCTGCTGGTGGTGAGCGCATTGGGACAACGGGTAACTTCTTTGCTCCCACCATTTTGTCTGACGTGAGTCTTGACGCAAAAGTATTCAACGATGAGCCCTTTGGTCCAATGGCAGCTATTAGAACCTTCAACACAATGGATGAGGCGATTGCTGAATCTAACCGGCTCCCTTTTGGGCTGGCCAGTTATGCTTTTACAAAATCGCTCAAAAACGCTCACCTATTAGCTCAACAATTGCAGGTCGGTATGCTTTGGATGAACCAGCCTGCAGTTGCTTGGCCAGAGATGCCCTTTGGAGGGGTAAAGGACTCCGGATACGGATCAGAAGGCGGCTCAGAGGCGCTTGAGGCGTATCTGAATACGAAGTCAGTCTCAATTGTTTGCGATTGATCGTTAGAGCAACTCACTTTTTGAGATGCGTGTGGGGGCTTTAGGCCCCCCTTTTTATATAACGCATCTGGTGGGATGGAGTTTTTAATTTGGGAAAAGAGCGATAACAAGCATGAATAACTTGAGCTTAATAGTCTTTAGACGCAGCCTGGTGAAAGTCGGTTTGAGGTTGGGTTTAGGTTTAGCACTGGGATGTGCACTGAGTACCGTTTACGCAGGACTCTCGGATTTTGCAGACAGTTTTTCAGTACGCGGTGAGCTCAGGATGGGCCTGTATTCAGGCTCGCCCACCTCTGTGATTACGAACCCTGCAACCTCTGAGAAGGTGGGCGTTGGTTATGAGTTGGGCCGTGAGTTTGCAAAAGTCCTTCAGCTCAAATATGTGCCGATCATTTATCCCAAGAACGCAGATGTGTTCTACGCTGCAAAACAAGCAAGTATTGACCTTGTTTTTACAAACGCATCGCCTGAGCGCGCTCAAGTGCTCCAATTCTCTAAGCCTGTAGTTCGCATCGAGCGTGGATACTTGGTGAGCTCGCTTGGACCTATTCAATCGGTATCTCAACTAGATCAGCCCGGAATCCGTGTCGGGGTAAGCGTAGGCAGTAGTTCGGAGTTGGAACTCACTCATCTTCTCAAAAATGCCGTTGTAGTGCGTACCAACTCTACTGCGAGCGCTATCGAGATGCTAAGAACTGGACAATTGGACGCGTTTTCTACGAATAAAGGAATTCTATTTGAGATGTCAGATCAATGGGAGCACTCAAAAGTGCTAGATGAAGTTTTGGGTTACGAAAGCATTGCCCTAGGTCTACCTAAGTCACGTGTAGTAGATATGGACTTCGTAAACAATTTTGTTGATGAGTTAAAGAGAAACGGCGAGCTAAGCAAAATTATTAAGCGCGCAGGTCTCAGAGGTGTTGCCAAAGACGAGTGATTGGTTGATAAATATAGGTGGAAATCACAATAATTCGGTTTCTTAAAAGGTCCCAATCAATGCGGCTAAGCTTAACTGCTTGGACACTTCATTTGATCCCATAAGGCAAAATGAAGGCAAGACAATGAAGCAAAAGTGCCAAGGGTTTGGCTCATTGGCCAGATCTAAATAATCAGGCCAATGTGATCCTCAAATTAGAGGCGTCAGATCCGCACCTGGGTGAGCCCTTTGATCATATCTTTTACCTCATCGAGTTCTTTTTTGATGGCATGGAACTCTTCATTGATTTGCAACAGAAGTCTTTGCTCCTCAATGTGACGTTGTGCTTCGTCTTGGATGCGTTTTTCTTCTTCCTTATCAGCTGCACTGTGTGCACTGAAGGAGTCCACAATTGCAGCCACAAAGAGGTTCACGACCACAAAAGTGGCGATCATGATGAAGACTACAAAGAAAACCCATGAATTCGGGAACTTCTCCATAACAGGTCTTGCGATACCGTCTGACCAGCTCTCAAGTGTCATAACTTGGAACAGTGTAAAGAAGCTAGAACCAAGGTTGCCGAAGAATTCAGGGAATTCTTTTCCGAATAGATTGGTCGTGACAACGGCCGATACATAGAACACAATCAACATCAGTCCCATAACTGATCCCAAGCTTGCGAGTGAGCCCAAAAGGCCCCTAACAACTTTACGCATGCTGTCGACTTTATTAATCAAGCGAAGTACACGAAGTACTCGCAGTGATCGCAAAACTGCGAGTGACTCTGATGCAGGGATCAATGCAATCGCGATAACAACGAAATCAAACAGACACCAAGGATCTTTAAAGAAGCTCAGACCTCTGGCTAGCATTAGAAATGCTAGTTCACAGATGAAAATCCCCAAAATGGTGTGGTCAAGGATATGTAATTCCTCGCCAATTTCACTCATGATCCAAGGACTTGTTTCCATGCCAAGTAAGATGGCATTGATAAAAATCAGCGCAACGATACCGTGTTGAATGAAAGGTTTGGCAAGAATATGCTCTATTTTGAGCTGCCAACCGGCTTGGACTTTAGTGTTTTCTGCGTTCATTACTATGATCGGGGGTTAATTGAGTGCAAGGGCAATATGATATCTAAATATATGGTCATTTAGAGGGAGGTGAGTGCATTTTTTCTTAGCATTTCAAAATTTGTTCTAGTCAGCTAAGCTCCTTAAGAAACTGAGTCATTTTTACTCTTGTATCTGCTTGATGAATAGTACCGTTTAATTTAATTCAAAGTAATTACACACGATTACTCGGGTAGTGATGTACTGCATGAGTTTTACAGGCGAAGAGATTGATTTTGTGAGGAATTTATTAGCCTACGCGTGTAATGTAAACTTACATGTAGCCCACGCTTTGCCAGAACTCTACAAGCCTTGAAGTGCATGTAAGCCCTCCAATAGTGCACTATGTTTGTCAGGTTTATATTCCAGGTGCAGAGGGTGGTAGATGCTTAAAAATGGGGCACTTAACGTTATGACAAATCGCTTTTGGTGTGAGCGCCAATCCTCACACACCCATTTATTTAAATAATTAAATTTTTTAGTCCTTCAAAACCTGAATTGCTAGTGGTGAATCAAAGTCTATGAGCACAGTCATACAAAAAGGTTAAACTACGCGGGAGGGTTCGTATAGTTTGGCGAAAATGGTAGCGTTAAAGCAAGTGGGCGTGCGCATTGATTGACATTAAAATCAAAAATCAACAATGTGCGTGTTCGGTAGTTTGACTGATCGTTTGCGTCAAACCCAAACACATCAGCGTAGCCAAATGGATTGTGTTGAATGGTGCCCAGGAAGGGACTCGAACCCCCACGATGTTACTCGCTAGTACCTGAAACTAGTGCGTCTACCAATTCCGCCACCTGGGCAGTTCAGGAAAAGAGGGTGATTCTATCAAAAACTTTGCACACTCCAACGCAGCCTTGTTGGAAGAAATATCTGGAACCGTCCAAGGACACCGTGACGGCCATGGTTTTTTGATGAGAGATGACGGTCAAGCAGATATCTATCTCCCTCCAAATGAAATGCGCGCGGTCCTGCACAAAGACCACATCAAGGTCCGAATCACGCGTATGGACAAGAAGGGCCGGCCTGAGGGACGCGTATTAGAAATTATCGAGCGTCCAAAGCACCCTATTATCGGCAGATTGCTTCAAGAGGGGGGCCTTTGGTTGGTTGCACCCGAGGATAAGCGGTATGGTCAAGACGTGCTCATCCCCAAAGGGGCAACAGGCCAAGCAAAGCCAGGAGAGGTGGTTGTTACTGAGTTGACCGAGGTCCCTAGTCTTTACGGTCAACCGGTTGGTCGCGTAGTGGAAGTACTTGGTGATGTAGACGATCCGGGGATGGAGATTGAGATTGCTGTTAGAAAGTATTCTGTTCCTCATGAGTTTTCTCAGGCTTGTTTGAATCTAGCGAAAACTTTGCCCGAGAAAGTCCGAAGCGCTGATCGTGCGAACCGCGTTGATCTCACTGACATACCACTCGTGACCATAGACGGTGAGGATGCTAGGGATTTTGACGACGCAGTTTATTGCACCCCTGCCAAAGTTGGAAGAACCAAAGGATGGCGACTTTTAGTCGCCATTGCCGATGTAAGTCACTATGTTCAAACGGGCAGTGCAATTGATATTGATGCATATGACCGTGCAACCAGTGTTTACTTTCCAAGGCGTGTCATACCCATGTTGCCTGAGAAGCTGTCCAATGAGCTTTGCTCTTTGAAGCCTGACGTGGAGCGTCTTTGCATGGTCTGCGATATGTTGATCACGGGGGACGGAAAGATCCATGCATATCAGTTTTATCCCGCTGTTATGTTTAGTCACGCGCGCATGACCTATACCGAAGTGGCTGCGATATTGAGTAACACACGCGGTCCAGAGGCCCTTCGAAGAAAAGAGCGGATTCCCGAATTAATTAACTTATACGATGTTTACCGAGCGCTCCTAAAAGAGCGACAGGTAAGGGGAGCCATTGACTTTGAGAGCGTGGAGACACAAATCATTTGTGATGATTCGGGGCGAATCGAGAAAATAGTACCCCGCGAACGAACTGAGGCGCATCGGTTAATTGAGGAGGCCATGCTTGCTGCAAACGTCTGCAGTGCTGAATTCGTGTTGGGCGGCAAGCAACCCGCGCTTTACAGGGTGCATGAGGGTCCGACTCCAGAGAAGAGAGAAACGCTCAAGGCTTACCTTAGAGCGACTGGCATTAACGCAAGCCTCAGCGAGGATCCCGCTCCCAAGGAGTTTCAAGCTATTGCATTAGCAACCAAAGAGCGACCTGATGCGCAGCAGATCCACTCAATGTTGCTGCGCTCCATGCAGCAAGCCATCTATACGCCTTTTAACAGCGGACATTTTGGTTTGGCTTATGAAGGATATACGCACTTCACCAGTCCCATCAGGCGCTACCCTGATCTGCTGGTCCATAGAGTTATTAAAGCCAAATTGTTAGGTCAAACTTACTCCCTCCCCAAGCTTCCTTTGCCTGGGGAGGCTCATGCCAAGTTGGCCAGACGTTTGGCAATGAACAATGCCAAGAAAAAAACTCCCTCAAAAGTGCAAAAGAAATCGGGTCCCGAGATGCAGGCTTGGGAGGCTGCGGGACTGCATTGCAGCGCCAACGAGCGACGTGCGGATGAGGCTAGTCGCGATGTAGAGGCCTGGTTAAAGTGCAAATACATGCGCGAGCATTTGGGAGAGGAGTTCAGTGGAACTGTGACCTCCGTAGCTGGATTTGGTGTATTCGTGACACTGGACCAAATGTATGTTGAGGGATTGGTTCACATTACTGAATTGGGCGGAGAGTACTTTAATTTTGATGAAGTGCGCCAAGAGTTGCGCGGCGAGCGCACTGGAATTCGTTACGCAATCGGGACTAAGGTGAGGGTTCAGGTCTCAAGGGTTGATTTAGATGGTCGCAAAATCGACTTTAGATTGGTCACCTCAGATACGGAGCGCTTTGGAGCTGCGATCCTCTCCAAAGGGTTATCTAGAGGCGGCAAAGCCGCTGGAGCTCCAGCAAAGGGGGCGCAGCGTGGTGCGCTAGAGGCTAATCCTTATGCTGCGGGTGCAAAGCCTAAAGTCAAAAAAGACAAAACCAAATCTAGAACCAAGCCCGAAGCCAATAAAGTTAACACGACTATAGAGGCGCCAATACCAAAGAAATCCGGCACAAAGGGTCGCGCTAATAAGAGTTTGGATCAGGTATTACAGTCAGCTGTGACTTTGAAAGCTGCGGCCAAGAAAAAGAAAGGGCGCAAGCCATTTAGAATGAATTGATATCTTTGCAGCCTTAGAAAAATTGAATTGGCTAAGATTGATATGCGAAATTATTTTGAATAACTAAAACTTTATTGGAGATAAAACGTGAGTAACTCGTCAAAAATTGCAATCGTCACTGGAGCCGGCTCAGGTGTAGGTAAAGCGACCGCTACGGCACTTATGAAAGTGGGTTACAGAGTCGCATTGGTTGGCCGACGCGCAGAGATGTTGCAAGAGGTCTATGATCTCGCGCCAAAGGGACAAGCCCTGGTGGTACCCACAGATGTTGCCGATCCTGCGGCTGTGAAAGCTTTGTTTGAGAAAACCGTCAAAGAGTGGGGCCGTGTTGATTTGTTGTTCAACAATGCAGGCGTTGGTGCTCCTGCTGTTCCCTTGGAGGAGCTAACCGTTGAGCAGTGGACGAACGTTGTGAACATCAACCTTAACGGAATGTTTTATTGTTTACAACAAGCTTTTCGTGTGATGAAGGATCAAAAGCCCATGGGGGGGCGAATCATCAACAACGGATCCATATCTGCTCACGCACCAAGACCTAATTCAATTGCATACACCTCGACCAAGCACGCTGTTACTGGACTTACCAAGACCGCGGCGCTAGACGGGCGTAAGTACGACATTGCAGTTGGCCAAATTGATATTGGCAACGCGGGTACCCCTATGGCTCAGCGCATGGCCTCAGGTGTCCCTCAAGCCAATGGTCAAATTGCGATTGAGCCGTTAATGAATGTTGACTTTGTGGGGCAATCCATTGTGTATATGGATAGTTTGCCCCTAGAGGCAAACGTGCTCTTTCATACCGTTATGGCGACAAAGATGCCTTTTGTTGGTCGGGGCTAGACCACTCTTTCAACTCAATCAGGTGCAACACCTCGTATGCGCCTGATTTAGTTTCTTAGTCTTGGGTAGGTGACTCGAGCAGCCAGTAATTCTGCGTCAAAGCTGTCTTGGAGGTTCCAGTTTTGCGCCGTGAGGCCGTGAATGAATACACCCTCGCAGGCGCTCAGCCATGGGTCCTCGTTTTGCGCTAAAAGCGCTCCAATCATTCCCGCCAATACGTCCCCAGTTCCAGCGGTGGCCAATAAGGCGCAACCCGTTGGATTTATGCACACTTGCGTGTCCCGCGTGTCCGGCGTGCGACCGTCATGACTCTCAAAATTGTCGTAGTTCAGGTGTATGTGTTCACTATTATTTGGTTGGAATCCAAGGGGTGTGTATTGAGCAATCACGCTACCCGCACCTTTTAAAACGACTGTGCACTTGAAAAGACACGCAAGTTCCTCTGCTGATTGGATACGGTTTGCCTGAATTTTTGTGACCGTTTTCCCCAATAAACGGGCTGCCTCTAGTGGATGGGGTGTTAAAACAGTTGAAAGTCCGCGAGCGTGTCTCCCGCAGACAAGCGCTTTTAACTCCTGATCAGTGGCGACGGTATTTAACCCGTCTGCATCGAGTACCAAGTTGCGCGAGTGCTCAAGTGCCAAGCTTAAGTATTGAGCTATTTCAGTGCCGCCCCCACAACCACACACCACAGTGGCGGATTCGACCGCGAGTTTTGAGATATCTTGTGCAAAGCGCGTCATGAGTGCGGGACTGATACGACAGCTCACTTCGCTTTCATGAATTAGGCATAAGTAGACCCGACCTGCGCCCATATGAAGCGCGCTCGTTCCCGCCAACACTGCAGCGCCTTGCATACCTTTCGCTCCCCCTAAAATCATCACATCAGAGTAAGTGCCTTTGTGAGAGTTTTGAGCGCGAGATGTGACTGGGTGCTGTGTATTGAGGTGAGCTGTCAAGCCCAATCCTCCAAAGCCTTTGATTGGGTCAGCATTGTTATCAACGGGTGAGTTCGAGTCAACTAAAGGCTCTAGCCAAATATCTCCTGCAAAATCTTTTCCAG
>CAJAYT010000089.1 GCA_903949285.1 uncultured Burkholderiales bacterium
GATCGGTTCATGGGTGAATTAGACGGGGTCAGTGATCCCGAGCAAAAAAGAAAAATTATTGGTCGTGAATTTGTAGAGGTTTTTAAAGCGCAGGCAACTCTACTCAAGCAGGGTGAAAAAGATCACCCAGGGGTGACCTTTCTAGCACAAGGGACCATTTATCCTGACGTGATTGAGAGTGGTGGGGGGAAGAGTAAAAAAGCTGTAACCATCAAAAGTCACCATAACGTGGGTGGCTTGCCCGAACAACTTGGTTTAAAGTTACTTGAGCCCCTTAGAGATTTATTTAAGGACGAAGTTCGTGAGCTAGGTGTTCAGCTTGGACTTCCAGTGGATATGGTCTACAGACACCCATTCCCCGGACCTGGGCTTGGGGTGCGGATTTTAGGAGCTATCAAAAAGGAATACGCGGACCTATTGCGCCGTGCAGATGCAATATTTATCGAAGAATTACATAACTTCAAGGATAGTGCATCCGGTAAGAGTTGGTATGAATTAACAAGTCAAGCCTTTGTAGTCTTCCTTCCTGTAAAGAGTGTTGGTGTGATGGGGGACGGGCGAACGTATGAATACGTAGTGGCATTAAGGGCTGTCCAAACCCATGATTTTATGACGGCTGATTGGGCAGAGCTACCCTACGCGTTACTCAAAAAAGTCTCCAGCAGGATCATCAATGAAGTTAGGGGTATCAACAGAGTCACATACGACGTATCCAGCAAACCTCCTGCAACAATTGAGTGGGAATAATGATTAAAAAGTATTGTTAATCGTTTTTGCGATTGCTTTTTACAAGCAAAAGGTTAAGATTGATATGTTCTTAGGAGATCAATAATGAGTATTTCAGAACTACTTGAAAAAGTTAAGAATCTGCCAAAAGATAAACAAATTGAGGTCATGGACTTTGTGGAATTCCTATCATCCAAGAAGATTCAAAGCGTTGAAAAAACATCGAATCTAGAAAATTCACCTCTTAAAACATTCCGTACAAATCCCTTCATAGTTACTGGTTTTACTCCACTTACTAGGAATGAAGCAAATGAGCGCTAAAGATTTTGTAGACTCAAATGTATGGCTTTATTCTTTAATCAAAAGTCCTGAATCAGAGCGAAAAAATCAAATAGCAGATCAACTACTAGACAATTTAGGGCTTCATGTTGTTAGCTCCCAAGTAATAAGGGAGTGCTTAACTAATCTAATCAGAAAAGTTAAAACCGACGAGGTAACTATAAGAAAACTTATCGATTCTTGGTACTCAGATTGTATTGTTCACGAGACAAATAAGGATCAATTATCTCGCGCTTCTTATTTGCGTGAAAAATATATGTTGAGTTATTGGGATAGTTTAATAGCTTCATCCGCAATAAATGCAAGATGTGAATTTTTGTACACAGAGGATTTACAGGACGGACTAGTTATTGATGGGACATTAAGAGTCGTTAATCCTTTCAAAAATTTAAATTAATCGTCATGGGGGAGGCAAGCATATAAATTAAATGTCTTATTTTGTACTCGCTTAAATCTTCCTAAGAGCTGGGGATCTTTGTGGTCTAACTTTTGAGTGGAAATTACTTTAATTTTTAGGCGCTTCAATATTAAGCTGTTGATAAAGAAGAGATTTAATTTTTGGGACGTATTAAAAAAAATCGTAACTTACAAAAGTTACACGCTGGATTTTCGACGGAGTGAAAACGCATAAACGCTTGATTTTCGACCAAGTAACTATTGAGTGGGAATAATCTGACGAAGAGGCAAATTAAGCGTGTAAGCTGATTTTTAAACCAAGAGAATTAATCACTTTTGTGATAGTTCGAATCTCGGTTGAGAGCCCTCTGATAGTGCTTTATAAAGACTTTCACGCCCTAAACCTGATTCTTTAGCAACTATACCCATCCCTTTGGCTTTAGCTATATGACCTAGCGCGCGAATAAGTTCGTTGTTGTCACCGTCTTCAAGAACTTGTAACAAATATTCAGCCATCGCCTCTTCGTTCTCCAGATAACGTGTAATGTCAAAAGTTTTTAGTTTTTGTGTTTTTGCCATTAAAAGTCCCTTGCTAAATCAATAGCTTTTTTTATATCTGATGGTTGTGAGCTCTTCGTTCCCCCGGCTAACAAAATGACGATGATTTTTTCTCGTATTGTGAAGTAAATTCTATAGCCGGCTCCGATATCAATTCTCATTTCGGAAATGCCATTAACTAAAGTTTTAGCGTCGCCTAAGTTCCCATGCGCAGCCCTTACAATCCGACGCGCTATTGCAATTTAAGCCCTCAAATCTTCAACAGAATCGTGCCACTTTTCAAATAATTCAGTTTGTTGAATCAGGGATAACATTTCATCCTTGTATCTATCTGGATGCAAATAGTCAACGCCTACATAAAACTGTTTTACAAAAGTTACACGCGAATAGTTGGCGTATTTTCACCCATTGATAATAATAAGCTTTTAAATAAAGTAACTAGGGAGTTCACGAGCAAACTATCTAAGCAAAATAACTATTGAAAATAGCTCTAATTTGTAATCTTAAAGTTTTATATTGCCTAGGATAAATCATAACTAACTAGAATATACTAACTCTAGAGCATTTGTGTTCAGCACATTGAATCCTGGTGTTACGCCCCATTCAAAAGCCGATACAGATCACCCAATTAAGGGAACACTTATAAGATCTCCCAACTTTCTACAGCATGTCATTTCTTCGTAATTTCGCTTCAAGAATCGCTAAGTTAAAAAAGCGCAATTCCGAATCCTCAACTGGGGAGGTGAAGCGCGCCAACTTCGCTGTTGTCACGATGGCTGCTATTGGAATTATCTTTGGTGATATTGGCACTAGCCCTTTGTACGCTTTTAAAATATGCTTTGATATTAAGTACGGCATACCACTAACGGAAGAGTCCATATACGCCGTCTTATCAATGATCATCTGGTCGTACCTGCTGATTGTTACGATCAAGTACGTACTTTTTGTCTTAAGAATCAACAATCACGGCGAAGGTGGGGTGCTTGCTCTTATGGCTATGGCACTCAGGACAGCCCCGTTGAACTCTAAAAAAGCCGAAGTGATCCTTACCCTTGGAGTTCTTGGAGCATGTCTCTTTTACGGCGATGCGGTCATAACACCTGCGATATCTGTACTTTCTGCAGTTGAAGGCCTGGAGGTCACTTGGCCCAACTCTACCCACTATGTGGTCATGATAACCATAGCAATATTGATGGCGCTTTTCATGATGCAAAGAATTGGGACGTCAGTCATCGGCTTTCTCTTTGGCTCCAGAATGATCATGTGGTTCTTCGCCTTAGCTGCGATGGGTATCTATCAAATTATTGAAAATCCGTCGATCCTTTTAGCGTTTAGTCCGCACTTTGCCATCAGCTTCGTAAAAAACCATGCAACACAGGCATTCATCGTCATCGGGGTAGTATTTCTAGCTATAACGGGTGTAGAGGCCATTTATGCAGATATTGGGCATTTTGGTCTTCGTCCAGTTCAGTTTGCTTGGATCGCAATCATCATGCCCTCACTTATCTTAAATTATCTGGGGCAGGGGGCTATGCTACTGAGTCATCCTGAATTGGTATCGAATCCATTTTTCTCAATGGTCCCAGAGAACTATACGTTTGGACTGGTCATCTTGGCAACTATTGCCACAGTTATTGCTTCACAGGCTGTCATCTCCGGCACCTACTCCATGACCAGTCAAGCCAGTTTACTTGGATTACTGCCGAAACTAAGGATCATCACGACGTCAAAAAGTAACATGGGACAAATTTATATCCCAACGATCAATTGGATTCTTTGCATCGGTGTAATCTTGGTGGTACTGGTTTTTAGGAACTCACAAAATCTTGCTCCTGCTTACGGTCTTTGCGTATCTTTAACGATGTTAGTCACCGTATCTCTCGCAGCCATAGTGATCAAGAGTCTATGGAAGTTAAATATCTATTTAGCTAGCAGTTTGCTTGTATTACTTTTTAGCATAGACCTGATATTTTTAATCTCCAATATTACAAAATTTTTGCAAGGGGGTTGGTTTCCAATTTTGATTGCAGCGTTGTGTTTTATTGTTTTTATGACTTGGTACGCGGGTCAAAAAATTCTGCGCAATCGCAATCTAAATGAAGGAGTGCCGACTGAGGATTTCATTAAAGAAAAAATCACAGCCTCTTCTCGCAGAGTCTCTGGATTGGCTGTTTTCCTCGCTGACAACCCCAAATTTATCCCACACACTTTGTTGAGTAATTTCAAACAAAACGGTATATTTCATGATCATATTGTTTTGTTAAAGATTAGCATCTGGGATATTCCTGTCGTAGAGGAAGCCCGTCGACTAAGCATACATGAGCTGGGAAAAGGCGTCTACTCAGTTCGAGTCGTATACGGATTCACTGAAAAAGTTGACATCAACGCAGTTCTTAAAGCTTTCAATGATCGCTATAAACTCGTAGATGATTTGCTGAAAATCTCCATCTTCGCCCCGCGTACCTCTATTTCCTTAAGAGCAGGCGGTGAGCTACCTCTTTGGCGCCAACGCCTTTTTGCCTGGCTTATCCAAAACGAAACTCAAGCGGTTGACTATTACGATATCAACCTAACTTCTGTTGTTCAATTAGGCTACAAGGTGCAGTTCTAATATTGCCCTGCAAAAAAGTACCAAATGCTCCAATCTTTCTTTCACTGCGAAAACCTTATCAAGAGTTACTCCAACAATACAGTTGTCGACGGGGTCTCATTTTCCATTAAACCAGGGGAGTGCTTGGGCGTCATAGGACCCAACGGAGCTGGTAAAACTACAACCCTTCGCATGTGCCTAGGTCTCACTTCGCCCGACGCGGGGCTTGTAACTGCTTTTGGTCATAAGATGCCAGAAGACGCTCTGCAGATTAAATCAAGGTTAGGCGTTGTGAGTCAGTTTGATACGCTTGATCCCGATTTCACCTGTGCGGAGAATTTGCAGGTTTACGGTAATTATTTTGGGATTGATCGAAAAACACTCGCAAGTCGAATCCCAGCTTTGTTAGAGTTTGCGTCCCTTACCCCCAAGGCCGATGCAAAACCAGCTGAGCTATCGGGCGGTATGAAAAGGCGGTTGAGCCTCGCGCGTGCGCTCATCAACAACCCTGACCTGCTGCTTTTGGATGAGCCTACAACGGGTCTGGACCCCCAGGCCAGGCACCTCATGTGGGAGAGACTGAGTCAACTCGTTAAAAACGGGAAATCTATCCTCTTGACTACTCATTTCATGGATGAGGCAGAGCGACTGTGCCACAGAATAATTGTTTTAGACCACGGCAAAATCATAGCCACCGGTACTCCTCATGAGTTGTTGCGCGAGCACTTAGAGCCTGAGGTTATAGAGGTTTTTGGGCAAGGAGCGCCGGAGCTTAGGAATAAGTTTTTAGCCACTTTCGCCTCTCGCATTGAGGTGACAGGTGAGAGCATATATTTCTACACCTCCACTCCAAATCAAATCTTGGATGAACTTAAGGCCTACCCCAAACTAAGAGTCCTCCACCGTCCT
The DNA here is from genome assembly GCA_903949285.1 of uncultured Burkholderiales bacterium. Classification (GTDB taxonomy): domain Bacteria; phylum Pseudomonadota; class Gammaproteobacteria; order Burkholderiales; family Burkholderiaceae_C; genus Limnohabitans. Next base: position 5,519 of record CAJAYT010000089.1, read on the forward strand.
GTTAATTTGGAGGACTTATTCCTGAAACTCACAGGTCGTCAGATGAGGGAGGGATCATGATAGAGCTTCGACATCCTTGGCTACGTTGGTGGCCCGTTTTTTCAAGAAACCTGTTGGTTTGGAAAAAACTTGCCATTCCAAGCCTCATTGGCAACATTGCAGAGCCTTTGATGTGGCTAGTTGCCTTCGGGTACGGCATGGGGGCACTCATTGGTCAAGTTACCCTAGAGGGCACTAAAGTACCGTATTTGCTCTTTTTAGCCAGTGGTTCTATTTGTATGAGCGCCATGAACGCAGCCACATTTGAGGCGCTTTACTCAGCATTCTCAAGAATGCATGTTCAAAAGACTTGGGACGGTATTATGAATGCCCCCATCCGCTTGGATGATGTGTTGTTGGCTGAGATGCTTTGGGCAGCATTTAAGTCTGTGTTCACCATCACGGCTATATTGTTGGTAATGTTGGCACTGGGTATCTCACACAGTCCCAAGCTCTTTTTATGTTGGCCTATTCTCTTATTGGTGGGTATTACATTTAGTTGCCTTGCTTTGATATTCAATGCATTGGCAAAAGGATATGATTTCTTCACCTATTACTTTACGCTTTTTTTGACACCCATGACCTTTCTAAGCGGTGTTTTCTTTCCAAGAGATCAGCTACCCCAGTGGGTTCAAACCATTTCTTGGTACCTACCTTTGACACAGGCAATCCAATTAATTCGTCCCTTGTTCATGGATCAGTGGCCAGCGCACCCGTTCATCAACCTGTTCATGTTAATCGCTACCGCATTGATAGCTTACACAATAGCTCTGTACTTGACGCGCAAGAGATTTCAAAAATAAACCAGCAATAGATCCGCGAAAAACCGCAGGCCAATCGACAAGGATTAAACAGTATGTCCCTGAGTAGTTTGAACTTGGTTTGGACGCCGGGAATATAAAGGACGAGTTAGCAACTCATTACCGCTCGTCCCCCAGTGCTCACAGCTGTGTTTTTCTTGAACAACCGGATAGGTGCTCAGGGGCATTGCCTTTCTTTGCAATGCGGGCAAAGCGAAGTACGTTTGCCCACACCTTAAGCCACTCTCAGAGGTCTCTGAAAGTAATGCATTTTTGCAATTTAAGCACTGCTTATTAGTGCTTATTTGAGATGCATTGGGGGTCATAGAAAATAACGATTTATGTATGAATAAATAGGGCTAGTTGCAATCAGTTTCTCATACTTTGTAGAGAAAAAACCTTTAAAAATATTTTTATTTATTTTTAAAAAAATTTAATTCAAAGTGTTTATTTTTAAACAATATTCATGCGTAGTTGTGTGTTTTATGAACTACTTAGGTGCGAATCCACATTGTAAAAATGATGTGCGTAAAAATTAATCACACTCAATGAAGGCGCATGAATCCACACTTTCACAAAAAAAAAGAAGGCTTTCTCCCCAATTTCTGTGCATAACTTCTACGTTATTCCCCATGTGAGCTGTGAGTACTAAATGCAACATTCTCCACAGCCAATTTTTAATGCTTAAATTTTCATCAGTGGAGCATTTTTTTTGTGGTAAGCACTAGACGCTATGATAGAGGGGAGCTAGAACTCATTGTTACAGGTTAATTCGTAATAATAATTAATGCCGTTTAGACCCCTTTTAATGAAACAAACCATTTCAAAAAATGTACTTGCCCATTCAATTTAAGAATTCTCAATTTGCGCTCGATGTTATTCGTGACAATCCCTTCGCCTCATTGATATCTAACGATGATGGGGGCTTTCCCTTTGTGACTCATTTACCCCTGCACCTTGATTTGAGGGGAGATGAGCGCTTCATTCTCGGACACTGCGCTCGTTCAAACCCACACTGGAAATTTCTACAAACGAGGCCTGAGGCCTTGATCACGTTCACGGGTCCCCAAGCCTATATGTCCCCTCGGGTTTACCCTGACTTAATCAGAGTGCCCACATGGAATTACATTGCAGTTCATGTCAAAGTAAGAGCCAGCATTGTTGATGAAGAAAATACAAAAGACATCCTACTCAAACAGTTGATTGCTGATCATGAACCAGAGTACGCAGCGCAGTGGCGCAGTCTTCCCGAAAAATACACACAACAAATGCTCTCAGCGATCGTGGCCTTTGAACTTGAGGTGTTGGATATACAGAGCAAATTTAAACTGAATCAGCACCGCCCTGAAGCGCATGCAAAAACGTATGAGATCTACAAATCGGGGACCGAAGATGAGAAATCCCTGGCTCAGTGGATGCGCAAACTTCAACTAAAAGTTGATCAAGAAGCAATATGATTTCGCAGGGCCTGCCACCCCGCCACCAAGGTCTCAGAACTAGCCACAACTTTTATGAGTAATGATTCAGATATCTATATGGGACTTGCTATTCAAGAGGCAAAACGCGCCGCATTGATGGGTGAAGTACCCGTTGGCGCGGTATTGGTAAAGGACGGTCAAGTAATCGCAACAGGGCATAACCAACCCATACGGCTTAGAGATCCGAGTGCGCACGCGGAGATTTGTGCCTTGCGCGCTGGGTCTTTAGCGCTTGATAACTATAGGTTGGTTGAATGTGAGTTGTACGTCACTCTTGAGCCTTGTTTGATGTGCAGTGGCGCAATTTTACAGGCGAGGCTTAAAAAGGTTATTTTTGGTGCCTTTGATGAGAAAATAGGCGCTGCGGGATCGGTTTTAAATGTGTTCGAAAATCCTTCCCTCAATCATCAAACACAAATAGAGGCAGGTATTTTAAAAGAAGAATGCGCAGCACTTTTGAAGGACTTCTTCAAAGGCAGGCGTCTTAGCAAAAAAGAAGCTAAAACGGCATCACCAGACTGACTTACCCAAAAGTCTCTGTGAATTCCAACTCTTAACAATCCTCTTTCAACTCAAATAATTTCCATGACGTCCATCTACATCTACTCACCCTCTGGCGCTGTAAGAGACAAAGCAGCATTTAAGCGCGGGGTAGCGAGACTCAAGAACTTGGGTTATCAGGTGGAGATTGATCCCTCAGCACTCAGCACAAGCGAGCGTTTTGCAGGTGAGGATAAAGAGCGAATTGAATCCGTGAAGCGTGCCTCCAAAAGCGGGGCAGATGTTGCCATGATCACAAGGGGTGGCTACGGGCTTTCAAGAATTTTGCCATCCCTTCCGTATAGCTCTATCGCAAAAGCTGTGCACTCTGGCACCAAGTTCCTAGGCCTGAGCGACTTTACAGCGTTTCAAATGGCTTTGTACGCGAAGTCCCAGACCCCTACATGGGCGGGACCGGCGCTTCTCTCAGACTTCGGATCAGAGCAGGAACCCGATGAAATCATGCTTTCATGCTTTGAGGATTTAATCAGCGGGCGGGGCGAGGGGACGGGATGGCGTTTGAACACATCGGCATCAAAATCCTTGTTCACCCAAGGTTTAAAAGGTCGTGAAAGCTTAAGCATTGAGGATTGTGTGCTTTGGGGCGGAAATTTGGCAATGGTTTGCTCCCTACTGGGCACCCCCTATTTCCCGGTCATTGAGCAAGGCATTCTTTTCCTGGAGGATGTGGGAGAACACCCCTACAGAGTTGAGCGAATGCTCATGCAACTTCATCAGGCTGGTGTACTGGGCAAGCAAAGGGCCCTCATCTTCGGCTCCTTTACAGATTACAAATTAACCGCTCATGACAAGGGTTTCAGCCTTAAACGGGTGTTTGAATTTATATCTCAAACTGTCAAAATCCCTGTGATCTGCGACTTGCCTTTTGGACATGTACCATTAAAGGTATGTCTTCCCTTTGGTCAGCCAGTCACCCTTGCAAGTCAGGGCAATGAAGTCTTCTTGTTTTGGAGTCATCATGATCACTCACACTAAAGTGCGTGTTAATTCATATCCACATGAAAACCTTATGCATTTCCTTGCTTGACGCTATGTATCTAAGTATCGTTGTACGTAAGTACTCTTGAACGCATGAAAGACAAGCGCAGGGTCGACTCCCTTTTTAAAAAAGCGGTAGAGCTACATCAGTCTTCTGAGCATGAACGAGCTTTAGATCTTTACCGCGAGGTTATCCGTTTAGACCCCAAACACTTTGATGCACTTCAGCTCCTAGCAACATTGTTGGCGCACGCCAACCAAGTCAGTGAATCTTTGGAATTATTTGCCAGGGCTGTCAACGTCAACAACAAAAACTCCAAAGTACTCAACAATTACGGCTATGTTCTCGCACTGAGCGGAGATTTAACGCTTGCTCAAAAAATGTATGAGCGCGCCTTAAAACTAGATCCCAATAATTTAGACGCACTGAATAACTTGGCTAACCTATTTCAGCAGTTAGGGCAATTCGAACACTCAGTTGTCTTATATGATCGAGTTAACCAACTCGACAGCTCTTATGTTCAGGCTTACTTTAACAAAGGTATTGCGCTTCAAAGATTGTCAAAGCTTGGGGAAGCCCTCAGTAGCTATGACCAAGCCATTCGACTCAAGCCGGATTACTACGACGCTTACCTCAATCAAGCCACTGTGCTTAGAGATTTGGGGGAGCATCAGGCAGCTTTAAGTATTTATAGAAATCTGCTTACATCCCTGCAAGGCCCAGCCACCTTTGATGTCCATAACAACTGCGGCAATCTACTTCAGAAAATGGGCATGCTAGAAGATGCATTAGCTCATTTTGATCAAGCCGTCTTAGCAAATCCTTACCAAGCGATCACATACTCAAACAGGGGTAATGTATTACAACGGTTGGGGAGGAATGAGGAGGCGATTTTGAGTTACGGCGTAGCGTTAACGCTTGACGCTAAGTGCAGCGATTATTACAACAACAGGGGAAATGCTCTACAAAACACGCTCTCACTTGACTTAGCCCTTGGGGACTATTTGCGCGCGATTGAGCTGAGTCCTGGGCAAGCACTGGCCTATTACAACAGGGGTAACCTCTATAAAGTTCAGAAAAAATTAGATCTGGCCCTGGAGTCCTACAGGCTTGCACTTCTCATAGACCCCGGATACGCAGATGCCCACAACAATTTGGGTAATATTTTAAAAGATCTCAACCAACTTGGTCCTGCCAAGTCCGCGTATGAGCTTGCACTTAAGTTTAATCCTAATCACTTAGACGCGATCAACAACAAGGGCGTGACGCTTCAGCGTCTTTTGGATTTGGAGGGTGCCGTCACATGTTTTGATAAAGCCATTCAACTCAACCCCAGTAGTATTAAGCCGTACGTCAACAAAGCGATCGTTTTATTTCTACAGGGGAAATTTTCTGAGGCCTGGTCCCTGTACCAATTACGTCTGGGTGATCCAGATTTGATTGCCCATCCACTTAACACCGTTAAGCCTTTGTTGAGTGATCTCAATAAGCTTACAGATCTGAATAGTGATCATCACGCTCAAGCTCGCCTCCTGATATGGTCCGAGCAAGGGGTAGGGGACGCTGTGATGTTTGCGTCCATGCTGGCGCCTTTGCAAGTCCTGGTCAAGGAGCTCATCGTAACGGTAGACCGTCGGCTTATTCCTTTGTTTGAGAGATCTTTCCCCAACATCTGTTTCGTTGATAAAGATGTGCAAGTTGATCCAACACGCTATGATTTTCATTTGCCCATGGGTAACTTGGGTCTAGTGCTTGAGATGGATGAGACAAAAATCAAGACATTACCTAATGCGTACCTAAAGACCAATCCAAAGGAGTGCGAAGCGCTTAAGCTCCAACTGAGTGAACAGTTAAGGTTGAGACAAAAAGAGGCCCCTGAAAAATCTATTTTGTGTGGGATCAGTTGGCAATCCAATAATCCCAGCAACGGTGCAGATAGAACCATTGACGCGCAGCATTTACTTGAAGCTCTCAGGGTTGACGGGGTAAGCTTTGTTAATCTTCAGTACACGCCACCAGCTCCATCAGACACACACATTGAATCAAAAGCCCAAACGAATAGACTCGAGGAGACGGGCTTGATCACTACGGCTGTTGACAATTATGAGGAGTTAGATAGGTTGGCGGCACTTATCAGCGCCTGTGACGTGGTGATCTCTATAGATAACTCGACAGTCCATTTGAGCGCCGCTCAGGGCAAGCCGACTTGGGTATTGTTACCCGTTATGCCTGATTGGCGCTGGATGCTTGCCAGAAGTGATAGCCCCTGGTACGCAAGTGTTGAATTATTTCGTCAAAAGAGCTGGGCAGACTGGGGCCCAACACTTGAAACACTTAAGCAAAAGCTTGCGCACTTGGTACAACAATCACACAGCTCGCTACCCTAGACTGTTAAAGATTAAATACTGCATGTTCAACCAACCCATTTGTGCTCAAGCGCGCAGTCCATTGGACGTAACAAAATCAAGCACTTTCGTTACGGGCGCAGAAAGACTTTAAATAACCGCGTCTAATGAGTCCCGTAGATACGGTCTCCTGCATCCCCTAGGCCGGGCAAAATATACCCATGATCGCTCAACTCGCGGTCTATACAAGCGGTGTAGATCTGCACATCTGGATGGGCGCTGTGTAAGGCGTGAATACCTTCTGGACATGTAATGAGACAAAGAAATTTAATTGATCCTGGATCCAACGCCTTAAGTCTGTTCACAGCCGCTACAGCAGTATGACCTGTCGCAAGCATCGGGTCTACAACGATGAGGTCTGGCTTATCCAACTGGGTAGGCATCTTGTAGTAGTACTCAATTGCCTCAAGCGTTTTTGGATCTCTGTACAAACCAATGTGTCCAACTCTGGCCGTCGGCACAATACTGAGTACCCCGTCCAGTATTCCATTACCAGCCCTCAGGATGCTTACCAAAACCATTTTTTTTGCATCTATGATGGGACTGGATAGCGATTCAAGTGGAGTTTGAATGGACTCTAGTTGCAGGGGAGTATCTCTTGTAGTTTCATAAGCCATCAATTGGCTGAGCTCAAACAACAACCTTCGAAACTCGGAGTTCGAAGTCTCTTTCTTTCTCATCAACGTTAGCTTGTGTTGAACAAGGGGGTGGGAGATAACGAATACTTTATCGCTCGTGGAGGAGGGGAGTGAGACATTCATCGTGTTTATGCTCAAAAAATGGATTACTGTGCGGGGTTATCAATCGATTTCATTTAGCGTCTCGCCCAACGCGTTGATCAAACTATCAATATGCGCTTGAGTCGTGATGAAAGGTGGAGCGAGTTGAATAGTGTCTGCACCGTAGCGAACGTAAAAGCCTTTTTCAAACATTCGCATAGCGACTTGAAAGGGTCGCTTGGCCGGCTCCATGGCAAAGGGCTGAAGTGTCAATCCAGCTGCAAGCCCAAAGTTCCTGATATCTGTTACGTGCTTAGCGCCTTTAAGGGAATGGACTGAGCGCTCAAAATGAGGCGCTAGTTCATTGACTCTAGAGATCATGTCCTCCTTGACGAGTAAATCAAGAGCGGCGATTCCTGCAGCACAAGCCACAGGATGTGCGGAGTAGGTATAGCCGTGCGCTAGTTCGAGCATGTACTCAGGCCCTGCGTTATCCATGAAGGTATTGTAAAAATCATCGCTCACCAAGACCGCGCCCATGGGTTGTGCACCGTTGGTGATCTGTTTGGCTACGTTCATGATATCGGGACTGACTCCAAACGCTGCAGCTCCCGTGTAGGCACCGGAGCGACCAAAACCACTGATGACTTCATCAAAAATTAGCAAAATATCATTTGCCGTGCAGATGTCTCGGATTCGGTTTAAGTAACCAACGGGCGGAATTATCACGCCCGCAGAGCCAGAAAACGGTTCAATAATGACAGCGGCAATGTTGCTGGCGTCATGCAGTGCAATGAGCTTTAGTAACTCATCGGCCAATTCAGCACCGTGCTGGGGCATACCCCTTGAGAACTCATTACCGGGTAACAAGGTGTGAGACAAATGATCGGCCTCAATGCTTTGTCCAAACATCTTTTTGTTTGCTGGTATACCACCTACAGAGATACCACCAAAATTAACGCCGTGGTAACCTTTCTCGCGCCCAATGAAGCGCGTTTTACTGGCCTTACCTTTTAGGCGCCAATAAGCACGGGCCATCTTTAGTGCAGTATCGGTAGCTTCAGATCCTGATCCTGTGAAAAAGACTCTGTCTAAACCCTTAGGGGTTAATTCAACGAGCTTATTGGCTAACTCAAAAGCAAGGGGATGACCAAATTGAAAGGTGGGGGAGAAATCAAGTTTGGTGATTTGACGCGACACGGCCTCGTTAATTTCACGGCGAGAATGGCCCAAACCAGCGCACCAAAGTCCCGATAAGCCGTCGTAGATTTGACGACCATCATCGGTTGTGTAAAAACAGCCTGCAGCGCTTACCATCATCCTTGGATGCGATTTGAAGTTGCGGTTTCCTGTCGAGGGCATCCAAAAAGCGTCCATCCAGCGGGGATCAGCTTTGTGGGGTGCTAAATGATTTGCCCCATCAGGGGCGACCTCAAGAGCTGAAAAGTTATCAGACAGGTTCATGCGTTTTCTCCGGTTACACAGACTGAATTGACTGAGAGGGATAGCTTGGACTGAGTCGCCAATAAAGTATTGCAAGCAGGGACACAAGAACCAAGAAGATAGAGCTTATGTTTAATAGGGTCCAGCCCTGGGTCGTTACAAGCGCGCCAGAGCTAAAGGAAGTAATCGCAAGGGTCGCAAAAACAAAGAAATTAATAGCGCCTTGTGCGCGGTTTTTCTCATCGGGCTTGTAGGCAGTGATGGCCAGGCTGGTGGCAGAGGTGAAAAGAAAATTCCATCCAACGCCAAGGCACAAAAGTGCAAATAAGAAATGGTGTAAATCAGCTCCACCTAGTGCGATGCCAATGCAAATGAAGTTAAGAACCACGCCGCACATCATGACCTTAAACACGCCAAATCGTTTGATCAAAGAGCCCGTAAAAAAACCAGGGGCGAACATCCCAATAACATGCCACTCGAGGACTAAAGCAGTGTCCTCAAACGGGAGTCCACAAACTTTCATGGCCAGTGGAGTCGCGGCCATCAGTAAATTCATAACGCCATATCCAAAGGAAGCACAGATGATTGAGACGATAAATACCGGATGACCGATGATCTGCAACAGTGGTCTGTTTGACACAACTGGTTTATCAGTGAGATCTTCATCTTGGAAATGAATAAACTGCATGAGCACCAAACCCAGCAGTGCAACAGCGCTTAAACAAATGTACGCACCTAAGAACGGGGTTTCAAACAAAGTATGGGTCCACGAGGCTAAGTTGGGACCAATAATTGCCCCCAGTAAGCCGCCTGCAAGCACCCAAGAAACCGCTTTTTCTCGGTATTCGGTAGTGGTTAGTTCAACAGCTGCGAAACGGTACAGTTGACCATTTGCGCTATAAAAACCTGCAATCAACGTGCCTAGCAGGAGGAGCAAAAAATTGTTACTAAAGCTTGCGTAAGCACATAAAAGTGAGGAAAAAACTGCAACCAACAGGCCTAATTGAAACGATCGTTTTCGACCAAAAAGCGCTTGAACTTTAGAAACGATGGTGGTGGATATTGCACCGCCCACAACATATCCCATTACAGGTAACGTTGCAAGCCAAGGGGTCGGAGCCAGCGAGAGACCAACCAAACCATTGATAGCTATAAATGTCACGTTGTTGGTCAAAAACAAACCCTGGCAAAGTATCAGCAGTATTAAATTCTTATTAAAAAA
>CAJAYT010000090.1 GCA_903949285.1 uncultured Burkholderiales bacterium
GGTCTTTGACCTTCAAAGCAAGGTCGCTGAAAACCTTCATCTCGGCAACCCCAAAGAGGAGGATATTCCTGCTCACGCCCGCTCTGCCAGTGAGGACCTCATGAAACGCTACTACTGGGCGGCTAAAGCAGTCACTCAGCTAAACCAAATCTTACTGCTCAACATTGAGGAGCGACTTCTAAGCGAAGACAGCTCCTTCGTCCCCAAGCCCATTGACGCCTATTTTGCGGACAAAGCGGGGATGCTAGAAATCCTTGATGATGATGTTTACAGCAACGATCCTCATCAAATCTTAAGAACCTTTTTGATCTACGAAACGGAGCCAGGCATCCGTGGGTTATCTGCAAAAACTCTTCGCGCGCTCTTTAAAGCCCGTAGTTTGATGAATGCCAAATTCAGACACGACCCCGTTAATCGCGACACGTTCATGAAGATATTAACGCAACCAGAGGGCATTACGCATGCGATCCGGTTGATGAACCAAACTTCAGTTTTGGGTCGCTACATTTGGTCCTTTAGGCGTATTGTGGGTCAGATGCAGCATGACTTATTTCATGTCTACACAGTAGACCAGCATATTCTGATGGTACTCAGGAACGTGCGTCGTTTCTTTATCCCTGAGCATGCCCACGAATACCCAACCTGCTCTCAATTGGCGGCGGGCTGGGACAAGCCCTGGATTCTCTACGCAGCTGCCCTTTATCACGACATAGCCAAGGGTCGAGGGGGTGACCACTCTGACTTAGGGGCGGTGGAGGCCAGAGGTTTTTGCAAAGCACACGGCATCGATAAAGACGATGCAGATTTAATTGTATTTTTGGTCAATGAGCATTTGACCATGAGCCGGATTGCTCAAAAATCCGATTTAAGTGATCCCCAAGTCATACAAGACTTTGCCAAACGCGTGGGCAAAGAGCGAAACTTAACAGCTCTTTATTTATTGACGGTTGCCGATATTCGGGGTACCAGTCCTAAAGTCTGGAATGCATGGAAAGGCAAACTGCTGGAGGACCTCTACAGAATCACAGTAAAGGCGCTTGGCGGGAGTGCCCCCGACCCTGACGCCGTAGTTGAAGCCTCAAAGCGAGAGGCCCTTCACATGCTGTCGTTATACGCCCTACCACCTGAGGCTCACAAGGATCTTTGGGAGACCCTAGACGTCAGCTATTTCATGCGTCACGAGGCCGCCGAGATTGCTTGGCACACGCGTCAAATTATGCGCGGCTTAATGGGTGCGAAGCTCAAAAACACAACGGTGGGTGTGACGGTTCGTGCCAGACTCTCCCCACTAGGAGAGGGTTTGCAGGTGATGGTCTACACGCCTGATCAGCCCGATTTATTTGCCAGAATTTGTGGCTTCTTTGATCAAGCCCAGTTCAGTATTTTGGATGCAAAGATTCACACGGCCAAGAACGGTTACGCTTTAGATACATTCCAAGTCGTAACGTCTGACTCTGTCACCCATTACCGGGAACTGGTGTCCACGGTTGAACAAGGTTTGACTAAAACGATTGAACTAGAGGCGCCTCTCCCGTCTCCAAGCAAGGGGCGCTTATCACGACGCGTTAAGCATTTCCCAATTACGCCAAGGGTAACCCTTTTGCCGGATGAGCGCGCTCAGCACTGGGTTTTAAGCGTATCGGCAAGCGATAAAGCGGGTTTGCTGTTCACCATTGCCAGGATTTTGGCAAAACACCAAATCAATTTAAAACTTGCAAAAATCACCACCCTGGGTGAGCGCGTAGAAGATATATTTTTGATTGAGGGCTCTGCCCTACAACAAAATAAATCTCAACTAGATATGGAAACAGAGCTTTTAGAGGCTGCCTCGACTTAATTTCCTGAACCAGATGCCATACAATGTTATTCAAGTTCGATGATTCATCAAGACCGCATTGATGACTTATCGATTAACGCTTTGATCTAACCAAACTACAAGACTACAAACCCTCGCACATATGAAATACAAGATTCAAGTTTGTCTCTATGCTGTACTTTTATCAGCGATTGGTTTGTCCCTCCCCGCACTTGCTCAGTCCTCTAAGACCAACTCGAACAATGAAGGGCGAACCACTGAGGTCAAGTCCTTGAACACCACCAAGTCTGACGTGAACGAGAGGACCTATGTAGCGAACGCAGATAATTGCTCTGCTAAAGCGTTGCATCCGCCGCTAGATCACGGTCCAAAAGCATCAACGAGTTCTTGGTTAAACAGTCAAAGAGTTGCCGAGTGCTACGGACGGGTCCGCTAGTTCAATAACGAATTGTTGACTTCATTGACCGCGCTAAAGTCGCCCAGGGCACCTTAGCTCTTAAGATTCGGTTCTGTAGATACACTTGCTGACGCCTAGCAAGACTAAGAGGGGAGTGAATTCATGATTGGACTTCGTTTAAGAGCTATTGCGGCTACATTCACGACGAGCTTTTGTGTTCTTGTTGCGCCTGCGTTTGCGCAATACACTCCCTCACCCAACTCACCCAACTCTCCCAACTCTTCAAACGCACCTACTGCTGTGACTACAAACTGGCCCAACAAGCCCATTCGGCTCATTGTGGGTCTTGCGCCAGGCGGGGGAACTGACATTGTCGCCAGAGCCCTCTCCCCCAAAATGAGTGAGATTTTGGGCCAAACCATCATCGTTGAAAACAAGACGGGAGCATCGGGCACGATTGCCGCAGATTACGTATCCAAATCTCCCGCTGACGGCTATACGCTCTTAATGGGACATGTGAACTCAAACGCAATCGCCCCCTTTGTATTTTCAAAAGTTCCCTACAACCCAGCCACTGATTTTTCAACCATAACTTATTTGGGATACGTTCCTAATGTCTTGGTGGTCAACTCTGCTTTGCCCGTGAACTCTGTTGCTGAGTTAATTGCGATGGCCAAAGCTCAGCCCGGCGCGCTCTCCTACGGCTCATCTGGGATTGGCAGTACTCAGCATATTACTGGTGCATTGTTCGCACAAATGACTGGGGTCAGTTTAAATCACGTCCCCTATAAAGGTAGCGGTCAGGCCATCATAGATTTATTAGCCAATCAAATTACGATGAATTTTGATACGCTCCCACCCGTAATCGAGCAAGTGCGAAAGGGCAGTCTCAAAGCGCTTGCCGTCTCAACGCCCAAACGTCTAGCTTTATTACCTAACACGCCAACCTTTAACGAAGTCGGTCTGAATAACATTGATGTTGCAAATTGGTATTCTGTAATGGGGCCCAAGGATATGAGTCCGGCTTTGGTCTCACAAATTGACAAGGCCGTTAAACAAGCGATGGCAGACCCAAGCGTTAAAAAAACTTTAGAAGCCAAAGGCCTTCAAACAGAAGGACCCAACACGCCTGCTGAATTCAAATTATTTTTAGGCTCTGAGATCAATAAATACCAAAAACTGTTGAAGTCTCTTGATATCAAAGCGGATTAATGAGGCCCAGCAAGGTGGTGCCAGCCAGGCGCGGAAATTTGGTTGATCACAACATCAACAATTAAGTTCCAGATAGCTTCATCAGCACCGCTTAAGCCTTAATCTTCAGAGGCATCACTCAGACCAGGGAATAGGACCTCTGTATACCCAAACTGCGTGAAATCCTTGATGCGCATGGGATACAAAATACCCCACAAATGATCACACTCATGTTGCACCATCCGAGCGTGAAACCCCTTGGCCTCGCGCTCAATCAAGGCTCCCCGTTCATCATAGCCCTTGTAATGGATGGACTTCCAGCGCGGAACCTTACCCCGTAACCCCGGGACAGACAAGCAACCCTCCCACCCCTCCTCGGTGTCCTCTGACAAAGGGGTTATGACCGGATTGATGAGAACAGTTTTAGCAACTGGGGCCTCCTCGGGATATCTGGGATTGTGCTCACCCGTACCAAACATTACCACTTGTAAGTTAACGCCGATTTGAGGGGCTGCTAGTCCCACCCCTTGGGCGTGCTTCATGGTTGCTTCCATGTCTTTCAATAAACTCTGCAGCTCAGGCGTGTCAAATTTATCAACTATTTGGGCGACCCTCAAGAGTCTTGGATCTCCCATTTTTAAAATTTCTTTAACAGCCATATTTAAATGTAATTACAAAAAATTAATCAAGCCCAAGAAGCGAGTCCAACGCATCCTCACCCAGGACCTCTATCCCCAGTTCCTGCGCTTTGGTAAGTTTGGAGCCAGCGCTCTCACCCGCAATGAGCGCTGTGGTCTTGGCACTGACGCTAGAGGAGACCTTTGCACCCAGAGACTCTAAACGCTCTTTAAGGTCTTCACGTGAAAAACGGCTGAGCGTACCGGTGATCACAAAGGTTTTACCTGTGAGTGCAAGGGGAGCAAGGGCTGCACTGGGTTCACCCTCTGTCCAGTGCACACCGCAGGCTCTCAGTTGATGAACGACCTCAACATTATGAGGTTGATCAAAGAAGGTGCGAACACTCGCTGCAACAACGGGACCAACATCCTTGACCGTCAACAACACCTCAAGACTGGCGGCCATTAAAGCGTCAATTGAGCCGAAATGTTTGGCCAGATCTTTGGCCGTCGTCTCCCCTACATGCCTAATCCCCAGCCCAAAGAGGAAACGCGCAAGCGTCGTGGACTTGGAGCTCTCAATACTCTTTAGAACATTGTTGGCCGACTTTTCAGCCATACGGTCTAGCGCAATAAGAGAGGACAGACCCAATCGGTACATATCAGGCAAAGATTTAAGCGTACCTGTATCGACGAGTTGATCAACCAGTTTCTCGCCTAAGTCTTCAATATTCAGGGCTTTTCTTTGTGCGAAATGCAAAAAGGCTTGCTTACGCTGGGCAGGACAAAAGAGTCCACCAGTGCAGCGGTAATCAGCCTCGCCCTCTTCGCGAATCGCAAGACTAGAGCAAACGGGACAATGAGCGGGCATTTGAAAGGGGGCAGGGCTCCCGGTCCGTTTGTCCAAAATAACGCCAACTACCTCGGGTATGACGTCCCCAGCACGCCTGACAATCACCGTGTCCCCTACTCTCACGTCCTTTCGCTGGGCTTCGTCTTGATTGTGCAATGTAGCATTGGTCACCGTCACTCCCCCCACAAAGACAGGAGAGAGTTTGGCAACGGGGGTTAATTTGCCCGTCCTCCCCACCTGTACCTCTATGCCTAAGACCGTGGTCAACTGCTCTTGTGCAGGGTATTTATGGGCTACGGCCCATTTTGGCTCTCGCGTTATAAAGCCCAACTTTTGTTGCAACGCTGTGTCATTGAGTTTGTAGACTACACCGTCGATATCAAAGGGGAGTGTTTTGCGTAACTCTCCCATTCTTTGGTGATAAGAGGTAAGCCCGGTGGCTCCGCTGACGAGTTCAGCGTGATCGTCCACTGGAAACCCAAGTGCTTTGAGTGAGGCCAGTAGGATCTGATGTGTTTTAAAAACAGCAACATACTCCTTTGGGTCGCTACTTTGTCCTTCATTCCAAATGACCTCACCCACGCCGTATGCAAAAAAACTAAGTGGTCGTTCAGCCGCAATTCTTGGATCGAGCTGGCGAACAGCGCCTGCAGCTGCATTTCTGGGGTTTACAAACGTGCGCTCTCCCCGCATACCCTTAGCAATGCGCTCCCTTTGACGCTGGTTCAGACGCTCAAAGTCATCTAGGCGCATGTAAACCTCGCCCCTGACTTCCAACACCTTTGGAATTACAGGGTACGTTAAAGCACGGGGGTCTAAGATCTGCAACTCAAGCGGGATCTGCGCGATCGTACGAATATTGTGAGTAACGTCCTCCCCAAACTCTCCGTCCCCCCGGGTTGTGGCCCGAACCAGCCTTCCGCTCTCGTAGCGCAGGTTCATCGCTAAACCGTCAAACTTGAGCTCAGCCATGTACTCCACTAACCCAGCACTGGGTGGTAATGCGAGCTCTTTGCGAATTCTGACATCAAAATTTTCAGCCCCACTGGACTCCGAGTCAGTCTCTGTTTTAAGGGATAACATGGGAACTGCGTGACGATGGGATTCAAACGCATCGATCGGCGCACCACCCACTCTTTGAGTGGGTGAGTTAGCATCTAAAAGCTCAGGATACTTTGCCTCCAAATGTTCCAGCCTTTGGTACAAACGGTCATACTCCGCATCCGGCACAGAGGGCTCATCTAAAACGTAGTAGTTGTAGGCGTATTGATTGAGTTTTTCTTTTAAAGCTGTGAGCTCTAATTTGACGGAACTTAGATCCTCAATATCCCCTGAGTCAAGTGAACTAAATAGATCCATAAAAAAACGGATTACAGCTTATGGGTTCAACTAAAAAGTCTTCTGGCTTGTGGTGAACCAGCAGCCAAATCTCGCTGCTCAAGCGCGGTGTAGAGTTGCTCTAGATCGCGGTTAATAATTTGCATCGATGACTCATTTAAAGATTGACCATTATCGTCCGTGATGACTCCGTCCATCTCACTTGCGAGTTGCTGGGCGAGTTGACACATCAAAGGAAAAGGCGCTTGCGAGCGTGGCACGTGAGTGACGTCCAGCAGTAAAGAGATTTCCGTGATCGCCGCGAGCGTTGGATCGTCCGCTAACGCAGCCCTGCTGTCATAACTCAAACTCAGCAAATGAGGATTACCGGGTATGTCAGATGGGATCACCATGCGACCTGCAATTGAACCAGCAATGAAACCAAAATGAGCTGCGTGCTGATGCACATAACCTGGACTCCAAGCACTGTCTTGAGCCATTAGCGTAAAGCTCAGTTGCGCGTCGTGTTGTGTCGCAAAATGATCCAACTCTCTGGCTCTTGAGATGACCTCAATCATGTCAGGAAACTCAGGGGTCGCGTTGAAATGATCAGCAAAGGACTGGGTTTTCATCACAAACTCAGAGAACTCGATCTCATTTAGAGGCCCACCCCTATTGGCAAGTTGGACACCGCACTGAAAAGCACTGTAGCGTTGACCGTTGTGCAGTAAATCCCATTCACCGGACTCTGCGTTGAGTCCCTCAACCGCAAATATTTTGGTTCCTACGCGTCTTGATTGGGGAAACGCCTGTAGAGCAGCCTCACCGCTGACCGGTGCTTCTAATTCGATCAGAATCAAAATATCAATGAGCGCGTCCATCATCAGCGGGCGAGCAGTCTTGCCGCCTGATATGGAACCTTGGGTTTGTGCGTCCGTGCCGAGTGAGGCATATGCGCCCTGAGCGGCTAAGAGTTCATCGTTAAAGCTCAGGTGTGAGCCATTTGTCTCGCCCGACGCCGAGTCGGCGCCGGCGTTCAATGCATCTAGCTCCTGTGAACTCAGCAAAGGCTCAGCTTGCCTGGGCACGCTTTTGCGTGATGTCCAAGAGCCATGAATCAACAGGCCTATTAATATGATCGCACCCGAAATAGCCAGTCCGATTTGTAAATTACTCATTTTTCAATGCACCCCTGGTGTCAAAATGTGATTGATTGTCATACCGTCTCAGCCAGGGAGACCGCAGCCTCCATGTCCACAGCAACGATCCTGGAGACACCTTGCTCCTGCATTGTGACTCCGATGAGCTGCTCTGCCATCTCCATCGCAATTTTGTTGTGTGAGATGAATAGAAACTGTGTTTCTTTGGACATTGATCTAACGAGTTTGGCGTAACGCTCTGTGTTTGCATCGTCCAGTGGCGCGTCCACCTCATCAAGTAAACAAAAGGGTGCAGGGTTTAACTGGAAGATCGCAAAAACAAGTGCGATAGCAGTCAGCGCTTTCTCACCTCCCGACAAGAGATGAATGGTCTGGTTTTTCTTGCCCGGGGGCTGTGCCATCACCTGGACCCCAGAGTCCAGTATCTCCTCACCCGTCATCACTAACTTGGCGTTCCCCCCACCAAAGAGCTCGGGGAACATGCGTCCAAAATGCTCATTGACTGTTTTAAAGGTTCCACCCAATAACTCCCTGGTCTCGCCGTCGATCTTCTTGATCGCCATCTCCAGTGTATTCATCGCCTCGTTCAAATCAGCAGACTGGGAGTCCAAGAACATTTTGCGTTCTTTCGAGGTGCTTAATTCTTCAAGGGCCGCCAAATTGACCGCGCCAAGAGCTGCGATTTCGCGCTGAATCTTATCGATCGAAGTTTGCAGACCCGTTAACTGCACATTGCCTTCTTCGATGGATGTACTTATTTGCTCCAGGTTCGCTTCTGCCTGTTTCAACTGCTCATCGAACTGCTCGAACCCAATACGCGCCGCTTGCTCTTTCAGCTGAAGATCAGTGATTTTTTGCCTTAAAGGCTCAAGCTCTCTTTCGCGTTGTAACCGGCTCTCATCTGTCGTTCTTAGGCTGGAAGTTAGACCGTCATACTCACTGCGCTTGTTGGCAAGGTCTTGCTCACGCTCTGACTTTAATTCAAGCGCCTGTTGCAGTCCTGCACGTGCACTCTCATCAGAGAGTTGAGCGAGCTCTTGGCTCAAGCGGGCTTCCTCCTCTTGGATACTACCGAGCTGGTTTTCAGCCGACTGACCAACTCTCTCAAGCTCAGCCTTACGGGAGATCAAAGTCCTTGACGCAAACTCGGCCTCTTGGTGCAATCTCTCCGACTGGCGCAGCGCCTCACGGGCTTGCTCCAACTGTCTCTCAGCGTCTAAGACCGATTGTTCAAGATTGGCAAAACGTTCTTGGTTATCGGACAACTCCATATCCAAAGCTTCAAACCGTGCCTCAGCTGAGATGCGCCGTTCACCAAGCGCTTGCCTTGAAGCCGCAATCTCGGATAACTCAGTTTGCAACTGATCACTGCGTTGCTGTGTTTGCTCTGCTTGTTGGGAGAGTTTGAGCGTTTGTACCTGAATATCATGAAGCCTTTGCTGAAGTTGGGTAACTTGTAGGCGAATTTCAGTCAGTTGTTGAGATGCGGTTTTATAGTCAATCTCAAGACGAACTAAATTATTTTTAGACTCTTCACTGATTAGTTTTTGAGCTTTGAGCTCTTTCTCCAAGTTCTCAATTTCCTGTGCACGCGCGAGCAATCCGGCTTGCTCGTTGTCAGGTGCATAAAAACTAACACTATTAGCCGTTATCGCATGCCCCGCAGCAACGTAGATTGCTTCACCGGGGTTTAAACTTGCTCTGAGCTTTAACGCCTCATCCAGTGAGTCACATGTAAAGGCGCCTTGTAACCATTCGCTAAAGAGCGCTCGTTGGTCTGCGTCTCGAGTCTTTACCAATTCAATCAACGGCGTGAGCTGATCGCGCTTTTGTGCACCTTGGCCAGAGGATGCTTTGGTATTTGCGTAAAAAGATAGCTTAGCCGGTGGCGCGTCTTTTGCAAAAGATGCAACCATCTCCAGCTTAGAGACCTCAAGCGAGGCCAGGCGCTCACGCAGCGCGGCCTCAAGGGCGTTCTCCCAACCCTTTTGAATATGAATACGACCCCAAAGTGCCTCCAGACCCTCGAGTCCATGTTTGGACAACCAGGGTTTTAGGCGAGAGTCGGTCTTAACCTTAGCCTGCAAGGATACGAGCGCATCTAATTTTGCGCTGAGATCGGACAACTTTGCTGATTCTTGATTGCTTGTTGCCTGCGCCTGGCTTCTAGAGCGGTCCAACTCAGGCACGCGCTCTTGTAGCTCGTGCATTTGAGCCTCGGCTTGTTCGAAATTTGCTTTTGCAACAACCAAATCTGACTCTAACTTACCCAAGTGCTCACGGTCAGGCGCCTCTAAATTAGAAAGCTCCCCCTGCAGTCGTTCTGCACGGGTCTCAAATTGGCGGTCTTGCTCTTCTAGGTTTCTTTGATCAGCGGCGAGGACCTGAATATGCTGCTGAATTTCAGTAACTTTGGTTTTCTGCGCTTCTGCGGCGTTTTGCGCAGAGCGCCAGTTTGACTCTATGCTTGGCAGGTGATCGCGCTCCTCCTCTAAGCGGGCCTCCAAAATAGAGAGTTGCTCGACCTGCGTGGACTCGGACTCTATGAGCCGTTCAAGCTCTTGTTCGGCCTGCGTTTTTTGATGAGACCACTGCTCGCGTTGTTCGTTGAGTTGTTTGATACGCTCTTGTGTTCGCTCTTTAGAGCTCACCACAAAACGGATCTCCCCCTCCAATCGACCCACTTCTGCCGTAGACTCGTAAAGTAGTCCTTGCGCCTGGTTGAGTTGGTCACCAGATAAGTAATGGGATTGGCGAATCGTTTCTAATTCAGATTCGATTTTTCTTAAGTCTGCGATTTTGGCCTCTAAATCAGTGCTTGCACGTTCATGCTGCGTCTTGATTTGTACCTGATCTTTTTCGGACTCAGCGCGGCGGAGGAACCAAAGTTGATGCAGTTTAAGGGTGCCCTCTGCATTCAAGGCGTTGTAATGATTTGCAACCTCAGCTTGTTTTTCAAGCTTTTCCAAATTCGCATTCAATTCACGCAGGATATCTTCCACGCGCACTAAATTCTCACGAGTGTCCGAGAGTCGGTTTTCTGTCTCACGACGACGCTCTTTGTATTTAGATACACCGGCCGCCTCCTCCAAAAAGAGTCGCAACTCTTCTGGCTTTGATTCAATGATTCGACTAATCGTACCTTGCCCAATAATGGCATAGGCGCGGGGGCCAAGACCAGTGCCCAAGAACACATCTTGAATATCTCGGCGACGAACAGGCTGATTGTTCAAATAATAACTGCTGGTCCCATCCCTGGTTAAGACGCGTTTAACGGCGATTTCCGTGTACTGAGCCCATTGCCCCCCTGCCCGGTGGTCAGAGTTGTCAAAGATCAACTCAACACTGGAGCGACTCGATGCTTTACGTGTTGTAGTGCCGTTGAAAATGACGTCTTGCATCGACTCACCTCGGAGCTCACTGGCCCTGCTCTCGCCAAGTACCCAACGCACAGCGTCAATGATGTTGGACTTACCACAGCCGTTGGGACCCACCACACCCACTAACTGCCCGGGCAGCATGAAAGTGGTTGGTTCAGCAAATGACTTGAAACCTGAAATTTTGATGGAAGTTAAACGCACCGCCGCACACCCTTGAAACTAATGAAATGAAAACACAGCCATTGAGACTACCGAGATAAAGCCCATTGATAAAGGCCTTAAATCATGAACCGGAAGGATGATCATCCTTCCTCCAGTCCCTTAACTCGCACTGCAAACCCTCTAGTATCTCCTGTAATCGGGTGTACGCAGTGCCAAAATCACCAGATGAGTCATTTATTACTAATTTAATCAGTCTTTTGAGCTCATCTA
>CAJAYT010000091.1 GCA_903949285.1 uncultured Burkholderiales bacterium
CTAGTCTATGAGCAAATGTATATGGTTAACCGGGCTATCAGGATCTGGAAAAACGACCATTGCCAACTTATTGGCAGCTCAATATAAGGACCAAGGTCAATTAACTTGTGTGTTGGACGGAGATCAAATCCGCCTAGGTCTTAATAAAGATCTAGGTTTCACGCAAAGTGAAAGACATGAAAATGCTAGGAGAGTAGCAGAGGTTGCAAAAATATTGGTTGATTTAAAAATCTTAGTAATAGTTGCCTTAATTTCTCCTTTTTCGGATGATAGACACAAAGCTAGAGCACTATTCATTCCTGGACAATTTATTGAAGTATTCATTGACACCTCATTAAACAGTTGTATAAACAGGGATGTTAAGGGTTTGTACACAAGGCAGAAAAAAGGGTTAGTTAAGAATATGACTGGAATATCAAGTCCTTACGAGATTCCCATTAATCCTGACATTCACCTTCGTACTGACACAACAGATGCAATCCAGTGCTGTGAGATTATAAAAAAATACATCAATATATAAAAATAGTGCGGCTTTTTTTAGACTAATTTAGAAACCAGAACGAAGTCCTAAAACACAAAGCGGTGCTTAAATGAATACCCCGCGTGCCCCCCCACATGCCGAAGAATTGATATAAGTCAAGTAATATTCAAATTAAGATACAGCATCCAAAATTGTCGGGTTACTATTTCATTATTATCTTCAAGCTCTGAATTTAACCATAAATCAGGGCCTTAGATCATCAATTCAACCCAATTGGAGTCATATGCAGCGCATAAAAATATTTTTCAAAACAAGTCTAATCCTTGCTGCACTCATAGCCATACCATCTAAAGCAGATGATAAGTTCAAGATTTATAAATCCGAGAACAATAGAGCTGATTTAAATACAGTTGTTTACTCCTCAGATAGTATAAAAATCAGAACAACGGAATATTTCAATGTGGGAACGGGCTGGATCAAAGTCAAGTACATAGAAAACGATGTTTCTAAAACATGGTATCTGGATACTGAACTTCACTTAGAGGGATGGTACTTAATCAACGAATTAGGACTGAGTGTTGATGGTCAGATTATTAACATTGCAAGTGATCCGGATCCAAAGCGACAAGTCATAACGCCCAACAGTGTTCATGAAAGCAACAGCTTTAAGATACCCTCATTTATGATTGACAAGATGGTGGATGCGAAAAATATCTCGATTAAAGTTGCTGGTCGATCAGGTGTTTACGAGAAAGATTTAACGGACCGGGATATCTCAAATTTGGCGGAATCTATAAGGGCTATCAAACTTAAAACTAATCCTCTCAACTTTGGTTTGAACTACATCGCCATACCCCCTGAATTAGCCATTCAAATCGGCAGAGATAAGGGCGTGCTAGTAATATCGGTAGTAGATGATTCTCCAGCCAAAAAATGTGGGCTTAGATACAACGATATTTTAATTGAATTCAACAAAACGCCCGTTACAAATATTGCAAGCATGGAGGATGCAGTCTCTAAGGTTCAATCGGGTACTGAGTCCGTTCAAAAGTTCATTCGTGCAAATCAGGAGATGACTTGCACTTCAAAATTTTAGGATTAAGTAGCCCAATACTATAAATTCAGATATTACCATTTGCCCAGTTACTATACTAACAGGACAAATCTGACTTAATTAAAATAAATTCGTCTCCAACTTTCTTTAATGCAGGACTTAATTACACCTTAATTGGGATATTCTTATTTGTATTTAGTTCTGCTTCTAAATGGGTGTGACAACGTACAGACCTAGATAAGTTGATCAACTATGGTTCGGGTGTGCGGCATTTGACGCATCTCGACACTGAGTCGATTAACCTATTCAGGAGTACCCCATGAGCATCAATAAAGATCAAGTTAAGGGCAACGCCCAAAAAGCAATCGGAACAGTAAAGGAGGTTGCAGGAAAGATTATTGGGAACAAAGAACTTGAGGCAAAAGGAAATGTTCAAAAAAATGTTGGCCGAGTTCAATCATCTATAGGTGACGCAAAGTCCGATATCAACAAGGTTTTAAGGACTGTCTAAGTTTCGATATTTCGGGATAGCTTTAAGTTAATCCGCCGCCAATTCATTGGCTGCGGACTTAATGATTCAATTAAACATTAGGTGAGCACTCATTCATCTAACTGAGGCAGACGACACATCCATGAACCACAAGGTCCAAAAAATAATACTCCACGACGAAATGGGGGCAAAGGAGATTGTTACTGAAGTTCGACGTAAGGAAGCTGTACTCAAAGCTGGAGCACTGCAAAATGCAATTCTAAACAGTGCTAATTTTTCAAGCATTGCAACAGATGAAAAAGGAGTGATTCAAATTTTTAATATCGGCGCCGAGCGTATGTTGGGATATACGGCGTCCGAGGTACTTAATAAGATTACACCGGCAGAGATTTCTGATCCCCAAGAAGTCATCGCACGAGCAAAGGCATTAAGTGAGGAGCTCGGAACTACGATAGCGCCGGGATTTGAGGCACTTGTCTTTAAAGCATCTAGAGGTATTGAGGATATTTATGAGCTGACCTACATCCGTAAGGATGGGAGCAGATTTCCAGCGGTGGTTTCAGTCACCGCTTTGCGTGACATACACGATCACGGTACGATTATTGGTTACTTACTTATAGGAACTGATAATAGTGCTCGTAAACAAGCTGAGGAGGCTCTCTTAAAAGCGGGTGCGCTACAAAGCGCCATATTCAATAGCGCCAACTTCTCTAGTATTGCAACCGACGCTAAGGGTGTCATACAAATTTTTAACGTCGGCGCAGAGCGTATGCTTGGTTATACCGCAGCCGAAGTTACTAATAGCATTACGCCCGCCGAGATCTCAGATCCGCAGGAAGTGATCGCAAGGGCTAAAGCGCTCAGTCAAGAGTTAGGCACTTCCATTGCACCGGGCTTTGAAGCATTGGTGTTCAAGGCGTCCCGCGGTATCGAGGATATTTACGAGCTGACCTACATCCGTAAGGACGGAAGCCGTTTCCCGGCTGTGGTGTCCGTTACAGCTCTCAGAGACGCGGAGAAAGTGATCATTGGTTATCTGCTCATCGGAACCGACAACACCGCACGCAAACAAGCTGAGGAGGCACTCCTAAAAGCGGGAGCGTTACAAAGTGCGATCTTTAACAGCGCCAACTTCTCAAGCATCGCAACTGATGCTAAAGGTGTTATTCAAATCTTTAACGTCGGCGCTGAGCGGATGCTCGGTTACACTGCAGCAGAGGTTACCAATAGCATCACCCCGGCTGAAATCTCAGACCCGCAGGAGGTGATTGCAAGGGCAATAGCGCTCAGCCAAGAACTCGGAACCCCTATTGCACCAGGGTTTGAGGCTCTGGTATTTAAAGCCTCAAGGGGAATTGAGGATATTTATGAGCTAACCTATATCCGCAAGGACGGTAGTCGCTTCCCCGCAGTGGTGTCTGTTACAGCGCTTCGAGACGCCGATAAGATCATCATTGGATATCTGCTCATTGGAACTGACAATACCGCGCGCAAACAAGCCGAGGAAGCTCTACTGAAGGCAGGAGCTCTACAAAGTGCTATTTTCAACAGCGCCAACTTCTCAAGTATCGCAACCGATGCTAAGGGGGTCATTCAAATTTTTAACGTCGGCGCAGAGCGAATGCTTGGGTACACGGCAGCCGAAGTCATGAACAGCATTACCCCAGCCGAAATCTCTGACCCCCAAGAAGTGATTACCAGGGCCAAAGCCCTAAGCCAAGAACTGGGTACACAAATTGCACCGGGTTTCGAGGCTCTCGTGTTCAAGGCATCCAGGGGTATTGAGGATATATATGAGCTGACCTATATCCGAAAGGACGGAAGCCGTTTTCCTGCAGTTGTGTCGGTCACTGCACTTCGAGATGCTGAGAAAGTGATTATTGGATACCTCTTGATCGGCACAGATAACACCGCTCGCAAACAAGTAGAGGCTGAGCAGAAAAAACTTGATCAGCGCCTAAGAGACCAACAGTTTTATACCCGCTCCCTTATCGAATCTAATATTGATGCACTCATTACAACTGATCCATCTGGGATTATCACGGACGGAAATAAACAAATGGAAGCACTCACAGGCTGCACCCGGGATGAATTGATTGGCGCACCTTTCAAAAATTACTTTACAGATCCAGAGCGTGCTGAGGCAGCAATCAAATTAGTTCTAAGTGAGAAAAAGGTTACAAATTACGAACTAACGGCTAGAGCACGTGACGGCAAACAGACTGTCGTGTCTTATAACGCGAGTACCTTTTATGACCGCGACCGTACTTTGCAAGGCGTTTTTGCTGCTGCCAGGGACGTGACAGAGCGTAAAAGCTTTGAACAAGCTTTGCAAGAAAGCAATGTAGAGATGGAGAGTGCGAAATCTGCAGCAGAAAAGGCCAATCTCGCCAAATCCGATTTTCTCTCTGCCATGAGTCATGAACTGCGCTCGCCCCTGAACGCCATCCTGGGTTTTGCACAACTGATGGAGTCAGCATCCCCTTTACCCACTGATTCTCAAAAAGAAAGTATCGCTCAAATTCTCCAAGCAGGTTGGCATTTGCTGAAACTAATCAACGAGATATTGGATCTTGCAGTCATTGAGTCCGGGAAAGTGTCACTCTCCCTTGAGCCCGTTTCACTTTGCGAAGTTTTATCCGAATGTCAAGCCATGATGGATGCACAGGCCATTCAACACGGCATACAAATGACATTCCCGATCATGGATAAACCCAGCTTTGTGTGGGCTGACCAGACTCGGTTGAAGCAGATCATCATCAATCTATTATCAAATGCCATCAAATACAACAAAGCAAATGGGACTGTCATCGTAAGGTGCGAGGTTAAAGAGTCGGATCGAATTCGTATTATCGTCAATGACACTGGAGCTGGGCTGGTCCCCGACAAAATTGCGCAGCTTTTTCAACCATTTAACAGGCTTGGACAAGAAGCCAGCGGTGTAGCAGGCACTGGTATAGGGCTCGTCGTGACCAAACAGTTGGTAGAGTTGATGGATGGTGTGATTGGAGTTGAGAGTAGCGTGGATGTTGGAAGTCAGTTCTGGGTTGAATTACGCTCCACAGCAGCCCCCGACCTGAGGGTTGAACAAAGTAAACAAAATGCACCCTACTTACCGCCCTCTCCAAATAATCTAGTTCAAAGTAGTCTTCTCTACATTGAGGACAACCCTGCAAATATGAAACTGGTGGAACAACTGATCGAACTCCGCTCAGACATTAAGTTGTTGACAGCTGTTAATGGCATCTTAGGCATAGAGTTGGCACGAACGTTTCAGCCTGACATGATTCTTATGGATATCAATCTACCCGGGATCAGCGGTATTGAGGCATTAAAGATCCTCCGTGAGGATCCCTGTACAGCGCACATACCCGTTGTTGCACTGAGTGCCAATGCAATGCTGCGAGATATCGATTTGGGATTAGAAGTTGGATTCTTTAGGTATTTGACCAAACCCATAAAGGTTAAAGAATTCATGGAAACCTTGGATGTAGTCTTGGATTTCGCAAAAAGAAAGTTGATAGCGCAAACACTTGGCAATCCACAAGCTCAACAATTAAAGTCAAATCATCCGCAACAATAAATTAAATAACAAAAAAGTTGAAGTTCTAAGTGATAAAAGAATCAGACCTATTAAATGCAAAATTACTGATCGTAGACGATCAAGCTGCTAACGTTATGCTTCTTGAACGAATGTTAAAGGGAGCAGGTTACAGCTCAATCACATCGACTCAAAATCCAACTGATGTTTGTGAGCTTCACCACCAAAATAAATATGATTTAATTTTGTTGGATCTTCAAATGCCAATCATGTCGGGCTTTCAAGTCATGGAGGGATTGTCCAAGATAGAAACAGGCGGCTACATTCCTGTGCTGGTTATCACCGCTCAACCAGAGGAAAAACTACGAGCATTAAAGTCAGGGGCAAGGGACTTTGTGAGCAAACCATTTGACTTAGCAGAGGTATTAGCGCGCGTTAAAAATTTATTGGAAGTTCGACTATTAAATGTAGAAACACAAAAACTATACGCTCAAGTTCTAAGCGAGAAAAAAGTATCTGAACGCTTATTGCACAACGTCCTTCCTCACTCCATTGTAGATCGGCTAAAAAGACGTCCTGAAGTCATGCTCAATGACTTTACACAAGTAGTTGCTGATAGTTTCCCAGAAGTATCAGTTTTGTTCGCGGACATTGTTAATTTCACAAAATTCTCTGAAGGTTTAAGTCCAGTGGTTTTAGTGAATGTACTTAACGATATTTTTACCCGTTTTGATACGATAGCAGATTCGAGGGGCCTTGAGAAGATCAAGACTATTGGGGACAGTTACATGGCAGTGGCAGGACTCCCTCTCCCATCTCATAACCACGCAGAGGGGGCCGCCAACATGGCAATTGACATGCAAGAGGCTATGAAACTCTTCAATGAGAAAAGCCATTACAAACTAGATATTCGAATTGGTATCAGCAGTGGGGCTGCGGTGGCGGGAGTGATTGGCAAAAAAAAATTTCTATATGATGTTTGGGGAGATGTAGTCAACACAGCCAGTCGAATGGAGTCACAGGGCATACCCGGAAGAATTCAAATCACAGACACAACAAGATTAAAACTGGGTGACCAATTTACCCTTGAAAAACGCGGACCTATTGAAATTAGGGGTAAGGGTCCCATGAATACTTGGTTTTTGAATAATAGAGAATTCACATGAAAATTGAGCTTTAATGTGCAAGTTGCTAGTTGCTAGTTGCTAGATACGAAGAATAACTAGATATTATCTAAGTTCAAATTGAACTTGACTTTGTATTTTTAATATATGACTTGCTGGGGATGAAAAGGATGCGGACTCCAGAAAATTCCTACGAATTTCATTAGTTCGCAATAGCGAATTTTCACACGCTTCATTGTGTTGCAATTCGCTAAGAAGCTGTTGACCAAGCTTTGACCCGAATTGTGTTGTGCAACTCGCAATGATGTCAGCCTCATTGACCAGCACTGTGGCCCAGAGCTTATTCCATTCAAATGGAATATTGATGACTATTTTATGATTTTCACGAACGTATCTGGGATCAGATTTTTGAATAATATAGGTCAGGTAGTCTAGACTTAGATTATCTATAGGACACACGCTCCAAATTCTCCTCAGTTGATGAATTGTATTGTTTTCGATCTCCATGGCCTGCTTATTTTGCCCACCAGGATGCATGTAATCATGCGATACGACAATCAATAGTAGCAATGCGCTCCAGTATTCCTCGATGAGGCCGGTACGTTCTTTCTCAATCAACATCAAAATACAAATTCCGGTGAGTGCATCGCAAAAATGCAACCGATTATGGTAGTTGGGTTCTACGATCTGATTCGCATGCAACTCAATATTAATGGCGACCATACGCGCACTATGTATTAAATTGCAATTCCTCTCCCTGAATTGATCTGGCGCTATTAACAAACTGATACAAGTATCCAAGACCTGAGGAACTCCGATCCATCCCCCACTCCGAACTTCGCTCCACGAATCTCTAAGAAACCATAAAGATTTATTTAACACATTACTCCAATCGATCGGTGGAGAGATACATAGGTACCTTCTTCGATCAATCGATGGAGGCATTTAGATTTTTTCCACTTTGCATGAGATCGTTACTCATATTTTGCTGGAGTAGCAAAGCCTCAAATACAGGGATGAGCAGTGAAGAGGTGCCTGCAAGCAGGGCGTTGGCCTCAGCGCTAGAAATCTCAATGCAAATGACATCATTGATCGCTTTGACGGTTGCACCTCTTACGCCGCCTTTTATGAACGCTTGCTCTCCAAAGGATTGTCCGACAGTGACTTTAGATATAAATGCCGCCTTATCATCCTGTACCTCGAGTTCACCACTTTTAACAAAATACAATTTATCTGCGTTGTCACCTATTTTGAATACTACTTCTCCCGGGCTAAATTTAATCTCATTAAAAAAAGCCATAGATAATATCTTTGATTAAGTAATTTTCTCAAGGGATCTGCTTGCGATGTTGCATATGATCTTTTGCATTATTTTAGGCAGCTTGGGAAGTATGTGTGATATTTTGCTGATAGGTATTACCCGAGCTTGAACTGATGTAACTGCAATGACGGTTGTGGGGGAATTCAGACCTGATATGCCTTCCGCTAAGCCAATCACTGATCCGGGACCTAACCGTTTGATCAATTGACCGGACACACTTAAAACCGTTCCTGAGACAATAAAATATGCACAAGTGATTTCAGAACCCTTATGGAAAATCTTACTCCGTGCATCAAATGATGTTGAGTTCAGTTCCCTACATCCCCAAAGACTGAAATAAAGTCTTTCGTTACTATTTAGATTTTCGGTCTCATAAATCTCCAAACTCTTGTTCGATCCCGGGTCCAATACCCCGAGACTATGAAGATGTTTACTGTCGATCTCGAACCGGGCATTGAGTTTTTCCATCATTTAATTATGCAGGGTAATCTATATTTTTCGACAATGTTATTCCTAATACTTGATAACTCTTGACAAATCTCACACACAAATCGCGCCTAATTTATTGAAATGAAAAGACTACGAATTATCAAATCTACTCAGGACTCTGTAGCTGTGCAATTGTTGCTTTAAATCGGCAATCGACTTCAAGTGTGCAACACAAATTACCACCGTAAAGAGATCCATATCAAAATCGCGGCGAAGCTGACACGCGATTCTCAGTGGTTCAAGTTGGTTTGTAGCCAAATAGCCTTCATCCCCATCAATTTTGTCAAACCTTATGGCGCCGAATTCAACCAACTCATTAGCCTCCTCCATGCTTAATGAGCACAGACTTGATACTTGTGCAAGGGTGAGGTATTCAATGATCTCGTTGGGAAGGTGCTGAAATGAGATGGTGTTCATAGTATTTTCGTCATTCAGTGTTGACGTGGATTAAAGTTAGATAACTTTGCCAATGACTGATAGATGAGTTTTTCCTCATCCGTGACATTTGCCGGAGTTTCAATGTGCACAACAGCAAACAAGTCCCCTCTTTTACCGTCTTTTGCGGGTAAGCCCCGCTCCTTTATTCTTAGTTTTTGAGAATGAAGCGTTCCGTGTGGTACGCTCAAAATTACTACTTCTTGAAGAGTGGCAACCTCAATCTCAGCACCGAGAACCGCTTCCCAAGGCGTCAGTGCCATATCGAAATACAAGTCATCCCCTAAAGGCTTCAGTGTTTTGTGCGGTAGTAGTTCAATATGTAAATACATGTCCCCTGCATCCCCGCCACTTTGACCAAGTCCACCCATTGCACGCAGTCGAATGTTTTGACCAGAACGCACACCCGGGGGAATCGTTACTTCGATGGTTTTTTCACCTCCTGTGCTTTTTACATTAAATAACCTCTTACATCCCATGAGCGAATCAACCATAGAGATGCGTACCGTATCTTTGAGATCCTGACCTTTAACTGGATTTGGGGGTCGCCGGGGATGACCGTGTTGAGCGCCTGCATAGTTTGCACCATAGGGCGGTGCATGCTCGTTCATTGCTGCAAATAGGTCCGCAAAGTCCATGTCTGCAAAAGAGTTTTGTCCACCCGCCCAGTTCTGTGCCCAATCCGCCCCGGGTGTAAAACCCTTGTCAGGGGGCACTTTACCCAGAGCGTCGTAGGCAGCCCGTTTATCAGGATTTTTTAGACAGGCATAAGCTTCTGCGGCCTCTTTGAATCGCGCCTCTGCTCCGGGCTCCTTTGACATGTCCGGATGGTGTTTTTTAGCAAGCAGACGGTACGCTTTTTTAACCTGATCGAGTGTTGCATCTTTTGCTAAACCCAACACTGCGTAATAGTCTTTGTATTCCATCCCTCGACCATAATGCAACGGTTCTTACAAGCGTTGACAAAAGTCACATCAGGCTCATAATGCGTGTTTCAAGTTAGTGTGTTCATGCCTTTTTTTAAGCTATTTTTTCCAACGATGAGAAATAAAGCATTTTTACCTCTGCTGGTCCTGGTTTTGTTGGGTGTAGTTCTATCCCATTTCAACTTAAAAACCGATGAAAACGGTACGCTTTTGTTACTGGATAACCGCCCAATCGATATAAAGGGGGAATGGAGAGACAATTGGACGCGGTGGATCACCGACTGCTCGGGGGTTAGAGTTTTGGATCCAGTGGATCGTGAATACCAAGATGCAAAGCTTTTGATTCAAGCTTACAGCCCTCCAAGTTCTGCGTCGGTTAAATTGTCGTCAGTGATTATTTATCAGGACTGGATGTTAGCTGAAGCTGAATTTGAGGATTTATTACCCAGCGTGGTACTCATTCAAACCAGCCCATTGCCTATGACCATCATCTCAAATGCAGTTTGGAGCGGATACACACAGCCCTGGAAAGCTGCTCCCTACATCAGGCAATATATCTCCCACCAAGCACCTCAGGCCCCCAACCAAATCACCAACTGCTTTTACCCACGTTCTAAGTCCTTTAACTGATGAAACAATCCAATACAACTAAAAGCTTCAAGGGCAACAAATCTTCACTGCCCAGTAAGCCATGCGAGAGCTGTGGTCTAAGTATGACGTGGCGCAAGGCTTGGGCTAAAAACTGGGAGAATGTAAAGTACTGTTCTGACCAATGTAGAAAAAATAAAAAATCCCCATCCGGTTCAATTTAAATGTTATTACAAAATAAAGATAAAAAGTCACCCCGCGTTCGCCGCTTGGTGATTGTTTTAGGGGATCAATTGAGTATTGACTCAAGCGCCTTCAAAGACTTTGACCCTCAATTGGACTTGGTCTGGATGGCTGAGGCAATGGCTGAATCTACCCATGTCCCGAGCTCTAAACAAAGAACTGCTCTCTTTTTGAGTGCGATGCGCCATTTTGCGCAAGAAATAAGAGCCAAGAATTGGCCGATTGAATATACAAAACTGGATAACTCCTCCCACACAGGCACGCTAGAGGGTGAGTTATCGAAAGCGCTTACGAATCACCATCCGCAAGAAATCGTTGTCACACAGCCCGGGGACTTTCGGGTTTTAAAGGGTCTAGAAAATTGCTGCACAAATTTAGGTTTGAAGTTAAGAGTACTCCCGGATGATCACTTTTTTACGCAAATTTCGGATTTCCAAACTCACGCCAAAGCCAGAAAACAACTGCGCATGGAGTATTGGTATAGAGAACTTAGGAAGAGATTCAATATTTTAATGAAAGACGGTGAGCCGGTTGGTGGTGAGTGGAATTTTGATTCCGACAACCGAAAGTCATTCGGTAAGAGCGGGCCGTCTTTGATACCCCCTCCCTACACGAGTGAACCAGATGCGATCACCAAGGAGGTGATCGAGATGGTCAACCGTGTGTTCAAAAATCATGTGGGTTCGCTGGATCAGTTTTCATGGCCCGTGAACCGAGTACAAGCCCTTCAGGCTTTAGAGCTGTTCATTGAAGAAAGGCTGCCATTATTCGGTCAATTTGAAGATGCGATGTGGACCCAAGAACCCTGGCTCTACCACTCCCATATCTCCTCTTCTTTGAACTTAAAGCTCCTGAACCCCAGAGAGGTCGTAGCCGCTGCGGAAAATGCTTATCAAGCAGGTACTGCCCCCATAGAATCAGTGGAGGGTTTTATTCGCCAAATTCTAGGTTGGAGAGAATTTTTAAGAGGTATTTACTGGACCCAAATGCCTGCTTACATAGAACTAAATGCACTGGGCGCAAAAAACAATCTCCCCTCCGCTTTTTGGAGCGGCCAAACGCAGATGAATTGCTTGAGTGAAACACTGGAGCAGACATTCAAGTACGGCTATGCACACCATATCCAGCGTTTAATGGTTTTGGGACTGTATACCCTGATGTACGGTGTCGACCCAAGGTATGTCCATGAATGGTTCTTAAGCGTCTATGTAGACGCAGTTGAATGGGTGGAGCTCCCCAACACTTTAGGCATGTCTCAGTACGGAGACGGCGGGATTATTGCGAGTAAACCTTACATTGCCAGTGGCAAGTACATTCAAAAGATGAGTAATTACTGCAGTGGTTGTAAATATGATCCTGGTGTATCAACTGGACCCAGTGCATGCCCCATGACAACTTTGTACTGGGATTTCTTGATCCGCCATCAAAAGCTACTTGCGAAAAATCCCAGGATGGGCATGCAACTTAAAAATCTAGCACGCCTTGACGCAGACAAAATAGCTCTTATTCAAAGCGATGCGCAACTTCATAGATCCCAAAATCAATGACCGCTCAGAAGCTTTGGGCGGGGGGGTAAGTTAAAAGGATGAGTTGTTGAATTGGGAAAAATTAATCGCAATAAACTATTGTTAAAGGACCTTGGAGCACCCAAATCCCCCGTCATCTGCAGCCTTTGCGAAAGAGAGATTCCTCCAAGCCAGATGCAAGCACACCACCTCATTCCAAAATCCAAGGGCGGCGTGCAAACACAATACTTGCATAGCATTTGTCATCGTCAGATTCATGCACTTTTTAGCGAAACTGAACTTGCAGTGCATTACAACACTGTTGAGACTTTAAAGGAGCATCCCGAATTCTCCAAATTCATAGCTTGGGTAAAGAATAAACCAATCACCTTTGCGAAACGAACTCGTAAAAGCGATCGGCTCAAATAACAGTGATTTGGAATTATTTTCTAAATACCCACTGTTGCACCCTCAAAGCTGCTGCTCAATGAGCTTTATGCCCTGAAAAATGCAAAAAATAAACATCTCTAGCGTTTCTACCCAAGAGTTTGATTAAGTTTGGATGTATAGTTTGCGCTTAGTTAAATCAGCCGAGCGCAACACAACAAGCATGTCAGCCAGTATTTCAAACACAACGCCAAGTTGTGTCTCCTGTTCTTATCAACTCCTGAGTGATACGTCTAGTTCTGGACTCAGATGCGGAAAAACTTACTTTATGCAGCCTTCCAACACAAGGCAACAAGGTCGCTTGGATCAATATCCGCCAGTTGCCCCCAAGTCTTCTTGCGACACCTGGACTGCAAAAACCAAAAGTACAACGTTTCGCTAAGCGCTCATTAGCAGTAAATCTTTGCTATCGACAATCTGCTCCTTCACTCAAGTGCAGTTTCACTCGATAATCGCTAGATGCACCCAACCCCTAACTCTCGCCTTGCACTTCGATGGCTTTTTACGGCATCACTGTTTATCGCCGCTCATGTGTTTGCAGCAGAGGCTCTTCATCAAACTAAAAGCGCTCCGTCACTCGACCCCGTAGCGCAGCTCGTCAAGACTTGTACCGGATGTCACGGACCAGAAGGGAGAGCTACGTCCTACGGCTACTTCCCAAGAATCGCTGGTAAGCCGGAGAACTATTTATACAACCAGCTGCTAAATTTCCAAGAGGGTAGACGCGTCTACCCGCAGATGTCTTATTTGTTGGAAAATCTTGATCCCAGTTATTTGAAATTACTCGCGCATTATTTTGCAACTCAGGAGCTTGACTACCCCGCCCCTGCACAAATCAGTAGCACAGACGCTCAGTTAGAGTTGGGTAGACGTATCGTCAGGGAAGGGCTCAAAGCCAGGGACATTCCTGCCTGCACTGCGTGTCACGGCGATGCGTTAACAGGGGTAGCCCCGAGTATCCCTGGAATTTTGGGGCTTCCCCGGGACTACATGATTAGCCAGCTTGGGGCTTGGAGGACCAACCAGCGACACGCACAAAGTCCTGATTGCATGGCGCAAGTTGCAAACAATTTAAGTGTCTCTGAGATCAGTGCCGTTACTGCCTGGCTCTCAAGTGCTCCTTGGCCAAAGGGTGGGCGTCCTCTACAGACTATGACCAAGCCTTTACCCATCGCTTGCGGGACTATTCAAAAATCACAATCACAAACACAAACAGTTTTGAAGCCCTCGGGCATCAAGACCACCTTAACGGCGCAGGAACAAAAGGGGGAGTATTTAACCCGAATTGGTAACTGCCAAGCATGTCATACAAGACCGGGGGCAGATCTGATGTCGGGGAACCGCCCCATTGAGACGCCTTTTGGGGTGGTGTACTCCAGTAATTTAACACCAGACCCCGATACGGGTATGGGTAAGTGGACAGCGGATGACTTTTGGCGTGCACTGCATACGGGCCAGTCCAAGGATGGACATCTCTTAACGCCTGCGTTCCCCTATTCAGAACTCACCCAGGTTACTCGCTTAGACGCAGACTCGATGTTTGCATACCTGAGAACCTTACCACCCAAGCACTTGCAACAAACACCCAATACCTTAGCCTGGCCGTATAACACGCAGTTGGGCTTGGTGATTTGGCGTTCACTTTATTTTAAGGTTGGCGAATTCACTGAGGACCCCCAGCAAAGTAAACTTTGGAACCGGGGATCGTATTTAGTGAACGGACTATCCCACTGCGGGAGTTGTCATACACCAAGGAATTTTCTCGGAGGGAGTCAATCACAGCTTGCTTTTAAAGGGGCTTATCTCACCCCATCGCACTCTGGAAATTGGTTCGCGCCAAGTTTAATGGATCCCAGCGATGGAGGTGTTCAAAACTGGAGTGAGGAGGAAGTTCAAACATTCCTACTTAACGGGATCACACCAAAGGGATATGTCAATGGTCCAATGGCTGAGGTTGTATTTAAAGGGACTCAGTACCTCAGTGCACAGGACGCTCAATCGGTGGCTGTGTATTTAAAGTCTTTAAAATCCAAAGGTGATTTAATCACGGATCCCGTAGCTCCCAAACGCGCAGTAGCATCGGGAGAGTTAAAAAGCGGCGCAAGACTCTACGACAAACACTGCGAGAGTTGTCACGGCAAACAAGGCGAGGGATTAAGAGGCAAATATCCCGCACTCGCCAACAACAGAAATGTTGTCGCGCTACATATCAACAACGCAGTGCAAGCCGTTTTATTAGGGGGAATTCCTCCAACGACCACAGGTCATCCTATGCCTTTTGGTATGCCGCCCTACCGCGCAGTGCTCAGCGACACTGAGGTTGCTGATGTGTTGAGTTATATTAGAAATTCTTGGGGCAACCAAGCCAGTGCGGTGTCTACTTTTGAAGTGATGCAGGCTACAGGTCATGGAAAGTAAAGCCCTGAGAAGATGCGCAATTATCCTCACTGAAATGTGTAACGTAGACTCTTAAGGACTGACTTTTCGTATCGGTTAGTTTGGTTTAATTATTAACGTTGCCCGCAGTCTCCTGGATCACAACGACAGAATCACTGCTGCCAGCAATAACCTTAATCTGCAGTGGCAGCGCACCGTCCGGTACCGACTGAGCAACAAACGATTTGGTATCACTATCATAGTGAATCCATTTCGGCAGGGGTGTTCCGTCCATTTGGACTGCCTTTACCTCACTCGGGTTTGACTGGCCTATTACTTTTGGATCCAGCTCGAAACTAAAACCCTTGGCGGAAGAAGCTAAGGCTGAAGATACGGAAACACTGATCAGTCCAGGTTGGCCCGCTGCGGGGGGGCTTTCAACCGCTACGGATATTAAAGGGTTCGCCCCGCCCGCAGAGGCGGTCGCGGGAGAATTGACACTGGCTGCTGCAGGACTAGAACTAGGACTAGAACTAGGACTAGAACTCAAGGCCAAGGCCGAGTTCGGTGGACCCACGCGGGATACACTAAGCGTTTGGACTTCTTGAACTGTGGGTTGAATACGGACGTTCAAAGAACCTGCAGAGGTTCCAGCAGCCAAGATCTGTGGGTGGTTCACCAAAAGTATCCCTGCTTTATAAAGGAATGTGCCACTCCAGGAGTTTCCTGGATTAAAGAGGTTAATCTCACCACTTCCTGCATTGAGATTGGTATTCGATCCGACCTTGATGGGACCTGTTTGCATGATCTCCCCGTTACCGGAGGTAACGTTCAGGGTGCCCAGGTACTTGGAAGTTCCCAAATCAACATTACCATGGGCTACCAAATTTGTTGCCCCTAAAACATCTGCTGTAGCGATTGTCAAGGGACCTGATGTATCCAAGGTCAGGGCAAGTGGTGTTTGAAGAGAGACCTTACCAGCAAAGCTATTGAGTGAATTAGGCAAATCAATTGGTCCACTCGTAGCAACAAAGTTAGTTGTACCTCCAACTGACAAGGGACCAGTTTGAGCAATGCTTCCCTGAGATGCACTAAGGGCTAAATTTCCACTTACGGTACTCGTAGCCATCGTGAGTGTGGTGGAGCTGTTGATTGTTGCATTCGCTGTGTTGACAGTTATAGCCTGCGCAAACGTATTGTTTGGCTGTGCAAGACTGACATTACCTACAAGTGCGTTCAAGTTCGTAGTCCCACCAATCGTCATTGCGGTGCCGATTGCCTGAGCAATACTTCCAGCAGTACTTAACAATTCAAGATTCTCAGCAACTACGGTATTACCCAACGTGATGGTACCCACAGCGTCTATTGCGCCAGCGCTCGCATTGATTGAGACATTTCCAGCATAGTTGTTGGAGGCATTGGTGAGCGTAACAGAGCCAGTGCCTGCATTAAAGTTTGAATTGCCACCGATATTTAATGCGCCGGATTGCGTAACATTTCCACCAGCGGTTTGAATGTTAAGATTTTGCCCAACACTGGAGGCGCCTAAGTTGACGGTGCCACCACTGGTTGTTGCGTTTAAATTACCGCTGATAGTGGACGTACCAAGTCCAATATTTCCAGTTGATGTCGTCATGGACAAATTGCCACCAATACTTGCTACACCAAGATTTAAGTCTCCAACACTACTCAGATTTAAATTTCCGTTGGCAATGAAGGCCGAACCTAAATTCATAGCGCCGCTGGCACTTAAGGAGAGACTTCCCCTGTTATTGACAACACCAAGATTCAAGTCCCCGGTTGTAGCAACCGAAGACACATTGCCGATTAAACCTAAAGTACCTGTAAAGTTATTAGCGGGGTTGGTCAGCACAATATTACCAATTCCAGCGTTCAACTGCGTTGTACCGGTCACAACCATAGGACCTGATTGACTGATATCGCCTCCAGCTGTATGTGTGGTCACATTACCACTCACAATCGTTTGACCCAGGCTGAGATTACCTCCGGTCGTGGTGATTGCCATATTACCCGTTACAGCCGAATTACCCATACTCACAGCAGCAGTGCCTGTAACGCTTAAATTAGCAGAACTAAAGACGTTACCAAGGTTCAAATCCACGCTATTGCCAATGGAAACGTTGGCTCCATCTAAGTTGGTTATCCCAGATATTGCATTACCTGCGTTGGCTAGAAGAATATTTGCAGCCGGAGCGTTGACTGCATTACTCGTGGTCGCGGTAATTGAATTGTTGCTTGCGAGTGGTGTTGTGATCACAGAGCTATTAGTCTGTGAAATTGGACCACCTGTGCTGTCGAGCACAAGGTTGCCGGTGGATATGCTTACATTGGCCAGCACCATACCAGGTGAGCCGCTAACTATATTCGCATCGCTGGCTATCAAGGTTAATGGACCTACGAACTGATTACTCGAATTGGGAAGAACAACAGTGCCACTGCTAGATTCAATATCTGCGCTAGCGCCAACAGTCAGCGCGCCACTTTGAGTAATATTCCCCACAGAGAGCGCTGCAAGGTTTCCTGTCACTGTAACTGAGCCTAGATTCAATGAACCGGACGTTGCGTTCAATGAAACATTGCTCCAGTTGCCACCATTGGAGTTGGTAAAGGAAACAGAACCAGTAAAGGAATTACCGTTACCCAAATTTGCAACCTGGGAAGTAAGATGGTCGGCAACAAATTGACTGGTACCGCCAACACTTAGTGCGGATCCAACCTTTTGGCTGACCCCACCACTGCTACCCACACTAACCGCTCCAGACACACCACCTGAACCCGTTGTGATAAGGAGATTACCGGTAATAGCAATGCTTCCCAGGACTTGACTGGTTAGATTACTCATAGTCAGATTAACCACTGGTAAGGTAGCCGTAATTGATGCAAAGTCAACACTTGAACCTGACAATAAAGTCGTTTGATTGATTGTCACAGGACCCACATAGCTTTGTGCATTAATTGTGATGACGGAACCACCGTTGATGGCCACACCGCCCGCGAGTGCTGAGACTAAGCTTGACAAGGGAGTTGTACCACCCACTGCTCCCGTCAAGGTGATAGCACCTGTCGTGTTCATAACCAAAGCATAGGGTCCATCTAAGGAACTCGCAAAGCGAATTGCGCCTGCATTTGAACTGGTAATTGCAGTATCCATTTGAAGAATTACGGTGCCTAAATAAGATTGCGATCCAGTAGTAGACACAGAAATCGAATCGATATAAGTATTACCATTAACCGTTAGACTTGAGAGGTGGTTCGTTGCACCCACAGCCCCGCCAAAGGTTGTTGTTGCATTAACAGTCATTGCAAACGGCGTTGCTCCCGCACTATCAACTGTGCTTGTGAATCCAACCGTGCTGGACGTCGTGTTCAGGGTAGTATCACTGAGTAGTGTCACAGCCCCTGCGTAGCTTTGAAGCCCAGTTGTTGTTATCACTCCTGCGTTCAAAGCTGACGCTCCGTAAACATTCAGACTTGAGAGTGCATGCACAACGCCAACAGCACCTCCAAATGACGTGGGTCCATAAACGCTCAGTGCGCGGGCAGTGGTGGCACTGTCAACTGTACTGACAAACTGCACGTTGGTCGAAGATGTTGGAGATCCACCGGCTCCGGCTGCAAATGCTGCAAGCGTTGTATCTGCTCCCAGCGTTAGCGATCCGTTATAGTCCTGCAAGGCACTATAAACTGCTCCTCCGTTGATCGTCGTTGTACCGTTAACAGTCAGACTTGAGAGATGATTCGTTGCACCCACAGCCCCGCCAAAGGTTGTTGCTGCATTAACAGTCAGTGCAAACGGCGTTCCTCCCGCACTATCGACTGTGCTTGTGAAACCA